>DFHP01000123.1 GCA_002371335.1 Eubacterium sp. UBA3720
GGAAAACTTCTTTGAAAAGAATGATATCCATATTCATATTCCTGAAGGCGCGGTCCCGAAGGACGGACCTTCGGCAGGAATCACGATGGCCACGGCCATGCTTTCAGCCATCACGAAAGTACCTGTGCGCGCGGATGTCGCCATGACGGGAGAGATCACGCTGCGGGGAAGAGTGCTGCCGATCGGCGGTCTGAAGGAAAAACTCCTGGCGGCAAAAAAAGCAGGTATAAAAACAGTACTTGTTCCGGAAAAAAATGAGCCGGACGTAACCGAGATGGATGCGGAGATCACAGACGGTCTGGAAATTATTTTTGTTTCACAGATGGAACAGGTGCTGGAGAATGCTCTGATCAGAGAATGAAGCAGGAGGTATTTTCCTGTTCACCTGATCTTGAAATGATAGTGGATGAGAAATTGTGTGCACATAATTTCCTCATCCTTCAGTTTCTCGAGCGAGACTTGAATAAAAAAAGGAGCACTATGATATGATCATAAAAGATGTAGAACTGGCGATCGTGTGCGGACCGACAAGCAAATTGCCGGACACAGGACAGCCGGAGGTGGCTTTTGCCGGAAGATCCAATGTGGGAAAATCTTCTCTGATCAATGGCATAATAAATCGCAAAAAGCTTGCGAGGACCAGCTCACAGCCGGGAAAGACCCAGACAATAAACTTTTATCAGGTGAATAAAGAGTTTTATCTGGTGGATCTGCCGGGCTATGGATATGCGGCAGCTTCATACAGTTCCCGTGAAGCATGGGGAAAGATGATCGAGAAATATCTGAACACATCACATAATCTGAAGGCTGTATTTCTGCTTCTGGATATCCGTCACGCACCGTCGAACAATGATATAATGATGTATCAATGGATCCTTGACAGCGGATTCAAACCGATCATTATCGCCACAAAGCTCGATAAGATAAAACGCAGTCAGGTCCAGAAGCATATAAAGATGCTCCGCACAGGCCTTGATGCAGGAAAAGATCTTAAAATACTTCCTTTTTCCGCACTTACCAGACAGGGAGTTGAAGAAATAAGAAAGACAATAGATTCTTTCGTCCTGCCCGAAAATGAAGGGGAGGAAATAAAGGAAAAAGAGGATCAGGCAGAATAAGGGAAGCGCCGTGCGCAAAAGCGGAACTTCTTTAAAGATGCCGGAAAACAGCCGGGAGTACAAAATGGGAATCATCAAAGCGCTAAAGCTGGGTTTTAATTATATCGAATATAGTGAAGATGACCGGGAAAAGAAAGTTACCCGGGCGCTCAAGGGCGTCGATCTGGATGTAAAAGAAGGAGAATTTATAGCAGTTCTGGGACATAACGGCTGCGGAAAATCAACGCTGGCAAAACACATTAATGCATTGCTGACTCCGTCGGAGGGAACGATGTGGGTGGACGAAATGAATACCGCGGATGGAAAAAACCTCTGGAATATCCGCCAGAGGGCGGGTATGGTCTTCCAGAATCCGGACAACCAGATAGTCGCCTCGGTTGTAGAGGAGGATGTGGGGTTCGGACCGGAGAATCTGGGCGTGCCGACAGAAGAGATATGGCAGCGTGTCGATGACAGCCTGAAGAAAACAGGGATGACTGCATATCGTCTGCATTCTCCGAATAAACTTTCCGGCGGACAGAAACAGCGCGTTGCCATCGCCGGGGTAATGGCAATGAAGCCTAAATGTATCGTTCTTGATGAGCCGACGGCAATGCTGGATCCAAACGGGCGCAAGGAGGTCATTGAGGCCGTCAGAGAGCTGAACCGGAAGGAAGGCGTGACGATCATCCTGATCACACACTATATGGAAGAGGTAGTGCTTGCCGACCGGGTGCTCGTCATGGATGACGGAGTGGTAGTAATGCAGGGCACGCCGAAAGAGATTTTTTCGCAGGTTGAAAAACTGACCGAACTGAGGCTTGATGTGCCGCAGATCACAATTCTGGCATATGAGCTGCGAAAGGCGGGTCTGCCCCTGCCCGAAGTGGTTTTGTCCAGAGAGGAACTGGTAGAGGAAATCCTTCATGTTGATTAAATTAGAAGATGTATCTTATGTTTACAGCGCAAAGACAGCCTATGAACAACGTGCGCTGGATCATGTGGATCTGGAGATACCACAGGGACAGTTCGTGGGCGTTATAGGACATACCGGAAGCGGAAAATCGACACTGATCCAGCATTTCAACGGACTGATGAAGCCTGCAGAGGGGCGGGTCTTATGTGACGAAGAAGATATCTGGGCGGAGGGCTATGACAGACACGCGCTCCGGTTCAAAGTCGGTCTGGTTTTTCAGTATCCCGAGCATCAGCTTTTTGAAATGGATGTTCTGACGGATGTCTGTTTCGGACCTAAAAATCAGGGACTTACGGAAGAGGAAGCTTTGCGAAAAGCCAGACGATCTCTGGCTCACTGCGGAGTGCCGGAGGAGCTGTACGGCAAGTCGCCGTTTGAACTCTCGGGAGGGCAGAAAAGACGGGCGGCGATCGCCGGAGTGCTGGCGATGGATCCGGAGGTTCTGATCCTGGATGAGCCTACTGCGGGACTTGATCCGAAGGGAAGAAGGGATATTTTTGAACAGATCGCTTCTCTTCAGAAAAAGAGAAATCTGACAATCATTCTGGTCTCTCACAGCATGGAAGACGTGGCAAAATATGCCGACAGACTGATCGTGATGAATCATGGAATAAAACAGTATGACGGGACGCCGAGAGAAGTGTTCAGACATTATAAGGAACTTGAAAAAATAGGGCTTGCTGCACCGCAGATCACCTATGTGATGAACGATCTTAAGAGAAAGGGCCTGGATGTGGATACAGACATTCTTACGGTGGAGGAAGCCAGAGACGCGATCCTTGAAGCATTAAGGAAGGCAGGAAAAGGAACAAAAAGGCCGGGGGATCCGGAAAGAGGACAGAAATGATACGTGATATAACGATAGGGCAATATTATCCGGCCGATTCGATCCTCCACCGATTGGATCCGAGGACAAAAATAACAGGTACTTTTGCTTATATTATTTCTCTTTTTGTATTTAACAGTTGGGGATATGCAGTCGGAGCTGTTTTTCTGGCGGCAATGATCATTTTGTCAAAAGTACCATTTTTCTTTATGACAAAAGGTCTGAAATCGATCGTAATGATCCTTTTGTTTACAATGGTGCTGAATACATTTCTGACGCCCGGCGAAGTTCTATACCGGATCGGCTTTCTGAAAATCACGAAAGAGGGGCTGCTGCTGGCCGGGAAAATGGGAATTCGTCTGGTGTTCCTGATCCTGGGGACATCACTGATGACTTTGACAACAACGCCGAATAAGCTTACGGATGGTCTCGAGAGACTGCTTGGGCCGCTGAATAAGATCAGGATACCCGTGCATGAGATCGCTATGATGATGTCGATCGCGCTTCGTTTCATACCGATCCTTCTGGAGGAGACGGATAAGATCATGAAAGCGCAGATGGCAAGGGGAGCGGATTTTGAAAGCGGAGGAATGATAAAAAAAGTGAGGTCGATGATCCCCCTTCTGGTCCCTCTTTTTGTTTCCGCATTCCGGAGGGCAAATGATCTGGCACTTGCGATGGAAGCGAGATGTTATCAGGGCGGTGAGGGCAGGACATTGATGAAGCCGCTGAAGTATGAAGGAAGAGATGTCGCAGCCTATATTTTGATAGCAGTATATCTTGCCGCCGCGGTCATTCTGCGTGTCGTCCTGAAATGGTAAACGTCTAACAGACCTTCCTGTTATATACCGGAGCGGGTATGAGCCTGTGATCAGAAGTGTATATGTGAACAGGAAGTTTCAGTAATTGCGATATAGAGGGACCTGCGTCTGCAGGCCCCGCTTTTTGAGGAAAGGTTATGCGACGAATTAAACTGACCGTGGCTTATGAGGGAACGGATTATTGCGGGTGGCAGGTTCAGCCAAACGGGACTTCGGTGCAGAGTGTCCTGGACAGAGCTCTTTCCACATGGCTGGGGGAAGAGATAAGGACAATCGGGGCCAGCAGGACGGACGCAGGCGTCCATGCTTTGGGAAATGTGGCTGTTTTTGACACGGAGGCCCGTATGCCCGGCGAAAAATTTGCTTATGCTTTAAATACGAGACTTCCGGAGGATATCAGGATCCAGGAGTCAGCAGAGGTGCCGTCAGAGTTTCATCCGCGTTTTACAAAGACCATCAAAACCTATGAATATAAGATACTGAATCGCCGGTTTCCGGATCCGCTGCGCAGAAGGGATAGTTTTTTCTGGTATGGAAGTCTTGATCTGGAAAAAATGAAGGAGGCTGCTTTATGTATAGAAGGAACTCATGATTTCAGAAGTTTTGCGGCAGCAGGAGGAAATACTTTTGAAAATGGGGGAAGTACAGTGCGCACCGTTTATAAGACGGAACTGTGGAATGAAAATGACATGATTCATTTCCGGATCACAGGCAACGGTTTTTTATATAACATGGTAAGAATAATTGCCGGTACACTGCTGGAAGTCGGGAAAGGGAATCTAAAGCCGCAGGACATTCCGGCTATTATCGAAGCCAGAGACAGGAGTAAGGCAGGGCCTACCGCACGGGCATGCGGGCTTACTCTTCTGGGAATAAGATATCCGGAATGGGAGTAACGCGGCGCTTTTTTTGGAAAGGCGCGGAGAATACTGTGAAAAAGGAAAATTTTCTTGACATTAAAACATGCATATAATATTATAAAAAAGCATGGCGGCAGAGGCATGGTTTTCGTAGTTCCCAATGCGAAAAACATAGTCATGGCGTACATTGTCAGGGTATCAGAGCCAAAGCCCAGGCGGGGATACTGTTTTGATATGAAAACCATCCGGACAGTGGCGGACATATCGGCATCGGAAGTCTTACATTCCTTTGCATAAATAAACGTTATTATTGAATTGATAGCTTCAGGAGGTTATTATCCATGAAAACATTTATGGCTAATCCGGATAAATTAGAGAAAAAGTGGTTTGTTGTAGATGCTTCCGGAAAAACACTCGGACGTCTTTCGACAGAGGTAGCAAAGGTCCTCAGAGGAAAAAACAAACCGGAATATACACCATTTGTAGATACAGGTGATTATGTGATCATCGTTAATGCAGAGAAGATCAAGGTTTCCGGAAAGAAACTTGATCAGAAGATCTACTACCGTCATTCAGAGTACGTAGGCGGAATGAAAGAAACAACTCTCAGAGAGATGCTCGATAAGAAGCCCGAGAGAGTACTTGAGCTGGCAGTCAAAGGCATGCTTCCGAAGGGACCGCTTGGAAGGCAGATGCTGAAAAAACTTCACGTGTACGCAGGTGCTGAGCATCCACATGCAGCTCAGAAGCCGGAAGTACTTACATTTTAATGAGGAGGTAATGGACATTGGCTAGTGCAAGATACTACGGAACAGGAAGAAGAAAAAAATCTATCGCAAGAGTATATCTTACACCTGGAACAGGTGTGATTACGATTAATAAACGTGACATCGATGAGTATTTCGGCCTTGAGACGCTGAAAACGATCGTTCGTCAGCCGCTCGTTGCAACTGATACAGTTGATAAGTTTGACATTAAGGTCAATGTAATAGGCGGAGGATTTACGGGTCAGGCAGGAGCTATCCGTCATGGAATCAGCCGAGCGCTGCTTGAGGCAGACGCAGAGTTCAGACCGGTTCTGAAAACAGCAGGATACCTTACACGTGATCCGCGTATGAAAGAACGTAAAAAATACGGTCTCAAGAAAGCTCGTAGAGCGCCGCAGTTCAGCAAACGATAATTGCGGAAAGATCATTCACACCCTGGAACCCATATGGATTTCAGGGTGTTTTTTTCTGTCCTGGGAAATTGTGTCAATTTTCCGGGACAGAAACCCGCCGAGGGATGTACGCGGCGCACAGAGGAAGGCAGCTGTGCTGCCGTGCGGCGGCGCGCAAAGTCTGGATAATTCGGATACGAATCACATTCATTCTGTTCCTGCATATAGAAACTGGCGTTAACGGAGAACATAAAGGAAAGGATAAGGTGTTTGAATGAAGGTTATTATTATTGGGGGAGTGGCAGGCGGCGCCACAGCCGCGGCCAGGATAAGACGCCTGGATGAACAGGCTGAGATCATCGTTTTTGAAAGAACAGGATTTGTATCATATGCGAATTGCGGACTCCCTTATTATATCGGAGGCGTGATCACGGATCAGAAAAAGCTGACCCTTCAGACGCCCGATGGATTTTGGAATCGGTTCCGCGTCCGTGTTAAAACATATCATGAGGTCATAGAGATCCGGACGGAAGAAAAAAACATCAGAGTCAAAAACCTGCTGACCGGGGAAGAGTGGACTGAAACATATGATAAGCTGCTTTTATCTCCCGGAGCAAGGCCGGTAAGGCCTGAACTGCCCGGAATTGACAGCAAAAAGATATTTACTCTAAGAACAGTCGAGGATACCCTTCGCATTCGTGAGTATATTGAAAAAAACAGTCCTAAGAGTGCGGTGCTTGTCGGCGGAGGATATATCAGTATCGAGACTGCTGAAAATCTTTGTAAAGCAGGCATTGATATCACTATTATTCAGCGGCCGAAGCAGCTAATGAATACGCTTGATCCGGATATTGCGTCGTTTGTTCATGAAAAAATGCGCAGTAACGGCATTTCTTTGAGTTTGGGGAGAACAGTTACCGGATTTAGAGAAGAAGGAAATAAGATCCTGACATTACTTGACGGGGGGGAAAGTCTTGCGGCGGATATGGTTCTGCTTGCAATCGGTATTTCACCTGAAAACAGGCTGGCAAAGGAAGCGGGGCTGAGCCTGGGAGTAAAAGGAAGTATCGTTGTAAATGACCGGATGGAGACTTCTGCGCCGGATGTTTATGCAGTGGGAGATGCTGTTCAGATAAAGAATCTGGTCACCGGCGGGGATGCTGTGATAGCTCTTGCAGGTCCGGCTAATAAACAGGGACGTATAGCTGCGGATAATATATGCGGTCTGGAAAGCCGTTATTGCGGATCGCCGGGGTCTTCTATCATACAGATATTTGATTTGACAGCCGCGTGTACAGGATTAACGGAAAAAGCCGCTTCCTCTGCCGGAATAGAGTATGAGAGTGTAGTTCTTTCAGCTGCTTCTCATGTCAGTTATTATCCCGGCGCAAAGCCGATGATCATGAAAGTGGTCTATGAAAAGAAAACAATGCGGATACTGGGCGCGCAGATCGCGGGAGGGGAAGGAGCAGACAAGCGAATTGATGTTTTGGCAGCCGCGATCCTTGCCGGACTCAGGGCGGATCAGCTCAAGGAGCTTGATCTGGCATATGCGCCACCATACTCATCGGCTAAGGATCCTGTCAATATGGCAGGCTTCATGATTGAGAATATAGAAACAGGAAAGGTGAAACAATACCATTGGAACGAAGCAGCCGGTCTTCCTCGAGATGGCAGCGTTACTTTGCTCGATATCAGGACCGCGCCGGAGTATGACCGGGAACATATTGACGGATATATTAATATTCCGCTGGATGATCTGAGAGAGCGTCTGAATGAAATAGAAAAGTCAAAACCGGTTTATGTGATCTGTCAGAGTGGTCTGAGAAGTTACACCGCATGCCGTATTCTGAGTCAGAATGGTTTTGACTGTTATAATTTTTCGGGAGGATATCTTTTTTATAAAAAAATCATGCGGGATAAGATGCTGAACGAAACTGCCGCAAAAAAATGAATATTTATAAGTTGATAAAAATATCGGAATAAGAGAAGAGGCTTTACTTTCCGGACTGTAGAGATAAAGCCGCCTTAAACATAAAGATATATATTTGGTCTTGCTTATCTGACGTATTTACGATATTATTACTTATGTTATTTGCATATATCAATACGAACGTGCATATTTTGTTTTAAAAGCGGTCGCCGCATGCATTATATGCATAAAATATAAATAATATGCACGCTGTATACATAGAATAACAAAGAGATCAGGGCGGTATGCCTGCAAGGAAAAGAGGTAATAAAAATGGATAAAGTTGTATTGGCTTATTCTGGAGGTCTGGACACTACAGCAATCATCCCTTGGTTGAAGGAAACATATGGCTACGAAGTAATCTGCTGCTGTATCGACTGCGGTCAGGAAGAGGAGCTGGACGGACTTGACGAGAGAGCAAAGCTTTCAGGCGCATCCAAGCTTTACATTGAGAACGTGGTAGATGATCTTTGTGATAACTACATTATGCCCTGTGTAAAGGCAGGTGCCGTTTATGAGAATAAATATCTTTTGGGTACCGCTATGGCAAGACCTGCGATAGCCGCGAAGCTGGTGGAGATAGCCCGGAAAGAGAATGCCGTGGCGATCTGTCACGGCGCGACAGGAAAGGGAAATGACCAGATCCGTTTTGAACTCGGTATCAAAGCACTCGCTCCTGATATCAAAGTAATTGCGCCGTGGCGTGATGACAGATGGCAGATGGATTCCCGTCAGGCTGAGATTGATTACTGTAAAGCCCACGGAATCGACCTTCCGTTTGGAACGGATCAGTCCTACAGCCGTGACCGGAATATCTGGCACATCAGCCATGAAGGACTTGAGCTGGAGGATCCGTCCCTGGAACCGAACTATGATCATATGCTCGTCCTTGGCGTTACGCCCGAGAAAGCACCGGATGAGGCTGAGTATGTGACCATGACGTTTGAAAAAGGTGTGCCGACATCAGTGAACGGAGAAAAAATGAAGGTGTCCGATATTATCCGTACTTTGAACCGCCTTGGCGGAAAGCATGGCATTGGTATTGTGGATATCGTTGAAAACCGTGTAGTAGGTATGAAGAGCCGCGGAGTGTATGAGACGCCGGGCGGAACAATACTCATGGAAGCTCATCAGCAGCTGGAAGAGCTTGTTCTCGATCGTGATACGCTCGCGCTGAAAAAAGAGCTCGGAAGCAAACTTGCAAGTATCGTATATGAGGGAAAATGGTTTACTCCGGTCCGCGAAGCCATATCCGCGTTTGCAGATGTTACACAGCAGTATGTAACAGGAGAAGTTAAGTTCAGACTTTATAAAGGCAATATTCAAAAAGCAGGAACAACGTCGCCATACTCTCTGTACAGTGAGTCTTTGGCATCCTTTACAACAGGCGACATGTATGATCATCATGACGCAGAAGGATTCATTACACTGTGGGGACTTCCGTTAAAGGTCCGCGCAATGAAAATGAATGAGCTAAAAAAAGAGAATACGAAATAAAAGAAACCGGGGACGGAGTCTCGTTCCACTTTTAGTGGAACAAAACTCCGTCCCCGGTTTCTTTGGCTGAGACTGCATTATTTAAACAATGAGAATATCATTTCCGCGGTGTAGGTTACCTGCGTCATGTGTTCGGCCTCGATCAGATAAAGGGCGTTGGCGCAGATGTGCTCGGCAGCCTGCTCGAGATCACGGATACCGGAGGTTTTCCGAAAAATTTCCATCACCGCATCAAGCGCTTCTTCGGTAAGGACGATCTCTTCGCTGCGAAGTCCGATCCGTTTCAGGACTTTCGGCATTGCAAATCTCGTAAAAATGACCCGTTTCTCTTCAGGAGTATAATCAGGAAGTTCAATGACTGCAAAACGGGACATCAAAGGCGCGCTGATAGCTTCCCGGTCATTGGCTGTGGCAATCGGATATACGCCGGTCGTCGGGATATTACACTCAATATAATTATCGGTAAAACCAAGGTTATCCAGAAGTGTCAGAAGTACATCGGCCGGATTTCCGTTGCCCTTGCCCGAGGAAGCCTTATCCAGTTCGTTGATAATAAAAAGAAGATTGGAGCTTTCTGCATTGGCAAACGCTTCCATGATCAGACCGGGTTTGGCGTTTGCGTAGATGCGGGAACTTCCCGTCAGCTGTTCGGGGTCATTGATCGAGCTCATTTCCAGCGTCGTCCATGACATTCGAAGTATTTTCGCGACAGCGTAGGCTATCTGTGATTTTCCGGTTCCGGCAGGTCCTATCAGCAGTATACCGTAAGCGGGCAGTGTATGCGTACGGTTGATCTGAATGATCGTTTCAATGATACGCTGCTTCACATTGTCTAATCCGTAAAGCTCCTCATCCAGGATACGTCTGGCCTCGACAGGATCAATGGGTTCAAAAGATGTGTTTTTCCACTGAATATTCAGCATTATTGAAAGGGCACGCTGTGCGTGCCTGCGTTCTTCGGGAGTTACCTCCGCAGATTTTGCCACGGCAAGATTACGTCTGGCCCATAGACGGATGTTATCGGGAAGAGTGCTTCCCGCGCATGTCAGATAGTCAGTGATACTTTGAATGCTTGTCAGCTTCATATCATCAGCGTCCTCGATCTCATCAGGATCGGGAGCATCTGCAGAAGGCGCATCGCTCTGGAAGAGTCTGTCCATCATAAACTGAAGAAAACCATTTTCGCCCGAAAGCTTTGCGCCCCGCATCGCTACGCCGGTTTCCTGGATTCTGTAGACGGCGTAACCCAGTTCCATGTTTCTGCCGGACAGGCGGACCATGATGTGATTTTCCCCAAGCCATCTGGTCAGGTTTTCAAAACGGGCATCGATCATAAGGATATCAGCCTTAACGCTGCTGCCGGATTCATCACAGATGAAAGCAGTTCCCTTAGTCGGACTCGTAAACATTCCAGAAGTGTGATGTGTCAGAAGACCGCTGTGATTGTCCAGTACCATGATCGGATTATCCGGGTCAGCCGAACGATTGCCGGTGTAGATCAGCCCATAGGTCTTTTCGGCTTTTACAGCTTCTTTTTTTTCATTACTAAAATCAAAAACAGGCATTGGTGAACCTCTCTATATGTAATCAGGAACAGGAAATATTCCTCTTTATCAGAGCTGCGTTATTTTCTGTATAATCAGAAAGCTTAATCAAAAAAACTTGACGGATTCATTCGTTTTCGAAAAGTGATGTGGAGAAATATCTCTCCGCTGTATCAGGAAGAACAGTGACAACAGTTTTGCCCGGACCGAGCTTTTCAGCCAGCTTCAGAGCAGCGGCTACATTCGTGCCGCTTGAAATACCGCACATGATACCTTCTTCACGCGCAAGAGCTTTTGCTGTTTCAAGTGCTTCCTCATCCGTCACAATATAAATATCGTCATAGATCTTACGGTTCAGAATAGCAGGGATAATACCGTCTCCTATACCCATCTGGATATGAGTACCGATATCGCCGCCTGCAAGGATCGCAGCGTTTTCCGGTTCCACCGCCCAGATTTCGATATCAGGATTCTGAGCTTTCAGTACCTCGCCGATACCTGTGATCGTGCCGCCGGTACCGATTCCGGAGCAAAATCCATCTATCGGACCTGCAACCTGTTCCATGATCTCAAGCGCTGTGTGATGCTTATGAGCCTTTGTGTTATTTGGATTCTCGAACTGCTGTGGAACAAAAACATTCGGGTCTTCGGCCTGCATGCGCAGCGCAGTGTCGAGGCATTCCTGGATGCAGGCCCCTATATCGCCGGCGTCATGCACCAGAATCACCTCCGCACCGTAATGACGGACAAGCTTTCTTCGTTCTTCACTTACAGAATCAGGCATGATGATGATCGTGCGATAGCCTTTGACAGCGCCTACCAGCGCAAGGCCGATTCCCTGATTGCCGCTTGTCGGTTCTGCGATGATCGTATCCGGACCGATCCTGCCTTCCTTTTCCGCCTTCTGGATCATATTATAGGCAGTGCGTGTTTTTATAGAGCCGCCGACATTCAAGCCCTCGAATTTCACATAAATTTCAGCATTTCCGGGCTTATTCATTCTGTTCAGCCGGATCATCGGCGTGTGGCCGATGGCTTCTAATATATTATTGTACAGCATAATTTCTCCCTTCATTTCGAATGTGTTATGAGAACACACAGTAATCATATTATATCCTTAAAGATTCAAGTGTACAATGATTTCTTAGTTCACAGGAAGATGTTAGTAATATACGAGAATCAGCTAAAATCCAATGTAGGATGATAAACAAAAACATAGACAGTATTTTGTCTATTATTCACAAAACAGTCGTTAAATAATTAACGTATATTGACAATTATAAACACGTAGAATAAACTATATTCAACATCCTACAATAACAAATAAGAAAAGACATTTATGAGAAGGAGGTTAAGAGCAGTGACAAGGCGCAAACGAATACCAGGGGTATTACTCAGTTTGACAGTAGCGGCAGGATGTTTAACAGGATGCAGCAGCACAGCATCAGATACTGTCAATTCTAATTACCAGACGATCAATCTTTCCATGGCTGTGAACGGCACGGATACTCAGATTGATTCGTTGGTAGCAAAACATTTTTCCGAACTTGTAGAAGAGAAGTCAGGAGGAGCTGTTACGATCGATGTATTTCCCAATGATACTCTTGCAGGAGGAAACAGCACTAAAGGCGTGGAATATATCGCGACAGGAGGCTCGGATCTGGGGGCATATGCTACGAGCGTCCTTGCAAACATTGAACCGAAAATGTCTGTTGCAACGATTCCATGGACATTCAAGAGCTATGAAGAAGCCAAAGAAGTTATTGATACAACAGGTGGAGAATACTATGCCGGGCTTCTGGCAGACAAGGGAATCACTTATCTGGGATCCTTCCATAATGGTTTCCGTCAGCTGACAAACAGCAGGAGAGCGGTTACCAAACCTGAAGATTTGAAAGGTCTTAAGATCCGTGTTCCGGGTTCGGAGGTCTACATGAACTTTTTTAATGCGCTGGGAGCCAATCCTACGGCTATGAGCTGGTCCGAAGTATTTACTGCAATTCAGCAGGGGACGATTGACGGACAGGAGAATGGATGCAGCATTACAAAATCTGCAAAGATGGATGAAGTTCAGGACTATATGACAATCTGGAATTATAGTTATGAGAGCGATCTTTTCCTGGCAAACACAAAAGTGTGGGACAGACTTGAAGATAATACAAAAGACCTTCTTCAGGAGTGTGCGGCGGAAGCATGTGAATGGGGAAGAGACAAGCTTGAGGAAGAGGAAGAAGAGCTTATAAAAGAGTTTCAGGAAGAAGGTATTCAGGTGGACATCCTGACAGATGATCAGATCGGACTTTTTCAGAATGAGATCACGGATGTTATTGAAAATCTGAAAAGTGAATATGGTGAAGAAGCCTGTACAGCATTTGGAATGTAAAAGGAGGGACCGGCAAAATGTTAGAAAAAATAGAAAAAGTTGTCGCGGGCATAAGCGTATCGGTCATGGCGGTCCTTGTTTTCATCAATGTAGTGGCCAGATATATATTTAATAATTCTCTGGCTTTTTCAGATGAGATATCCACTTATCTTTTTGTACTGATGAGCTTTATGGGCACTGCCGTCGCAGCCAGAAGAGGAGCTCACCTGGGCCTTTCCATAGTGACGGATAAAGTTAGTCCCAAGACAAAAATGTATATCAATATATGCACATACATAATATCCGCCGTTTTCTGTATACTGATCGTTATATTTGGAGTGCAGATGGTGATCAGCCAGTATACACTGGGTCAGGAAACAGCAGCCATGCAGTGGCCTGAGTGGATCTACGGATCGTTTGTTCCGATCGGAGCAGCATTTTCTGCCGCCGCTTTTTTACAAAGCATCCCGAAAATAATCAGTGACTATAAGGAACAGGAGGAGAGATCATAATGGTTGGTATTCTATTACTTTGTGTGTTTATCGTCCTTCTGGTTTTCGGAGCACCCATCGCCATATGCCTTGGAATGTCTTCCGTTGCGGCAATACTTATGCAGGGCGCAGGAAAGCCGATTGACGCAATAATGAGTGTTCTTCCCAGACTCTGTTCATCTGCGAGTAGTAAGTTTGTTCTTCTGGCTATTCCTTTCTTCATTCTTTCAGGAAATGTTATGGAGAAAGCGGGTATTTCAGGCAGACTTATCAATCTGGCTGAGAAATGCCTGGGGCATATAAGGGGAGGAATGGCAATAGTCTGTGTAGTAGTTTCATGTTTCTTTGCAGCTATTTCCGGCTCAGGACCTGCCACGGTGGCGGCTCTCGGCCTGATCATGATTCCGGCACTCGTCAAAGCCGGATATCCCGCATCTATTTCCTGTGCATTAATGGCGGCCGGCGGAGCTATCGGAGTAGTTATTCCTCCGTCTATCACATTCGTCGTATACGGATCTATCGCTGATGCTTCCATCACGAATTTGTTTGTGGCAGGTATGCTGCCCGGCCTGTTAATGGGCGCAGCACTGATCATAGTAGCGCTGCTGCTCGGAAGACATATGGATCTGAAGGTGACAGAGAGAGCTTCGGGAAAGGAAAGATGGGATGCCTTCAAGGATGCATTCTTCGGCCTTCTGATGCCGGTCATTATTCTCGGAGGTATATACGGCGGCATATTTACGCCGACTGAAGCTGCTGCGGTCTCCGTCTTTTACGGTCTTGTGGTAGGAATATTTATTTACAAAGAGATCACCTTCAATAAATTTACGGATATTCTGATCGATTCCTGTTCGACAACGGCTACAGTAATGTTTATCACGATGGGTGCTACATTATTTGCATATGTTCTTACCAGGGCCAGGCTCGATCTGGCGATCAAGGATTTTATGCTGGGAGTGACCGGTGGAAATGTGATCATTTTCTTTATCATAGTAAATGTCGTGCTGCTGATCGCAGGATGTTTTCTGGATTCCACATCTGCGCTTTATATCTTTACTCCGCTATTTGCTCCTGTTGCCCTTGAACTTGGTATTGATCCGATCCATCTGGGTGTAGTCATGATCGTGAATCTGGCAATAGGTCTGTTTACGCCGCCTGTAGGAGTTAATCTCTATGTGGCATGCGGTATAGGAGATATCAACATCGAAAAGATATCCAAAGGTATTGTTCCTTTCCTTATCGGAGAATTGATCATATTGCTGATCGTTACGTATATTCCACAGATCTCGTTACTGTTTGTTTAAAATAGAATCAGACCGAATATGCTTTTATATAGATCCGAATATGCGTTTACATAGGTAAAACCAATTACTTATTTTACTCATTTAAATCCTACGTTGAAAGAAGGACGTAGGATAGAAAATATTGATACAGGCCTTAAATTTGACTGATTACTTTGATTGATTACAGCGAAGACGGATTCAGAAGCTGTGATTATAAACTGTCAACACTTAATACTATGAGGTGAACGAAATGAAAGATGTATCTGTAAAAGAACTTGAAAAACTTGCAACCCGGATGCGGATCAAAGTCGTAGATATGATTTATAAAGCACAGTCGGGTCATCCCGGCGGCGCTCTCTCGGCGGCGGATTTTGTCACGGCATGTTACTTTAAATACATGAATGTAAGACCGGAAGATCCCCGCTGGGAAGACAGAGACCGTATGGTACTTTCCAAAGGTCATGTTTGTCCGATCCAGTATGCGTGTCTCGCTTCTCTTGGCTTTTTCCCCGAAGAAGAGCTGGACACATTGCGGAAAGAGGGCAGTAAGCTGCAGGGTCATCCGTCGATGAACAAATGTCCCGGCATTGATATATCCACAGGATCTCTTGGACAGGGACTTGCCTGTGCGGCAGGTATGGCATTGGCGGGAAAAGCCGATGGAAAAAATTATAAAGTTTTCTGCGCGGTCGGCGACGGAGAAGCTCAGGAAGGAGAAATCTGGGAAGCAGCCAATACAGCGCACAAGTACCAGCTGGATAATTTGATCGTTTTCCTGGATTTCAACAATCTGCAGATCGACGGAACGTGTGATGAAGTCATGCCAAACGGTGATCTTGGAGCAAAATTCAGAGCGTTCGGATGGGAAGTCCTTGAAATTGACGGGCATAATATGGAAGAGATCTGTGCAACGCTTGATAAATGCTATGCTTCTAAGAATGGTAAGCCAAAATGCATCTATGCGCATACGATAAAAGGCAAAGGAGTCTCTTATATGGAGAATCAGTGTGCATGGCATGGCACGGCGCCGAATAAGGAGCAGTACGAGCAGGCAATGGCTGAGCTGAAAGAACAGCTTTGAAAGATCCCCGAACGGAGTTACAGTAATTGAATTTTGGAGGATAAAGATCATGAGTGAACTTAAGAAAATTGCAACCAGAGAGGGATTTGGCGAAGAAATCGTAGCTCTTGGAAAAGAAAATAAAAACATCATTGTCATGGATATTGATATCGGAAAAAGCTGTAAGACGGGAACATTCCGTAAAGAACTTCCTGACCAGTATTATAACGTAGGTATTGCTGAACAGAATGGTGCAGGAGTTGCGGCAGGTATGGCGACCTGCGGAAAAATACCTTTCGTTGTTACGTACGCCGTTTTCGGATCTCTTCGTATGTGCGAGATGATCCGTCAGGAGATTTGTTATCCTAACCTTAACGTAAAGATCGCTTGTTCACATGGCGGCGTTACGTCTGCCAATGACGGCGCTTCTCATCAGGCGATCGAGGACATGGGTGTCCTGAGGACGCTTCCGAATATGACTGTGATCATGCCTGCGGATTATAATGCCACGAAGAAATTAGTTCGTGCAGCCGGCGAAACATATGGGCCGATGTATCTTCGCTTTACCAGAGACGCAATTCCTCAGATATATGACGAGAATGTCGAGCTTGAGATCGGCAAAGCTTATCAGATCAGGGACGGAAAGGATATAGCGATCATCGCAAATGGCGATACGCTGTGCAAAGCTATTGATGCGGCAGCTGAGCTTGAGAAAAAAGGAATCTCTGCCAGAGTCCTTGATATGCATACTATAAAGCCGCTGGATGTTGACGCGGTCAAAGCATGTGTAAACGAGATTGGAAAGCTTATTACAGTTGAAGATCATAATATCATTAACGGTCTTGGTTCCGCGGTATGTGAGGTCGCAGCCGAAATGGGCAGGGGAATCGTAAAACGTGTGGGAATACAGGATCAGTTTGGGCAGTCTGCACCTTATGAGAGATTGTTGGCCATGAACGGAATCACAGTTGAGAATATTATTAA
The DNA here is from genome assembly GCA_002371335.1 of Eubacterium sp. UBA3720. Lineage (GTDB taxonomy): Bacteria > Bacillota > Clostridia > Lachnospirales > Lachnospiraceae > DFHP01. The sequence continues at coordinate 16,933 of DFHP01000123.1, forward strand.
GATTGCGGAAGAAATGCAGTAATCTGTTATACCGGTCGGAATACAACGCAATCCCTTCTTAAGAAAATTCAGGGCCGGTAAGAAAAAGGCTGAAAAGAGCCTGACTGCATCTTCAATAATATATGGAAACTATCGGCGGGATTCACCCATTATCACCTAAACCAGACCCGCCGGAGTTTCTTCCCGGTACCGGAAGCTGATAAATCCGGCCGGGAAAAGTCTCCGGGAAATTTTCCCTGTAATGCCATGTATTGCTTCCCGGAGACTTATTAAAAAAGATAAAAAAGTTGATATCTGAAAATTAAAAGGGTATCGGTTCAGAATGTAGTTTTAAAGAAAAACACATTTACAGGAAGAAAATAACAGGAGGCAAAGAGAAATGTTAGATTTTACAAATCAGGTCGTTATCGTAACAGGAGCGGGTTCTGCCAAAGGAATGGGAAAAGTGATTGCCAATACTTTCGCGAGGCAGGGAGCAAAAATCGTTATCTGTGATATTTTTAAAGAAGGCGTTGACGCCAATGTCGCAGAGCTTCAGGCAGCAGGGCATGAAGCAATGGGTTTTGCGGCGGATCTTACAGTGAAAGAAAATGTAGACGCATTGATCAAGGCTGTTATGGACAAATACGGGCGCATTGATGTGCTGATCAACAATGCGGGCGTTTCCCAGAAGGTCACAGTTGCGGATATGACGCTTGATGACATGAAGAGGATATTTAATATAAATATGTTTGGACTGTTCCTGCTCACACAGGCAGCATGCGAGGTCATGAAAAAACAGAACTACGGAAGGATCGTCCACCTCTCTTCAGTTTCCGGAAAAAGAGGAGGAGGAGTATTTGGCGGAGCTCACTATTCTGCATCTAAGGCCGCTGTTCTTGGTTTTTCCAAAAACCTTGCCAGAGAAGTATCTCAATATGGCATAACGACCAACTGTGTATGTCCGGGGCTGATCAATACTCCGATATGGGCGAGCATGCCGGCTGAGCAGGCAAAAGCGGTTATCGACGGAATTCCTATGGGACGTCCGGGAGAGCCTCAGGAAGTTGCAAATGCGATCGTTTTCCTCGCATCCAAAGAAGCATCTTATATTACGGGTGAAGAGATCGACATCAACGGCGGATCTCACATGGACTGATAAAAATACTTGATTTATGAATAGTAATATCATGAAAAAAACGAATTCATTATAACGGGAAGAATATCTTCTATTTACTCTTTTTGTAACAAGTCAACCCAATATTTTTTGTAACACTTACCGATTTCGGCGGGAAGAAGAATCCACGGACACAGTAAGACTGTGTCAGGGAGAGCTTTTCTCCGATTTCAGATACCTGTTTACACCCGGAAAGCCCGTGCAGATCTGAATGATTCTGCACGGGCTTTTTTCAAAATCATGAGCGGGAAAATGCGTACCGTTTCAAATATTCAGACTGGTATAATATTTTACAATAGAAACAAGCTAAACTCTTGAAAATGGCAAATTGAAGGATGTATAATGTAGGTTGGTTTTGGGTGATATGTTAAGATAAGGAATGATATATGGCAACTTTTAAGAAAATTAACAGATCTTCGCTGGTACAGGTCGTGATCGATCGACTGACAGACGCGATGATCAAAGGGGAATTGAAACCGGGTGATAAGATTCCTACAGAAATGGAACTGGCAGAGCAGCTTGGAATTGCCAGAAATACTGTCCGTGAGGCTGTGAAGATACTCGTGTATATGGGTGTGCTCGAGATCCGGCGTCCTGACGGAACATTTGTGATGAACGGATTTTCGGATAATCTGATCGACCCTATGATTTATGGGATCATATTGAATCAGAAAAATGAAAATGAACTTCAGGAACTTCGGGCTATGACAGAAGCCGGAGTGCTGAATAACGCGATATCAAAGTGCACGGATGAAGAAGTGGCAGTGCTGAAGGAGAAGCTTGCACTTTTGAAAGAAGCTATTTTTGCCGAGGATCAGAATGTAGACCGTGTATTTGAGAGGGACAATGAGTTCCATGCCGCGATCACAGAGATGGGAAAAAATGTGATGATCTCTAAGATCAACGCAATGGTCATGCTGCTGACGAATAATACGCGATATGAATCTGTCAAGTACATGATCGAATCAAAAAGAAATCAAGAGTTGTATGAAGCGCACGAGAAAGTATACCAAATGGTTCTGAACCGCGAGGGATCAGAGCTTTATGCGAACATTCAGAGGACATACTTTATTCGCGAGTAAAGAGAGACCGAGGATGATAAGGGACCTGCCTGTCCGGCTTTAGCTGTGCCGACGGGCAGGTTTTGTTTAACGGGAAACTATATCAATTTTCTATAAAAAAAACAGGGGGATGCACACACTGCATAGAGAAAAGCAGCGAGCTGCTGTGCAGCGGCGCGAAAAGTCCGGTTGGATTTATTTAAAAGTCACGGGAATAGTGGGCTGATCGTTCGCAGACTTTGTTTGTTGGTGAAAAACGGTAATGCTGGTGCGGGATCGCAGGAAAGGTCCTGAACAAAAGGGGGTCTCATGACAACTGTCAGTAAAAGAACGGATTATAAATATCTGGGAAGCTACACGGGACACAGGGTTCATGATTTTGTGCATGCTCATTTTGTGCTTGTGACAGTAATGCTTCTCATTACTGCTTTGCTTTTTATTCTTGCCATGATTATATATGTGGTATTCAATAAGAGGGAAAAGCAGGCCAGCAAAGAATACATGGAGGAGCTGGAAGAACTGAATAATGAGATATCCGTGCAGAATCAGGCGTTGGAGATCCATAAGAAAGCGCTCGAGGAGACGATCGTATACGCCGAGCATGAGAAACGCTCCAAGAACGAAATTCTGAATGACGCGGCCGAAGTACTGGAGAAAACACTGCGCAGGCTGAAAGATTATGCGAATATTGCAAAAATGGTTTCCGGTGACGAGGAAAAACTGCATATATATCTGAACAGGATCTGCATGACCTGCGATGAATTAACGAACAACATCATGGGAATAATACAGGCGGAAAGTCTGGATGGGATGCAAAAGGAGCTCAGGCCGGTTCAGGTGAGCATTCCCGCACTTCTGGAGTCATTAAAGAAGGAAGCGGCGGAACAGGCTGAAGGAAAACATATCCAACTTTATATGGAATGCGGGGGCTTGAAGGATGATACTTTTTTCTGCGACAAAGAGAAACTGGATCTCGCACTCGGAAATGTTCTGGATAACGCCTTGAAATATACGGGTACCGGTGGGATCGTCAGCGTGCATGTGACAGAAAAGGGTTCAATTAAAGATAATAATGCTGAGTTTGTTTTCTGTGTAAAGGATACAGGTACCGGAATGAGCGATGAATTTCTGAAGAGGGTATTCGATCCCTTTTCAAAGGAGGACAATGAGAGTATCAGTAATGTGCAGGGAGCCGGTCTGGGCCTTCTGACCGCCAGAAAAGCCGTCGAGGCCATGGGAGGAAAGATCACACTGAAGAGCTGCCAGGGAGTCGGGACAGAAGTTACGATCGCTTTAAAAGAGATCCGCAGTCAGGAAAAGAGGGAATTATGAGATATTATCAGGACATAGATTTTAAAACAACGATCTTTCGCACAGAGGATGAAGTTCATTTTGAAATGTATTCCTATCAGGAATATATGTGGTATTCGACTACGGAGTCATATGTAAATAGTCTGCGTATACAGGAGTTGTCAGAGGAGGAGGCGGAAGCGGTGATCCGCGGAGAGTCCAGGAGACAGGATTCTGTGAGCTGCTGAGTTGAGCCTCCGGCGGATCGCAGAGCTGCGCATCCTCGCGGAGCGTTTATCTCACTAGGAGATTACCCACACTGAGATGAGCTGGTCATAACCCTCCGCTTAAGAAGAGGAGGGCTTCTCACACTGAGATAAACGGAGTAGGAAGGTGAAGATGAAACAAAAAAACTATGAAATCGACATGACGCACGGCAGTCTGCTTGATAAGCTTCTTTTGTTCGCGGTGCCGCTGATGCTGTCCGGAATATTGCAGCTGCTTTTCAATGCGGTGGATGTGGCAGTTGTAGGCCGGTTTACCAGCAGTGAAGCTTTGGCGGCGGTGGGAGCTACTACATCACTGATCAATGTGTATGTCAATCTTTTTATCGGTATATCGCTGGGGGCGAGCGTTGTGACAGGCAATCGTTTCGCCAGAGGCGATGATAAGGGAGTGTCGAAGGCGGTGCATACGGCTGTTACGGCAGCATTGTTTTTCGGCGTGTTCATTCTGATCATCGGCAGCCTGACTTCGAAGTTTTTTCTGATCCGGATGGGAACGCCGCCTGAGATCCTTCCACAGTCGCTTATTTATATACGGCTGTATTTCTGCAGCATGCCATTTTTTATGATATATAACTTCGGGGCGGCGGTGCTGCGTTCAGTTGGTGATACCCGCCGGCCTCTTGTGTATCTGACCATTTCCGGGATAAGCAACGTTATCCTGAATCTTACTTTGGTCATTGTTTTTCATATGGGCGTTGCAGGCGTGGCGATCGGTACGATACTGGCGCAGCTTATTTCTGCCGCGCTGGTCATCCGGTGTCTGATGAGAGTCGAGGGATCTTACAGGTTCGATCCGCGGAAAATGCACATAGATATGAATACGCTTTCATACATGCTCCGCATCGGAGTACCCGCCGGCCTTCAAAGCATGCTGATCAATGTGTCAAACGTTATCATACAGTCAACTATAAACACCTTTGGAACCAGTGTGATCGCAGGCAATACGGCTGCAATGAATATGAATGGCTTCATGTACATGTCTGTAAATTCCATAACACAGGCGGCGCTGAATTTTTCAAGCCAGAACATGGCTGTGCGGAATTTTAAGAGGCTGGATAGGATAGCCGCAGAATGCGTATTGCTTGATCTGGTCATTGGAACGATTGCCGGAGGCGGATTGTTTCTTGCGGGACATCAGGTGCTTGGCCTCTATACCACGGATCAGCAGGTGATCTCATACGGAATGGTGAATCTGGCTTATATTGGTCTGCCGTACGCGCTCTGCGGCGTTATGGATACTCTTCCGGGATGTGTCAGAGGAATGGGTTATTCACTGGCACCAATGCTGATCGCAATCACAGGAGTCGTATTGTTCCGGTTCTTCTGGGTGTTTGTTGTTTTTCCTCTTGACCCGACGCTGGAGAATCTGTATCTGTCATATATGGTATCCTGGATTTTTTCTATTATAATGCACAGTATTTGTTTTTTTGCCGTCAGGAAAAAGATACGAAGTGCCTGAGGAGCATACATGGAATACACAAATATTGTCCATCCGTTTGGACCTCTCTATGATAAAAATTCAAAAATACTGATCCTCGGAAGCCTTCCGTCGGTAAAATCCCGTGAACAGAATTTCTTTTACGGACATCCGAAGAACCGGTTCTGGCCGCTTATAGCTTCTTTGCTGGGACGTCCGGCACCGGAAACAGTCGAAGAAAAGCGGGAACTTGCGTTGTCGGGACATATCGCGCTGTGGGATACGATATACAGCTGTGATATCCGGGGATCAAGCGACAGCAGCATACGAAATGTAGTTCCGACTGATCTATCTCATATATATAGAAGAAACTCAGGTGAGCAGTATATTCTGCAACGGTCAGACTTCCGGCAGGTATTATCGTAAATATCAGGAAAAGCAATTGGGTATCCCTGCCGTTATCCTTCCATCCACCAGCCCGGCGAACGCCGCATGGAGTATGGAGAGGCTGAAGTCAGAATGGATGATCATCACAGAATATCTGCAGGCCGCAGAGGGAAAATTAAGGTCGTCAAACGTCTTGACAATTGTATAACACGAATATATAATAGCAATCGTGCAGTCTCCAAAGGGGGTACTGCGCGATTCTGCATGTTGCGGAAGATCCGTGATACAAGAAAAAACTATCTTCAGGATCCATACGGAAATGCCATGGGCAGATCCGCAGACGGATAACATTTCCCGTGACTCGGAAATGAAGGACGCCTGTATCGCATGCATGTGGAAGCAGACAGTATAAAAGCAGCCGTAATTCTATCAGGAGGAAAAAGAGGAATGCCTACATTTAACCAGTTAGTAAGAAAAGGCCGTCAGACTTCCGTAAAGAAGTCAACAGCTCCGGCTCTGCAGAGAAGTTTTAACTCACTGAAGAAAAAAGCAGTTAAGAAAGCTTCTCCACAGAAACGTGGCGTTTGTACAGCCGTTAAAACTGCTACGCCGAAAAAGCCTAACTCAGCGCTTCGTAAGATTGCCAGAGTTCGTCTTTCAAACGGTATCGAAGTAACAAGCTACATCCCGGGTGAGGGACACAATCTTCAGGAGCATAGCGTTGTTCTGATTCGAGGCGGTAGAGTAAAGGACCTTCCGGGTACCAGATATCATATTATCCGAGGAACACTTGATACAGCAGGTGTTGCGAACAGAAAACAGGCTCGTTCCAAATACGGTACTAAGAAACCGAAAAAATGATTTAACAGCATAAGCTGCAATTATTAACCAGATTAGAAATTCTAAATCACCATATGGTTGAGTCAGGCGGTCAATCTTGAACCTAACAGCGGCTGCAGGTTATATATACAGATTTACCGGCGCAGACCACATTTTGAATCCATAAAGGTGTGAGTACCAAAGATCTAATCACAAATGATTAAGGAGGGAAGAGACGTGCCACGTAAAGGACATACTCAGCACAGAGATGTTTTAGCAGATCCGGTATACAATAATAAAGTGGTTACCAAGCTTATCAACAACATCATGCTTGACGGTAAGAAGGGTACAGCTCAGAAGATCGTATACGACGCGTTTGCTAAGATGGAAGAAAAAGCTGGAAAGCCAGCATTGGAAGTATTTGAAGAGGCAATGAACAATATCATGCCTGTACTTGAGGTAAAAGCAAGACGAATCGGCGGCGCTACATATCAGGTGCCGATCGAGGTTAGAGCTGACAGACGTCAGACACTTGCTCTTCGTTGGATCACAATGTATTCACGTAAGAGAAGTGAGAAAAAAATGGCAGACAGACTTGCTAATGAGCTTCTGGATGCATCAAACAACACAGGAGCATCCGTAAAGCGTAAAGAAGATATGCATAAGATGGCAGAGTCTAACAAGGCTTTCGCTCATTACAGATTTTAAGGAGGAATAACTTTGGCTGGAAGAGAATATCCATTGGAGAGGACCAGAAATATCGGTATCATGGCGCATATCGATGCTGGTAAAACAACTCTGACAGAGCGTATTCTGTACTATACGGGTGTTAACTATAAGATTGGGGAAACTTACGAAGGTACAGCTACAATGGACTGGATGGAACAGGAGCAGGAAAGAGGTATCACCATTACTTCAGCTGCAACTACATGCCATTGGACACTCCAGGAGCAGAATGCACCGAAAAAGGGCGCCGAGGAAAACCGTATCAACATCATTGATACGCCAGGCCATGTAGATTTCACTGTAGAGGTCGAAAGATCTCTTCGAGTACTGGATGGAGCAGTCGGAGTATTTGACGCTAAGGGCGGAGTAGAGCCGCAGTCTGAGAATGTTTGGCGTCAGGCAGATACATACAATGTTCCGCGTATGGCATTCGTAAATAAAATGGATATCCTTGGTGCGGATTTCTTCAACACGGTTGATGAGATCGGTACTAAGCTTGGAAAAAATGCTGTAGTTATTCAGCTTCCGATCGGTAAAGAAGACTATTTCAAGGGAATCATTGATCTGTTCGAGATGAAAGCGTACATTTACAACGATTCCAAGGGAGAGGATATCTCCATCACAGATATTCCGGAAGATATGAAGGATGAGGCTGAGATGTATCATGAAGAGCTGGTAGAGAAGATCTGCGAGTTTGATGATGATCTCATGATGGAGTATCTCGATGGAAACGAGCCTTCCGTTGAGGAACTTAAAGCGGCTCTTCGTAAGGCTACTATCGAAAACAAAGGCGTTCCGGTATGCTGCGGTTCAGCACACCAGAACAAAGGTATCCAGAAGCTTCTGGACGCCGTAGTAGAGTACATGCCGGCGCCTACAGATGTACCGGATATCCAGGGCACGGATCTTGAGGGTAATGAGATCGTAAGACATTCTTCTGATGACGAGCCATTCTCAGCTCTGGTATTTAAGATCGTAACGGATCCGTTCGTAGGTAAACTTGCGTACTTCCGTGTTTATTCAGGAACATGTAACTCCGGTTCATACGTACTGAATGCCACAAAAGATAAAAAAGAGCGTGTGGGACGTATCCTTCAGATGCATGCGAACAAGAGAGCGGAGCTGTCAAAGGTTTACTCCGGAGATATCGCTGCAGCTATCGGATTTAAATTTTCCACAACAGGTGATACGATCTGCTCAGATCAGGATCCTGTTATCCTGGAATCCATGGAATTCCCGGATCCTGTAATTGAGCTCGCAATCGAGCCAAAGACAAAAGCAGGTCAGGGAAAACTTGCCGAAGCCCTTGCGAAACTTGCTGAAGAGGATCCTACTTTTAAAGCTCACACAAACAGTGAGACCGGACAGACGATCATCGCCGGTATGGGAGAGCTTCATCTGGAGATCATTGTTGACCGTCTGCTTCGTGAGTTCAATGTAGAAGCTAATGTAGGTGCTCCGCAGGTAGCATACAAAGAGACGATCACCAAAGGCTCTGATATAGACAGCAAATATGCCCGTCAGTCAGGCGGACGCGGACAGTATGGACACTGTAAAGTTCGTTTCGAGCCTATGGATGCCAACGCTGAAGAGACATATAAGTTTGAGAATACAACAGTCGGCGGATCTATTCCTAAAGAATATATCCCGGCGGTCGATGAAGGTATTCAGGATGCTATGAAAGCCGGAGTTCTCGGCGGATATCCTGTAGTCGGCGTATCCGCAAACGTATATGACGGTTCATATCATGAGGTCGATTCTTCAGAAATGGCCTTCCACATTGCCGGATCCATGGCCTTCAAGGAGGCTATGCAGAAAGGTGCACCTGCGCTTCTTGAGCCAATCATGAAGGTTGAGGTTTCCACACCGGAAGAGTACATGGGTGATGTTATCGGTGACATCAACTCACGACGCGGCCGTATTGAAGGAATGGACGACATCGGCGGTGGAAAGATGGTACGTGGTTTTGTACCGCTTGCTGAAATGTTCGGTTATTCTACAGACCTTCGTTCAAAGACTCAGGGACGAGGCAACTACTCCATGTTCTTTGAGAGATACGAGCCGGTTCCGAAGTCAGTTCAGGAGAAAGTTCTGGCCGACAATAAGGGCTGACAGAAGATCTTATGACGCCGCAATCCTAAGTTTTGCTTGCAAAGGATTGTAAAATGCAATATAATCCCATTAGTAATGCTATTTATGGGAAGATTTTTTTCAGCGAATGCTTGAAAATGTTTAAGGAGGAAAAATTTAAAATGTCAAAGCAGAAATTCGAAAGAACCAAACCGCATTGTAACATCGGAACTATCGGACATGTAGATCATGGTAAAACAACTCTGACAGCTGCTATCACATCCGTACTTTCCAAGAGAGTAGAAGGTAACGCTGCTGTAGATTTCGCAAATATCGATAAAGCTCCGGAAGAGAGAGAGCGTGGTATTACTATTTCAACAGCTCACGTTGAGTATGAGACAGCTAAAAGACATTACGCACACGTTGACTGCCCAGGACATGCTGA
>DFHP01000111.1:0-2211 GCA_002371335.1 Eubacterium sp. UBA3720
AGAGAGGGGCCGGATTATAAAAATCAGAGATTAAGGAAGGGATAGAGATGATTATAAGAGAGTATACACAAAATGATATAGAGGCTCTGATTCAAATATGGAACGAGGTAGTTGAGGAAGGTATTGCGTTTCCTCAGGAGGAACGCTTAAACATAGAAACAGGCGGAATTTTCTTTGCGTCCCAGAGTTACACTGGTGTAGCGGAGGAAGATGGCAAAATCTTGGGATTATATATACTGCATCCTAACAATGTGGGTCGGTGTGAGCACATTTGCAATGCCAGCTATGCTGTATCATCTCACATACGAGGAAAACATGTTGGAGAGAAGTTGGTTCTGGATTCCTTAAAAAAAGGTAAGGAGTTGGGTTTTCGAGTGCTTCAGTTTAATGCTGTTGTGGAAAGCAACATCCACGCCCGACATTTATATGAAAGACTGGGATTTATCCAGCTCGGGATCATTCCAGGTGGCTTTCGGATGAAGGACGGGCATTATGAAAACATCTGCCCTTACTATCATGAACTATAACAGATACATGTTTGGTGAAGCAGATATAGTGCCGCACTTATATAACACCAGATTATTGATTTTATGGCACTTGTAGGATACGCTCCGTCCGTTTTTGGAGGTGATTTGACGGAAAAGCCTTGCTTTATGGGAAAAAGTTTTTCAAAAAGTTTGTGTCACGGAGCTGACATTATCGGGCTCGGGTAAGACTCGCTTCGTTTTGAAGCCGAACTTGCTTCAATGCACCTCAAAAACCTATCCGGTATCCTTCATCGTCACAGATCCTAAAGGGGATATCGCAGTCTCCTGCGGTCATTTTTTGCGGACAAATATGATCTGACCCAGCATCCGAATTATAAGTATACGGCTGGTTATGACAAGAGGTTCACTTTTGATATTGAAAAGTACCTCGACCACAGACTGAAACTGAAAGCCAATGAGCAGTTTGATGTTGTGGATGCCGGATGACAAACAGAATCAGGAGGACTTACCGATGAAGCAGTAGACAAAAGCGGAAATGAAAGTCCCCTTTCAGAGGATGATATGCCCGAACACATAAATGCCCCAGACATACAATATTCAAATGACGGGCAAGTTGTAGTCTATTACTATGGTCAGTCCATTGATATTACAGATCAGTTTATTGATGGAATTTGCTATGTGCAGCTAATTCATGGAGATGTCACCCTCTATATGACCGTAAAGTATAGGAATGGATATTCTTATAGCCCCAGGAAGTATCCTGATCCCACATCATTCAACTCAGATGGGGAGTCCTCCGCATCTATAGGCGGTGGGTATTGAATCTAACTTGACTCAGTGGAAGGGGCTTTGCCCCGAGCGCGGCGCGGCAAAAACGCCAGAGGCGTTCTTGGATCCGCCATCTAAGTTGGGCCTCCGGCGGATCGCAGAGGAAGGCGCACAAGTACGTCGCGCAACGCGCGCGCGATCAGAGATCGCGATTGAAATTGACTTTGTTCGGCAAAAACGATTATAGTATAAATGAGTGGGTGGTTGGAACTATCTCGGTGGTTATATCGGAGATAGTACACGATCCGAGATTGAGTACGCCAAGACTCATGGGAAAGCAGTCAAATATTTGGAGCCTTAGAATATGGGTAAGAAACGGAAGAAGAAAAGAGATACTACAGCTATATACGAAGATCTGTACTCAGATATGGACGGTACATTTGCTTTCATTGCCGGGTATACGTCAGGAGGAGCACCTTATGGCGTGACATGGGAACAGGTGGGGATAGATTCTGATCTTCCCTTTGATGAAAAGGTACGGCTTTACAGAGAACAGTTGACTACTCAAAGTAAAATACAATTGGAAGAAGCCGAAGAATTGCCATTTGACTGATGGCGATATCACAGCCTATGATGTCCTTCGCCCGGGGAAGGACGGAAAACCGACAAAGAGCCTGATACGATCTACGTATCTGATCGATGAGGATGGTGTGATCCTGAAGTCATTTGGCGGAGTTAAGCCGAAAGAAAATGCTGCTCAGATGCTGGGAGAACTGGAATGAGAATCATTATCTCCCCGGCAAAGCAGATGCGGGTGGATACAGATTCTTTTGCATGCAAAGAGCTTCCGGTTTTTATGGACAGGACAGAAGTTATGATGAAATGGGTCCAGAGTCGGTCTTATGAAGAAAAGAAGACGCTTTGGGTCTGTAACGACAAGATCGCCCGGCAGAAC
>DFHP01000111.1:2278-2542 GCA_002371335.1 Eubacterium sp. UBA3720
CCGGCAGAACGCCGAGCGATTTGAGCGATAAGCCGGAGAGAGCGTGCCGTGCTTGCACGAGCACGCATTCGACGCGCAACGGACACTGAACGACGAAGTCGTGAAGTGCACATATGGATCTTCAGAAAAATCTGACGCCGGCCTTATTGGCCTATGATGGTATCCAGTACACTTACATGGCTCCGGCAGTCTTTGAGGATGGCCAGGAAATAAATGTATATGTAATTGATAAGGTCGATAGCGACCATTATGTGGTTGATATCT
>DFHP01000087.1:0-1046 GCA_002371335.1 Eubacterium sp. UBA3720
TTTCTATTTACTGGCTTCTGGTTTCTGTTCAATAACAAAAACTTTTCCTTGTACTCCTTGACATTTATTGTCCGTCTACTTATTATATATAAAGTTCACTTTATTACATAAACGCGTTACACTTTAACTTGTTAAAGTGTAATAGATTTTAGAATTCTGAAAACTATACAAAGGAGACTGTCTACCATGCTTATCACTGATTTTCTGGAAAAAAACGCCCGGGAATATCCCAATGACATAGCGCTCGTCGAATTGAATCCCGAGATCAAAATGCCCAAACTCACCACCTGGAAAGAGTACGAACTGATCCAGCCGCTGAGCGAGGTTCCTTATCGTACAGAGATCACGTGGAGCGTCTTTGATGAAAAAGCAAACCGTGTCGCGAATTTTCTGATTGCCCGCGGTATCGTAAAGGGCGACAAGGTTGCCATCCTTCTTATGAACTGCCTTGACTGGCTGCCGATCTATTTCGGAATACTCAAAGCCGGCGCCATCGCAGTACCGTTGAATTTCCGTTACTCCGCGGACGAGATTGAATACTGCGTCAATCTTGCGGAGGCTGATATCCTCATCTTCGGACAGGAATTTATCGGACGTGTGGAGGAGATTGCGGATAATATCTCCAACCACAGGCTTCTCCTCTACTACGGGCCTTCCGCTCCCTCCTTTGCAGAGGACCTGGTCTCACAGACAATGAACTACTCCAGCAAAGCACCTGGCGTGGAGGTCACAGAAGACGATTACGGCGCAATCTATTTTTCCTCGGGCACAACAGGCTTCCCCAAGGCGATCCTGCACAAACACAGCGGGATCACCCACGCTGCTGTCATGGAGCAGCACCACCACGGACAGCAGAAGGACGACTGCTTCCTGTGCATTCCTCCGCTCTATCACACAGGCGCCAAGATGCACTGGTTCGGTTCCCTGGTATCCGGAGGAAAGGCAGTCCTGCTGCGCGGTACGACACCGGAGATCATTCTGGACGCTGTATCCAAAGAGCACTGTACTGTAGTCTGGCTCCTGGTCCCCTGGGCACAGGATATCCT
>DFHP01000087.1:1260-2812 GCA_002371335.1 Eubacterium sp. UBA3720
CATCTGGGTGTGGAAAATATCCACAAAGTCGGCGCCATCGGTATCCCCGGATATAAGTGGGAATGCCGCATCGTGGACGAAAACCGCAATACCGTCAAGCAGGGTGAAGTCGGCGAGCTCGCAGTCAAAGGCCCCGGCGTCATGATCTGCTACTACAACAATCCGACTGCCACCAAAGAGGTCCTGGATGATGACCGCTGGCTCTACACCGGAGACATGGCAATGCAGGACGAGGACGGCTTCTACTACCTTGTCGACCGCAAAAAGGATGTCATCATTACCGGCGGTGAGAATATCTATCCCGTACAGATTGAAGACTTCCTGCATGCCTTTGAGCCGATCAATGACGTTGCCGTTATCGGACTGCCTGACAAGCGTCTTGGTGAGATCGCTGCTGCGATCATCCAGCTCAAGGAAGGCTTTACCTGCACAGAAGAACAGGTAAACAATTACTGCCGTAAGCTTCCCCGCTACAAGAGACCTCGTAAGATCATCTTTGCAGATGTTCCCAGAAATCCTACCGGAAAGATTGAAAAGCCCAAACTCCGCGAACAGTACGGCGCTGCCTTCCTGGTCGCTGCAGAGAATGAAATGCCTACAAGTAATAAGTAATAAAGTACTAAGTGATCCGAAAAAAAATAATCTGAAAAATAAAGGCAGGAATCCGTGCGATTCCTGCCTTTGTTTATACTTGTGGCCATGGGTAGATGCCCGCAAACATGTATGATGAAAACCAGGCGCTGCTTCGCGCGTCCCGCTCTCGCGCATCGCTCCATTCATTCCTATGGTACGTCATAGCCTTTGTCCGAAAGCTTGATCAGCTTCTCATCCCTGAGCACATATGAGAAGAAGTGTTCCTCTGTGATATCCTCTTCCTCCTCTTCGATCGTCATAGTCAGTTTCATATATATTTCTTCGACATTTCCGCTTTCATCCAGCTTAAAACCCTGCATTTCCGTCGAGGCCAGTTCACCCCGGATACCGGATTCCTGTGCCAGTTTTCCTACACTGAGGCTGAGGTCCACGCCTGTCATTTCCGTTCTCTCAAGCGCTTCTTTACAGGTGATCGCTTCACCTGCCCTGCTGTCCGCAGCCAGTGTTACCAGATTATAGAGACGGCTGTTTTCCTCCTCAGTAAAGCAGACCACTGTCACCTGAGGATAGTTCTCAGATCCTCCTGTATAACAGCGCATCTCTATTTCATTTCCTTTTTTCTGTTCTTTTTCAACAATCTTTTCAAGATCTTTTGTCTCTTTTTCCAGATCACGAAGATTTTTCTGTATTTCTTCTGAATCGGAAACAAATTCCGGAATCTGTATGACCGCTCCGTTTTCCGTATTCATTTCCTTGATCCGGATTTCAATATTTGAATGACCTGTCTTATTACCCGTACAGGAAACCATCATACAGACAGCAGACAAAAGAAGAAAAGAAACATATCGTAACTTTCTTATCATCCTACCCTCTTTATCAATTTTGCCTCTTATAAGCTTATCGAAAAAACTATGAAACGATTATAACATAGCCTGTAAAATGTGGTACAATGAAATGC
>DFHP01000161.1:0-20081 GCA_002371335.1 Eubacterium sp. UBA3720
CTTCGACCCGCGTCAGTATCTGAAACCGGCTCGTCAGGCTGTTAAAGATATGGTTGCTCATAAGATCGTTAACGTTCTTGGTTCTGACGGAAAAGCCTGAAAATCCTTATCTTAAGCATCAGTTAGAATATGTAACTATCTGGGCTGCCGCGAAAGCGGCAGCCTTTTTGTTGCGTCACGGGAAATCACGATCATTTCCTGTGACACAAACCCTGCTCGCGGACTTTGTTTTTGCCTGTTGTTTTTCAAAAAATATTGTCAACGGAATTAATACATTGTAAAATATAAATCAACCAAATTTTGGCGAGGTATGAAATACATGAAAAAAATGTTATTTATATTTAATCCAAGATCAGGCAAGGGACAGATCAGGACGAAGCTTCTGGATATTATCGATGTTTTTACAAAGGCGGGTTATGAAGTCATAACACATCCTACACAGGCTGAACGAGACGCATCCAGAACAGTCGTTTCCTATGCGGACCAGATAGATATGGTAGTCTGCAGCGGAGGAGACGGAACGCTTGATGAAGTCGTTGACGGGTTGATGATGTCCAGATCGGATCTACCGCTGGGTTATATTCCGGCCGGAAGCACCAATGATTTCGGAGACAGTGTGGGAATTCCGCATACGCTGATCGACGCCGCTAATGACATTGTTAACGGAAGAACTTATCTCTGTGATGTAGGGCTGTTCAATGATTCCCGTTTTGTATATGTAGCTGCTTTCGGATTATTTACCGATGTTTCGTATCAGACAGACCAGAACATGAAAAACGTACTTGGACATATGGCGTATGTGCTGGAGGCGAGCAAGCGCATATTTAATATTCCCTCGTATAAGATCAAGATAGAGACAGATGATTTCAATGCCGAGGGAGAGTATATTTACGGGATGATCACAAACGCCCGTTCCGTGGGTGGAATAAAAGGAATTACGGGGGATGCGGTAGATATGAGCGATGGACTTTTCGAGGTCACCATGGTCAGCGCGCCGCAGAATCCGGTGGAACTGACAGAGATCGCGAATGCGCTCCTGAATCCAAAGGCAGAATCCAAACGGGTCCTGAAAATGAAAGCGAGCAGGCTGAAGGTAGTCAGTGAGACGCCGATACCATGGACGCTTGATGGAGAATACGGCGGCGACCATTATGATGTGGAAATAGAGAACAGTCACAGAACGCTCCATCTGATATTGAATCCCGAAAGAGAGAATAATCTTCTGACCAGTTGAGGATATACAGCGGCAGGAGGAAAATATCAGGAAATGATCACACAAATTTTGCGTTTACACTTGAAATGCAGGCAGAAGTGTGCTATCGTTCCTTTTGTCATTTTTTTTGTTTTGTCGGACGAGGGTGTTCTGCAGCATTGCGGGACGCCCTTTTATGGATTTTTATGGAACATGGGAAGTCAGATTCCCTTATGTCATAACCGGTGATCGTGAGAAGTTATTTGGCCGGGAAACTGTTTGCATATCTGATACAGATTTCTTTTTCTTGTACTCTCGTAATTGTCCGGAATATAAAAAAGGAGGTTGCCGGGTTGGACCGGCCGTAAAGTATGAGTGATTATATCAATGTTACAAAGATTTTCGGTGAAAATGTTTTTAACGACAAGACCATGCAGGAACGTTTACCGAAAAAGGTTTACGCACAGCTGAAAAAAATCATTGCCGACGGCGGCGAACTTGATCTGGAGACGGCTGATGTTATTGCGCATGAGATGAAAGAGTGGGCCATCGAAAAAGGCGCCACACACTTTACGCATTGGTTCCAGCCGCTTACAGGCGTCACGGCGGAGAAACATGACTCCTTCATTTCCGCTCCCCTGGAGAACGGAGATGTACTGATGAGCTTTTCCGGCAAGGAGCTGATAAAAGGCGAGCCTGACGCATCATCTTTCCCTTCAGGCGGACTTCGCGCCACTTTCGAGGCAAGAGGCTATACTGCCTGGGACTGCACCTCCCCGGCCTTTGTGCGTCAGGACGCATGCGGCGCCACGCTCTGCATTCCGACGGCATTCTGTTCCTACAACGGAGAAGCGCTGGATCAGAAAACTCCGCTCCTTCGTTCTATGGAAGCGATAAACACACAGTCGCTGAGACTGCTCAGGCTTTTTGGAAACACTACATCAAAAAGGGTCGTTTCCAACGCAGGACCCGAGCAGGAATATTTCCTGATCAATTCCGAGAAGTTCTTCCAGAGAAAAGATCTGGTATATACCGGAAGAACGCTTTTTGGAGCAATGCCTCCCAAGGGACAGGAGATGGATGATCATTATTTCGGAGCTATCCGCCAGAAGATCGGAGCGTTCATGAAGGATCTGAACGAAGAGCTCTGGAAAATGGGTGTGACTGCAAAGACACAGCACAATGAGGTGGCTCCTGCCCAGCATGAGCTTGCCTGTATATATACCAGCGCAAATGTAGCCGTGGATTCGAATCAGCTGGTCATGGCGACTCTGAAAAGGATAGCCACAAAGCATGGTATGAAGTGCCTGCTGCATGAAAAACCATTTGCCGGCGTAAACGGATCGGGTAAACACAATAACTGGTCTCTCTGCACGGATGATGGGATCAACCTGATAGAGCCGGGCAAGACGCCGCATGAGAATATTCAGTTCCTTCTGATCCTCTCATGTATCATTAAAGCGGTGGACAAACATGCCGGTCTGCTTCGCGAAGCGGCTGCCGATGTGGGAAATGATCACAGGCTCGGCGCTGACGAGGCTCCGCCTGCTATTATTTCCATTTTCCTTGGAGAGCAGCTTCAGGATGTGGTAAATCAGCTGTTGAAGAGAGGCATCGCCACCAGCAGTATTGAAGAATCAGTACTGGAGACAGGCGTAGACTGGCTGCCCAGCGTTGATAAAGATGCTACAGACCGCAACAGGACCTCGCCTTTTGCGTTTACAGGAAATAAATTTGAATTCCGTATGCAGGGTTCCAGGGATTCTATCGCTCCGCCTAACGTCGTTATAAATACGATCGTTGCGGAAGCGTTCTGCGAAGCATGCGACGAACTGGAAAAGGCCGGAGATTTCAATGAGGCCGTTCATGACATGATCAAGGAAAATCTGGTAAAGCATCAGAGAGTCATTTTTAACGGAAATGGTTATTCTGAAAGATGGGTGAGAGAGGCGAAGCGCAGAGGTCTTCCTAATCTTCGTTCCATGGTCGACGCCATTCCGGAGCTCACCAGACCGGAAACCATTGCCATGTATGAGAAATTCGGCGTATTTAACGAGGCTGAGCTCAGATCCAGGGCGGAAGTAAAATATGAGAATTACGCGAAGAGCATAAACATCGAGGCTCGTACCATGATTCAGATGGCCAGCAAGGATATCATTCCTGCTGTAAGCAAATACAACAGGCAGCTTGCGGAAACGATCATTGCGATCAAGGATGCAGGCGCGGGAGATGCTTCCGTTGAGACAGACCGTCTCAATGTGACCTCAAGGCTTCTGAAGGAAGCAAGAGATGCAATGTGTATTCTTAAGGATAAGGAAGCAAAGGCCATCCATGTGCCCGAGGGTGAGGAGCAGGCGAGGTACTATCATAATGAGATCGTTCCTGCAATGGAAGCGCTCAGAGCGCCTGTCGATGAGCTGGAGCTGCTGGTAGACCGGGAGATGTGGCCGATGCCGTCTTACGGAGATATCCTTTTCAAGGTCTGATAAGACCGCATAAATTTTTCGGAACGTTTTCAAAGGAAACGGGACCTGAAAATATAACATATACTTCCCGCTTAGCGTTCAAAGGCCGGCAATGATCAGGCTGGTCAAACAAGAAGCGGGAAGTTTTTTTAAACTTATATCAGGCTGCCGCGAACTGCTATAGGTCCTGTGAAGGGATCCGTGGCGTATGCGGCAGTTTGTTATGGCGGAATTTTTACAAAGAATTGCATTTTTGTTACAAATCTGTTATACTACGCATTACGTATATGACTGAATGGAGGGTATGGACTATGAACAGAATCAACATCCTGGGCTACAGTCTTGACTACATGAGTGTTGAAAATGCCATGAACACCATCCTGGAATATATAAAAAATGACCATCTTAATACGATTGGCCTTATCACGAGAAATTCTTTTCTCCGTTGTTCGGAAAAAGAATGGTGGGTCCAGTATATGATGACTCTGGATCTGGGAATTATCGGCGAAAGCGATATTCTGGCTGCTGCCGGTATCGACCGGGGACAGGTCTTTGACGATGTGGAGGAGAACCGTTATCTGGACAGGTTCTTCTGGCAGATGATCAGACTGGATCAGGGTTTTTATATTTTGGAAGACGAGCAGGAAACAGGAGAAATGCTCGCTTCGTATCTGAAAAACAATTATCCCGGCATAAGAATACTCGGAGTAAGCGGCGCCTCAGGAAAAGAAAACTCATCGCCGGACAAGATCATTAATCATATCAATTCTGTTTTCCCTGATGTGATCATCAGCGGGTTAAAAGGCGATCTCCAGGACAGATTTATTCTAAGACATCAGAATAAGATACTGGGAAAACTATGGCTCAATCTGGGCGAAAGCCCCGAACTGCAGAAAGCCGTAGGAATCAGAAGGGGATGGCTGCAGGAAAGAAAGATCAGAAAGTCATTTAGACAAATATTGAATAAAAAAATATGATAATTCGTTAAAAAACCGTCAATTTGATAGCATATACTGAAAAAAACTACCATTAGTCAAGAAAAAATGTTTAAAAATTCCTTTTCATTTTGTGCATTTTGTATTAAACTTATGCTAACATGATTTTAGCAGTCATTTGAGGCAAAAGGGTTTTTAAAGCAGGGTAGAGAATTCAATTAGAGAAAGGATAAGCGGAATGATATCAAATCAGGTATTGCAGAATACGATCGACGGGCTAAAGAACATTACGAAGATGGATTTCGCTATCGTTGATGTGGAGGGGAAACAGCTCGTATCCACGTTTCACAGCATGGATATTACGAGAAATGAGATTGCGGGATTCGCGCAGTCACAGGCTGACTCACAAACGATTCAGAATTATCAGTTTTTTAAAGTTTATGATGAACATCAGCTGGAATATATTCTGGTCGCAAAGACGACAGGGGAGGACAGTCTGCTTGTCGGAAAAATGGCGGCGTTCCAGCTTCACAGTCTTCTGACTGCATATAAGGAAAGATTCGACAAGGATAATTTCATTAAGAACCTTCTTCTCGATAATCTGCTGATGGTAGATATTTATAATCGCGCGAAGAAGCTTCATATAGAGACGAATATGCGGCGTGTCGTATATATCCTCGAGAGCGGACCGGAGAAAAGTCAGGGAACGATAGATCACATCCGCAGTCTTACCGGAAGCAATGCGAATGATTTTATCACGGCTGTGGATGAAAAGAATATTATTATTGTAAAATCGCTCGGTCAGGATGACGGATATCAGCAGACAGAGAGCATCGCGGCATCCATTATCGAAGCGGTCGACCGGGGCGAGGATCCCGGCGTGCACATCGCGTACGGAACCATAATCGATGAACTGAAGGAGGTTTCCAGATCTTACAAGGAAGCGAAGATGGCTCTTGACGTAGGAAAGATCTTCTTTGACGGAAAGAGCATTATTGCGTACAGTTCTCTCGGTATCGGACGTCTGATCTATCAGCTGCCGCTTCCGCTGTGCAAAATGTTCATTAAAGAGATATTTGCGAACAAGTCTCCGGATGATTTTGATGAGGAGACGCTGACGACGATCAATAAGTTTTTTGAGAACAATCTGAATGTTTCAGAAACATCCAGACAGCTCTATATACATCGAAACACACTTGTCTACAGGCTTGATAAGCTGCAGAAGAGCACAGGCCTTGATCTGCGTGTGTTCGAGGACGCCATCACATTTAAGATTGCCTTGATGGTTGTGAAGTATATGAAATATATGGAGACTCTCGATTATTAATGGGCAACGATGATCGGGTCTTCAGTTTATGGTGGAGGATGAATAATGATAGAATTGTCCAATGTCAGTAAGTATTATGATAAAAGCTCTAACGCTGCTATCGATAATATTTCTTTGCGCATTGAGCAGGGAGAATTTGTCTTCGTTGTGGGCGACAGCGGCTCCGGAAAGACGACGCTTATCAGGCTGCTGCTGAAAGAGCTTGACGCCACATCAGGAGATATTGTAGTTAATGATTTTAAACTGACAAAGCTCAGAAGATCCAGGATCCCGAAATACCGCAGGAGTATCGGCGTTGTATTCCAGGACTTCCGTCTTCTGAAAGACCGGAATGTCTTTGAGAATGTAGCTTTTGCGCAGCGGGTCATCGAAAAATCCAACCGCGCGATAAAAAGGAACGTGCCGGAGATACTTACACTCGTAGGTCTCGCGGACAAATACCGTTCCCTGCCGCGCGAGCTTTCCGGTGGTGAGCAGCAGCGTGTGGCTATGGCCCGCGCACTGGTGAACAGGCCGTCGATCCTGCTTTGCGACGAGCCTACGGGTAATCTGGATCCGAAGAACTCTCAGGAGATCATGAGACTTCTGGAGGAGATCAACGCCCGCGGCACTACTGTACTTGTGGTAACGCATAATAAAGAAATTGTTAACTCGATGAAGAAGAGAGTAATTCGCCTGAAAAAGGGAATTATTACCAGCGACGAAAAGGAAGGTGTATATATTGAAGATTAGAACAATAGGATACAGCGCCGGTCAGGGCGTAAAGAACATCTTCCGTAATATGATGTTTTCACTGGCTTCAATAGCAACCATGACTGCGTGTATCTTTCTGTTTGGACTGTTTTTCTCCATTATGCTGAATGTAACTTATATAATGCGTAATGTGGAAACAAATGTAGGTATTACGGTATTTTTTGACGAAGGTCTTGATCAGGCCGGGATCAATAAGATCGGAGAGGCCATCAGGAGCCATGAGAATGTAGAATCCTGCGAGTATGTTTCCGCCGATCAGGCGTGGGACACATATTCAGAGGAGTATTTCGGTGAAGGCAATGAAGCCGCAAAGGAAGGCTTCAGAGATTCACAGGATAATCCGCTGGCTAATTCGGCAAACTATGTGGTATATGTTAATCAGATCGAGAATCAGAACGAACTGGTAGAGTATATCAGAGGGCTGGACGGAGTAAGGACCGTTAATCAGTCGCAGGAAGCGTCCAGTACGCTCTCCACGATCAATACGCTTCTGGCAACGGTAACAGGCGCGATCATCCTGATACTTCTTGCCGTATCAGTGTTCCTGATCAGCAATACGGTCGCTGTCGGAGTTGCGGTCCGCAGGGAAGAGATAGGAATTATGAAGCTTATCGGAGCAACCAATGCTTTCGTGCGTCTTCCGTTTATCCTGGAAGGTATCATTATCGGACTGATTGGTTCCATCATCCCGCTTGTGATCCTTCATATTCTGTATAATAAAGCAATCGAATATATACTTGAGAGATTCAGCGTTCTGCAGGATGCGATGAACGGTCTTCTTCCGGTCGGTACAGTATTTACTTATCTGCTTCCGGTAGGATTGCTTCTGGGAATCGGAATCGGTCTCCTTGGAAGTATTATCACGATCAGAAAACATCTTAAAGTATGATGAGAAATATTTTCAGAAGAAAAAAACACGAGATCAAAAAAGCTGCGGAGGAGAAGGGACGTCTTTTCGGCGTCCCGGCCTCTGTGAAGCAGAGTTATTTCATGGGCGGTGTGGTTATCACTTTGTTGATAGTTGCACTGTTTTACTTTGCTTATATGATGATTCCGGTGTTTGGAGGGGCATCCAGGCCGGATACGATCCAGACGGTCAAAAAAGCCAAGGAGATCCAGCGGCTGGTGGATAAGTATTATCTGTTTGACATTGATGAACAGGCCGAGACGGATTATATGTATGTAGGGCAGATAGCCGCGCTGGGAGACAAGTATTCTGCCTATTATACAAAGGAACAGTACGCGTCGCTGAAGGATTCTCTTAACGGAGAATATATGGGCATCGGAGTGACCATCATGCAGCGTCTGGATGATGAGGCGATAGTCATATCCGATGTAAGCGAGGACAGCCCGGCGGAAAAAGCAGGTATCAAACCGGAGGATATTATCAGGGAGATCAACGGATCTTCGACAGAAGGCCTGACCAGCAGCGATGTCAGCAATATGATCAGAGCTGACGAAGACGGGACCATTGAGCTTGTGCTCTACAGGGAAGCAGAGAAAAAAGAATACAGCGTCTCTGTGACGATGGATGAGATAGAGCTGCATACGGTAAACTCTCACATGTTGAACGACGCCATCGGTTATCTTCAGATCACTCAGTTTACCGGCGTGACAAAAGATCAGTATGACGAAGCCTTCTCGGCTTTGAAAAAAGCCGGGATGAAGAGCCTGATCATCGATCTGCGCGATAATCCGGGCGGACTGGTCGACAGTGCCTGCGATATCCTTTCGGGAATCGTTCCGAAGGGGGACCTGGTTTATCAGGAGGATAAAGCAGGAAAGCAGATATTTAATTATAAAAATGACGATGACAGCACGCTCGGCATACCTCTGGTTCTGCTTGTAAACAGCGGCTCTGCCAGTGCGGCAGAGATATTTACCGGAGCTGTAAAGGACTATGGAGAGGGTACTGTCATAGGAGAACAGACATTTGGAAAAGGTATCGTTCAGAATTACTTTCAGCTTTCGGACGGTTCGGCAGTCCGTCTGACCGTGACGAAATACTTTACTCCGAAAGGGAACGATATCCATAAAAAAGGAATAAGCCCGGATGTGGCTGTTGAAGAGGAGCAGCCTGCCAAAGGAGATGAAGCCACTGCCGCTTCAGCTGATAAGCAGCTGCAGAAGGCCATCGAGCTGCTGAATTCTGACCATTTAACTCAGCCGGGGAGTCCCCCGCCTTTGCAGGAAGCAAGAACGCCGGAGGAGTTCCTGAAAGTGAGAGGGACTTGAATTCTGAACAGTCTGATCATGAAAAGAACAATGAAATAGCCTGACACATCATGAGCAGTAAATGCTGATCTTGATGTGTCAGGCTTTTTTTGTGCCAGAGGATTAAAGTGTCAAAAGTCCTTCGTTCAGAAATTGTAGTTTTGACACCAGAATTAGCGTAGAGAATTACAAACATTTCCTATGCCACAAACCCTCCGTGGTGTCAGTTCTGCATTTCCTTCAGGGCAAGCATCTGGTCGCGCAGTGAAGCGGCGGCTTCGAAATTCAGCTCTGCGGCAGCGGCGCGCATCTGTTTTTCCAGCTTCTCGATGAGCTTTTTCAGTTCTGCGGGACTCATGGATTCCGGATCCTTCTCTAGACGGCTTTCCGTCTGAGCGGTTTCCCTGGAAATACTGATCATATCGCGGACGCTCTTTCGGATAGTGGTCGGAGTGATACCGTGTTCTTTATTATAATCGTCCTGTATGCGTCTGCGCCGTTCAGTCTCGTCGATGGCGCGGCGCATGGAATCGGTAATGGTATTCGCATACATTATGACACGTCCTTCAGAGTTTCTTGCCGCGCGGCCGATGGTCTGGATCAGGGAAGTTTCGGAACGGAGAAAACCTTCTTTATCAGCATCCAGGATAGCTACCAGAGTGATTTCCGGAATATCAAGACCTTCTCTCAGAAGGTTGATTCCGATCAGAACGTCAAAAACATCAAGCCGCATATCGCGTATGATCTTTGTCCTTTCGAGAGCATCGATGTCTGAATGCAGATAACGGACACGGATCCCGGCGTCTTTCATATAATCCGTCAGGTCCTCCGCCATACGTTTGGTCAGTGTCGTGATGAGGACCTTGTGTTTGTTTTCGGTCTCTTTTCTTACTTCGGATATCAGATCGTCGATCTGTCCGTCGGCGGGGCGCACCTCCACGACAGGGTCCAGCAATCCCGTAGGGCGGATGATCTGTTCGGCCCGCAGGAGTTCATGATCGGCTTCATACTGGCCCGGCGTAGCTGATACGAACAGTATCTGATCTATGCGTTCCTCGAATTCCGAAAAATTCAAAGGTCTGTTATCCAGAGCAGACGGAAGGCGGAAACCATAATCCACCAGCGTGGTCTTTCGTGAGCGGTCTCCGGCGTACATTGCGCCGATCTGCGGAATAGTCTTGTGGGACTCGTCAATGATGATCAGAAAATCATCGGGGAAAAAGTCCATAAGGGTATAAGGCGGTTCGCCGGGCTTCAGACCGGAAAGGTGCCTCGAATAATTCTCAATGCCGGAACACACGCCGGTTTCCCGAAGCATTTCCATGTCAAAATTTGTCCGTTCTTCTATACGCTGCGCCTCGAGGAGCTTATCTTCGCTCTTGAAATAACGGACCCGTTCCTCCAGCTCGGCCTCAATATTTTTGGTCGCTTTAAGGATCGTATCCATCGGAACCACATAATGAGAGGCAGGCGTGATATGGACAAATTTAAGCTCACGTCCGGGACTTCCGGTCAGCAGATCGATTTCCCGAATGCTTTCGATCTCATCTCCGAAAAACTCTATGCGGATTCCGTAATCTCCGATATCGGCGGGAACGATATCCAGTACATCTCCCCGCACGCGGAAAGTTCCTCTGTGAAAATCGATCTCATTTCTTTCGTACTGGATCTCGATCAGCCGGCGGATCACATCGTCGCGTTCGATCTCCATGCCTGCGCGGAGAGTGATCAGCATGAGTTCGAAATCCTTGGGGCTTCCCAGGCCATAGATGCATGAAACACTCGATATGACAATGACGTCCTTTCTTTCTATCAGGGAAGACGTGGCGGAAAGACGCAGTTTATCAATATCTTCGTTCCTTGAGGAATCCTTTGCGATATATGTATCTGAAGAAGGAACATACGCTTCCGGCTGATAATAATCATAGTAGGATACGAAATACTCTACAGCGTTTTCAGGAAAAAACTCCTTGAATTCGCTGTAAAGCTGTGCGGCCAGCGTTTTATTGTGAGCGATGATCAGCGTGGGTTTTTGAAGCTCCTGAATAATATTTGCCATAGTAAAGGTCTTTCCGGAGCCGGTAGTGCCAAGCAGAGTCTCGCACTGGTTCCCGGCACGGAAGCCGTCAGCCAGAGCCTTTATGGCCTGCGGCTGGTCTCCTGTCGGTTTAAATTCAGAATGTATTTTAAATTCCGGCATAACAGTCCTCTCTATACTTTCGTTTTTTCATGTGAATTACGATCATTTTCTGTGAAACAGCCCGCCGGGAAAGCGGACTTTGTTATGTCATGGAAATATGGATAATTCCCATGACAAAACCCTCCGGGGGATGCACACGCCGCACAGAAGAAGGCAGCTTCGCTGCCGTGCGGCGGCGCGCAAAGTCCTCAGGCGGACTTTGTTATGTCATGGAAATTTGGATAATTCCCATGACAAAACCCTCCGGGGGATGCACACGCCGCACAGAAGAAGGCAGCTTTGCTGCCGTGCGGCGGCGCGCAAAGTCCTCAGGCGGACTTTGTTCTTTGCAATATCATATTAGAATTCATACGGATTGTAAATCTAAGGATTTATAATTGGACTTATTTAAGAAAATGCTTCACTTTTTTTACCTTTCTTAATGTCATTATTTACAAATCAGAACAGATAATTTATAATTATATTGTTAAAAATACAAAAAGTATATTATTGCTATGTTATTCTTTTGAAAAAAATGCATTATGTCCCGGTGAATGTATTTTGAAGAATTCATATATAATTACATTGTTTTTTTGCGAATTAGGAAAGGTGTTTCAAAAATGGAAAAATTTAACGGTAAAGTTATTTTCAAGGGAGTAGCAATCGGAAAGGTTCATTTCTACGGAAAAAAAGAAGAAACTGTAAAACGCTATAAAGTTGAAGATACAGCAGCAGAGTTTGCTCGTTTCGAAGCGGCCAGAGATCAGGCGATCGAAGATCTGAACAAGCTTCATGATGAGGCTGTCCAGAAGGTCGGCGAAGAAAACGCGGCGATTTTTGAAGTACATGCAATGCTCCTGGAGGACGAGGATTTCGCGGATGCGGTTCAGAATACCATCGAGACACAGAATGTAAACGCAGAGTATTCTGTAGCGGTTGCAGGCGATAATTTTGCAAAGATGTTTTCCGAGATGGATGATGAGTATTTCCGGGGACGTGCTGCAGATATGAAGGATATCTCCGAGAGGGTTATTCAGGTGCTTTCGGGTGTAAGCAGCGACATTGCTTTTGACGAGCCTGTTATCATCGTTGCGGATGATCTTCTTCCAAGCCAGACAGTACAGCTTGACAAGGAAAAGGTACTTGCGTTCGTAACGGAAAAAGGCTCTTCGAATTCACATACGGCGATCCTTGCAAGAACGATGAATATTCCTGCACTGATCGGTGTTCCTGTTAATCAGGATTATGACGGAAAGATGGCTATCGTAGACGCGCATAACGGCGAGTTCATCCTTGAGCCGGATGAAGAGACCCTTGAGGCCCAGAAAGCTGTTAAGGCAAAAGATGATGAAGCCAGAGCCCTTCTTCAGCAACTGAAGGGAAAAGAGAATGTTTCCAAAGACGGAAAGAAGATCAATCTTTACGCAAATATCGGAAGTGTTGCGGACGTGGGTTCCGTACTTGCGAACGATGGCGCCGGAATCGGTCTTTTCCGTTCTGAGTTCATTTATCTCGGACGCGATACTCTGCCGACAGAGGAAGAGCAGTTCGAGGTATATAAGACTGTAGCCGAAGGAATGGGAGGAAAGAAGGTCATTATCCGTACTCTTGATATCGGCGCGGATAAGCAGGCTGATTATCTCGGATTGGACAAGGAGGAGAATCCTGCCCTTGGATTCAGAGCGATCCGTATCTGCCTGACAAACATGGATATCTTCACCACACAGCTTCGCGCACTGTATCGCGCAAGCGCGTTCGGAAATATCGCGATCATGTATCCGATGATCACTTCTCTTGAGGAAGTCAGAAAGATCAAAGAAATCTCAGCGAAGGTTCAGGCAGATCTGACCAGCGCAGGAATCGCTATCGGAAATCATGTGGAGCAGGGTATCATGATCGAGACGCCTGCGGCAGCTGTCATCAGTGATATTCTGGCTAAAGAGGTTGACTTCTTCAGTATCGGAACCAACGATCTGACACAGTATACACTTGCCATGGATCGTCAGAATGCAAAGCTTGAGGCGTTCTACAATCCTCATCACGAGGCGATCCTTCGTCTCCTGAAGATGATCTGCGATAACGGACATAAAGGCGGCGCATGGGTAGGTATCTGCGGCGAGCTTGGCGCAGACACAACTCTTACAGAGACCTTCCTTCAGATGGGATTTGATGAGCTTTCAGTATCGCCGTCCATGATCCTTCCGGTAAGGAAACAGATCCGCGAAAGTATCGCATATCCGGAGGATTAAACCGAAGAGGTTGTTACTGTTAACAAGTACCTTGCAGACAGTAACGTGAGGATTCACATCAGGTTAAGAATGCAGCTTTTCTGCCGGAGGATGGCAGAAAAGCCGCATTTGATATTAAAAAGGAATGTGAATTTGTAACTATTAAAAAGGGTGGCTTGTTAGAGAGGAATTAGGCTATGAAAAATATTTTATTTGTTGCATCAGAATGTGTACCGTTTATCAAAACTGGCGGATTGGCTGACGTTGTAGGTTCTCTTCCGAAATGTCTGGATAAAGAATATTATGATGTCAGAGTTATCATCCCGAAATACTCTTCCATCAAAGATAAATTTAAAGAGCAGATGACATATATCACAAACTTTTATATGGATCTGAACTGGCGTGAGCAGTATGTCGGCATTTTTGAACTTGAGTACGAGGGCATCAAATTTTACTTCATCGATAATGAAGAGCATTTTTCTGGTGATCGTCCATATGCAGGTATGCCATGGGATCTGGAGAAATTCGCTTTCTTTAGCAAAGCGGCGCTTTCGATCCTTCCGGTAATTGATTTCCGTCCGGACGTTATTCACTGCCATGACTGGCAGACAGGTCTGATTCCGGTTTATTTGAATGAACGTTTCCAGGGAAATGAATTCTTCCGTGGAATAAAAACAGTCATGACCATCCATAATCTGAAATTCCAGGGAATCTGGGATATGAAGACGATCAAGAGCATCACAGGTCTGTCAGATTATTATTTCACGCCTGACAAACTTGAATTCCGCAGCGACGCAAGTCTTCTTAAAGGCGGCCTTGTATATGCAAATGCGATCACGACCGTGAGCAATACATATGCGGAAGAGATAAAAACGCCATTCTTCGGAGAGGGTCTGGACGGATTGATGCGCGCCAGAGCAAATGATCTCCGTGGTATTGTAAATGGAATCGATTATGACGATTACAATCCTGAGACAGACGATAAACTCGTGGCCAATTACAATATAAATAATTTCCGCCATGAAAAGGTAAAAAATAAGACAGCCCTTCAGAAGGAACTAGGACTTACTGTAGATCCTAAGGTTATGATGATCGGAGTTGTATCCAGGCTTACAGATCAGAAGGGCTTTGATCTGATCGCGTATATGATGGATGAAATGTGTCAGGACAGTATTCAGCTGGTAGTTCTCGGAACAGGAGAAGCAAAGCATGAGAACATGTTCCGCTATTTCGCATGGAAATACGGCGGAAAGGTTTCCGCCAACATCTACTATTCTGACGAACTCTCTCATAAGATCTACGCTTCGGCGGATGCATTCCTTATGCCTTCGCTGTTTGAGCCGTGCGGTCTGAGCCAGCTTATGAGTCTTCGTTACGGTACTATTCCGATCGTCCGTGAGACAGGCGGACTGAAAGATACTGTTCAGCCGTACAATGAATATGAAGGAACAGGAACCGGATTCTCCTTTGCAAACTACAATGCTCATGAGATGCTCGGAACGATCAGATATGCGGAGCGTATCTTCTATGATAAAAAACGCGACTGGAATAAGATCGTTGACCGCGCGATGGCGGTTGATTACTCCTGGTCTAATTCCGCGAAACAGTATCAGGAGCTGTACGACTGGCTTCTCGGCTGATGAGCGGAGAAACGTCAGGCTGTCAGCGTAAAAGAACGACAATATGGCCGGTATGACGAACGTCATACCGGTCTTTGTTGTGTCATAGGATTAAAGTATCAAAAGTCCCTCGTTCAGAAATTGTAGTTTTGATACCCGAATCGTCATAGGAAATTTTATAAATCTACTATGAAAAGCCTTCCGAGGGATGCAATCGCCGCACAGAGGAAAGCCGCTGCACGCAAAGTCCGGTCTGCTCCCATCATGAATGTGGGGCAGGGAAGTTGAAGTTCGCTCGCGGACTTTGTTTTGCCGTAGAAAAAGTGTCCGACACGGAAATTGACATAAAAGTTTGTATGATGATACTATAATTATATAAATTGAAGTAGGAGCGGAATTGCAGTAATCCCGGAATTGTATGAATTGCAGTTGACATTTAGGGATGTTTGTAATAACATATCTTATACAGAACACATGTTCGATAAAAGATAAGTATCGTTCTTTCCGCGGAACAGATTCCATATGGAAATATGCATGAACGGGAAAAGACGTCAATGAGTTAAAGCCTGCGACGGATCGCAGCCGCGCTCAGTGGAAGGGGCTTTGCCCCGGGCGCGGCGCGGCAAGAACGCCAGAGGCGTTCATGAATAATATGTGTTTTTAAAAAGGAAAACAGAGACAAGGAGAATAAAATGGCTGGGAATACAAAGCAGACGAATGGTAAACAGCAGGCACTGGATGCCGCGCTTGGACAGATCGAAAGACAGTTCGGTAAAGGTGCCGTAATGAAACTCGGTGATACCAGCGCTACTATGAATGTAGAAGCTATCCCCACAGGATCGCTGAGTCTTGATATCGCTCTTGGAGTGGGAGGCCTGCCGAGAGGAAGGATCATCGAAATCTACGGACCTGAATCATCAGGTAAGACGACAGTGGCCCTTCACATGGTTGCAGAGATCCAGAAGCAGGGCGGAATCGCCGGATTCATTGACGCCGAGCACGCCCTGGATCCGGTATATGCCAGAAGTATCGGCGTAGACATTGACAATCTTTATATTTCTCAGCCTGATAACGGGGAGCAGGCGCTTGAGATCACTGAGACGATGGTCCGTTCAGGCGCTGTAGATATCATCATCGTAGACTCTGTGGCAGCACTGGTGCCGCGGGCGGAAATTGACGGAGAGATGGGAGATTCTCATGTAGGACTTCAGGCAAGAATGATGTCCCAGGCATGCCGTAAGCTTACCGCCGCTATCAGTAAAACAAGCTGTATCGTAGTGTTTATAAACCAGCTTCGTGAGAAGGTTGGCATTATGTTCGGAAATCCCGAGACTACTACAGGAGGTCGTGCACTGAAGTTCTATTCCTCAGTAAGACTCGATGTGAGAAGAATAGAATCACTTAAGAAGAGCGGAGAAGTGATCGGTAACCGTACAAGGATCAAAGTCGTTAAGAATAAAGTAGCCCCGCCGTTCCGTGAGGCAGAGTTTGATATTATGTTCGGTAAAGGAATTTCCAGAGAGGGAGATATTCTGGATCTGGCGGCAAATGTAAATGTCATTCAGAAAAGCGGAGCATGGTATTCCTATGAGGGAGAAAAGATAGGGCAGGGACGTGAAAATGCGAAGATATACCTGGCCGAGCATCCTGAATTCATGATGATGGTAGAAAACAAAGTTCGTTCCGCTTACGGCCTGCCCTACGATGAAAGCGCATTAAAGACGGATCCTGCAGAGAACAATACAGCTGAAGAGGCAGATAAAGATATTGAAAAGTGATAAAAAGCCGGAAACGAAAAGCAGCAGGGAAGCAGTAAACAAAGCGATGAAACTCCTTCTGTACAGACCCCGTTCGGAGATGGAGCTGAGGGAAAAACTGACTGCAGCAGGATTTACCGGTGCAGAAACAGCAGACGCGATAGAGTACGTGAGTTCCTTCGGATACCTGAACGATCAGAGATTTGCAGAAAATTACGTCATTTCCTACAGGGGAAAAAAGAGCCGTATGATCATGAAAAGAGAGCTTCGGGCAAAGGGCGTGGATGAGATATTTATCGAAGAGGCGTTGGAGCTTGCTCCCGAGGATGAAAAAGAGATCATGATAGAATTGCTGATCAGAAAGTATGGAGTCCCCCACAGGCTTGATGAGAGAGAATACAGACGCAGCAGCGGATTCCTTGCCAGAAGAGGGTATGCGGCGGGTGATATAGCCAGAGTGATCCGCCGGTATCAGGATATGGCTGATGAAGAAATGTGATAAAAAAGATCGTCTCTCCGGAGATGATTTTTTTTACTTAGATCTGGTTTTTTCTGAAAACCCTTGTTTTACAGGGAGAACCCGCGTTGATCGGCACATGAGGCGTGTTCCGGCAGGATTTGACAAATCGCCGGATTCAGTATAGAATAGATTTGTTGTATTATGCAACAAATTAAATTAGGAGGTACTCCTGTAGTGACAGCTATCTACATAGTTTTAGCGGTTGTCATTGCTGTGGTTGCTACCGTACTTGTTACAGTTCCCATTGCCGGAAAAAGAGCAGTTGAAAAAAAGGCACATGAAGATGCTGAAACAATTGGATCTGCGGAAGAGAAGGCCCGTAATATCATCGATGATGCTTTAAGAACAGCGGAAACGAAGAAAAGAGAGGCGCTTCTGGAGGTAAAGGAAGAAAGTCTGAAGCTTAAGAATGAGCAGGATCGTGAGAACAGAGAGCGTCGGGCAGAACTGCAGAAGTATGAAAGACGAGTTCTATCGAAGGAGGAATCTGTTGAACGTAAGTCAGATGCTCTGGAGAGAAAAGAAAGCAATCTTTCAGCAAAAGAGACTGAGCTGAACAGAAAGAAGAAGCAGGTTGACGAATTACAGGAAAAACGCGTACAGGAACTGGAAAGAATTTCCGGTTTCACCTCCGAACAGGCAAAAGAATATCTCTTAAAATCTGTTGAAGACGAAGTAAAAGTAGATGTTGCAAGACTTTATAAGGAATTATCTAGTCAGGCAAAGAATGATGCAAGCCGTAAGGCTCAGGAATATGTCGTTACCGCCATTCAGAAATGCGCTGTTGATCATGTTTCCGAGACCACTATTTCTGTGGTGGAACTGCCTAGTGATGAGATGAAAGGTCGCATCATAGGACGTGAGGGCAGAAATATCAAGGCTTTGGAAAATGCTACCGGCGTTGATCTGATCATTGATGATACACCGGAAGCGGTAGTCCTTTCCTCGTTCGATCCGATTCGCCGTGAAGTAGCCAGAATTGCGTTGGAGAAGCTTATAATCGACGGACGAATCCATCCGGCACGGATCGAAGAAATGGTTGAGAAAGCCAGAAGAGAAGTGGACGCGAGAATTCGCGAAGCGGGAGAGGCTGCTGCCATGGAAGTAGGCGTTCGTGGAATCCATCCGGAACTGATACGCCTGCTGGGAAGAATGACGTTCAGAACAAGCTACGGTCAGAATGCTTTACAGCATTCTATCGAGGTTGCGCAGTTGTGCGGATTACTGGCCGGAGAGATCGGGCTGGATGTTCGTATGGCTAAAAGAGCAGGTCTGCTGCATGATATAGGAAAATCCATCGATCATGAGCTGGAAGGTTCACACATCCAGATCGGTGCCGATCTTTGCAGAAAATACAAAGAGCCGGCTATCGTAATCAATTCAGTGGAATCACATCATGGAGACGTTGAGCAGACATCTCTGATCTCCTGCATCGTTCAGGCTGCAGATGCGATCAGTGCGTCCAGACCCGGTGCGCGTCGGGAGACGCTGGATGCGTATACAAACAGATTGAAAGATTTAGAGAACATTACAAATTCATTTAAGGGAGTAGAGAAATCTTTTGCTATTCAGGCAGGTAGAGAAGTACGTGTAATGGTCGTTCCGGAACAGGTCGACGATGCCCAGATGGTATTGCTCGCGCGTGATATTTCAAAGCAGATAGAAGCAGAACTGGAATATCCCGGACAGATCAAAGTAAATGTAATTCGTGAAAGTCGAGTAACTGATTTTGCAAAATAATCACAGAACGGATGTTAGGACAATGTCTTAACATCCGTTTTCTGGTTTTACAGGAAATTGCGTCAATCTTCTGTGAAACAAACCCTCCGGGGGATGCACATGCCGCACAAAGGAGGGCAGCTGCATAAAGAACATCTTGAAAATGAAGAAAATCATGTTACAATAGTATTGCAAAAAAATTAATAAAAAGGTAAAACTTTCTTGCAGGTGAAACGATGAATTTATATGAGGCAATTTTTGTAAAGAAATCAGTGAGAAAATATGTATTTGATGCAGTGGATCAATCTGTTCTGGAGAGGATCACTGATCATTATCGTCATATTAATTCTTTATTTGGCGGGATTTCTTCAGAGATAGATATCCTGGACAGCAGAAAAAAACAGTATATGCCGGTCAGCCTCATGGGGGTGAAGGCTCCATATTATTTGATAATTTATTCAGATGAGAGTCCGAGATATCTGATGAACGCAGGATACCTGATGGAGAGTATGTCACTGTTTCTGTGTACCATCGGCCTGGGCTCCTGTATTCTCGGACATACAAGGGTCAAAAAAAAGCTTCAGACGAAAAAAGGCCTGAAGATCGTTGGCGTCATTGCCTTTGGAAAAAGTAAAGATTCTTTTATCAGAAAGCACAGCGAAGCCAAACGTCTGCCTGTAGACTCACTATGCGTATTTAAAGAGGTACCGCGTCAGTGGATGAAGCAATTGCTTGAAGCTGCCAGGATGGCTCCCTCAAGCATGAATACTCAGCCCTGGAGGTTTGTCGTTTATGATAACGCGATCCATATTTTTTCAAAGAAACCTAAAAGACAGGACCGGCTGACTGAGATCAATTTTGGTGCCATGTTTGCGCATCTGGTGATAGCTGCTGAAGAATTATGGCTGGATATGGATCTGATACGCCTGAATAACATAACACAAAAGCATTTTACAAATAATCAGTACGTTCTAAGCGCCGTCATCAATGCCTGAAGAGAATGATAAGGAAGATTCCGCAGATTTTGATAGAAAGAAACGGCGAAAAAACAGAAGCTGCAGGTTTTTTAGTATGGGCTTTG
Source organism: Eubacterium sp. UBA3720 (assembly GCA_002371335.1). Classification (GTDB taxonomy): domain Bacteria; phylum Bacillota; class Clostridia; order Lachnospirales; family Lachnospiraceae; genus DFHP01. Next base: position 19,990 of record DFHP01000161.1, read on the forward strand.
AGTCTTAAAAAGTATTTGACATAGAGGCGGAAGTAGGGTATTATCTATGTTGTTGATTGAAGAGGTCAATTGTTTGCGCGAGTGGCTCAGGG
>DFHP01000161.1:20176-34125 GCA_002371335.1 Eubacterium sp. UBA3720
GGGTTCGAATCCCGTCTCGCGCTTTTTTGATGCAAAAAATTCAAGATAGTGAGATATACGCAGGGAAAACATCAGAAGAATTCTCTGCTTTTTTTGGAGGCAGGTTTGAGAAAAGATAAAAGAAGACGGATCGCGGTTGCGATCATCGCGTTTATTTTAATTTTTATGATGGTGGTCCCGCTCCTTCTGTCCATGACAGTGTACGCGGAGCCTTCTGACTATGTTACGGCCAATCTGGATGATTCCTACGGCGTGAACAGCGGTGCAGATGAGGATAGTTCATATGGATCGGTATCCTCAGAAACGGATAATTACGATGAATATGAGAGTGCCGGCAGTCAGAGTGCGGCAGATTCGGAATATACTGATACAGATACAGCTTCTGTTGAATCTGGCAGCAGTTCTGATCAGGCCGAAGAGAAAACCGGTACTTCGGGAAATACAGATAACGAAAATGTCTGCGCAGAAGGCGTTCATATCGAAAATGTGGATGTTTCAGGCATGACGAGATCCGAGGTCCAGGCGGTCGTAGATCAGAAAATGAAAGAATTATCTTCAGATCTGATTTATTTATATACGGAAATGGGCAGCACGGCTGTTTCTGCCGGAAGCATGGGTCTTACATATGAAAATAAAGATATTGTCGATCAGGCGCTTGCGCTTGCGTCAAAGGGCGATATTCTGAAAAGATATAAAGCGGACTCCTACATTAAAGATCATGGTCAGATCGTTCTGGATCTGGATCTTAAAGTCGATCCGGTAAAAGTGAAAGAACGTGTCGAGACCGAGAAAAGCGTTCTTAATATTGATCCTGTAGCAGCAGGCATATTTCTGAATGAAGACGGAACGATGACTTCAACGGAAGCGTCAAACGGCGTAAAGATCTCTATTCTTCCTTCAGTGTCCCGGATCGTCGAGTATATGGATACTGTCTGGCACGGAGGTACAGGCGGCGTGAATATGTCCGATCAGGTACTTGAGCCGGAAGAGCATAAGGGTGACCTTACCCTTGTCAAGGACGTTATCGGTACTGCCACTACAGACTACTCAGGCGGTGCAAGCGGAAGAATATATAATATTGAGTATGCGGCTTCTATCATCGACGGAACGATTGTTGATCCGGGCGACACATTCAATTTCGCCGAGACTGTCGGAGAACAGGATGAGGAACATGGCTGGAAAGCAGCCGGATCCATCGAAGACGGCAGGGCAGTTGACACTTATGGCGGCGGTATATGTCAGGTGTCCACTACATTATATCTGGCGGTGCTGCAGGCAGAACTGGAAGTGACGGAGAGATATCCCCATTCTATGGAAGTCAACTATGTAGAGCCGGGACTTGACGCGGCAATTGCAGACGATATAAAGAATTTTCAGTTCAAAAACAATACAGACGCTCCGATCTATCTGAACGTCGCAGCTGACGGCGGATCTCTGACATTCAATATCTACGGACACGAGACCAGAGACCCTTCCAGGACGATCAAGATCGAAAGCCGTGTGATAGAATCAGAAGATTATACAACGACGGCTACGCTTGATTCCAGTCTTGAGGCGGGAACGGTACAGTTTTCCGGCGGACAGAGAGGACTGGTCATGGAAGCATGGAAGACTATTTATTTTGATGGCATTGAACGTTCGGAGGAACAGGTAAACACAAGCATCTATGAGATGATACCGCTTACCTATATTATCGGAACAAATGGAATGGATGACGCCACGTTATCGGCAGTCGCGAACGCAGTGCAGACAGGCAATGCTGAGAGCGCACTGGCGGCTATCGGATGGTAAACAGGCTCTGATATTTATCTCAGTGTGAGAAGCCCCCTTCTTAAGCGGCGGGTTATGACAAGCTCGTCTCAGAGGGGTCCAGTATCCCGTTGAGATATACGCTCCGCGAGGATGCTCAGAGATTCGGTTTGGAAGATGTCAGTTGAAGCTGATCCGAATTCCGCGTCAGGTCTCGCGAGGGAGACTTGAATAATATGCAATAATAGAAAACATGCCGCAGGCATGTTTTCTGCATATGGAGGGAAGATTTTTGAGAGTCTTTGATGATTATGACAGTTAACAGATTATGACAGTTAACAGATGCTGAGCATAAGAATATAGTGACACGGAGAACTTAAGAATAATGATGAAAATTGGAAAACTGCCGGAACCGGTTCTGCAGAGATCGATCATAAGGCAGGTGGGACACAGAAGGGGCGAAGTCCTGGTAGGACCGTCAGTCGGAGTGGATTGTGCGGCCATTGCTTTGGGAGAAAACGAAGTAATGGTAATGTCAACGGATCCTATTACCGGAACGACAAAGGATCTGGGCAGACACTGCGTGCATATTACCGCAAATGATCTGGCAGCTTCGGGAGCGGAGCCGCTGGGAATCATGCTGACTGTTTTATTGCCGCCGGATATTGAAGAGGCGGAACTGCGAAACATAGTCAAAGACGCAGAAAAGACCTGCGATGAATTGAATATTGAGATCCTTGGAGGCCATACCGAGATCACTAATGTGATACGGCAGCCGCTGATCACAGTGACCGGAGTGGGAAAGGTACGTAAGGACAAGCTTTTGCTGCCTGTGAATATTACTCCGGGAGAAGACGTGATTGTCACCAAATGGATCGGTCTTGAGGCCACTGCAATTCTGGCGAAGGAGCGGGAAGAGGAGCTTAGCAGCCGTTTTTCTGAAAGCTTCGTAAGAACAGCCAGAGAGTTTGATGCCTATCTATCGGTCGTTCCGGACGCGAAAGCTGCAGTAAAAGCAGGTGTCACGGCGATGCACGATATTACCGAGGGCGGCGTTTTCGGCGCACTCTGGGAAATGGCTGAAGCGGGTAATACAGGTCTGGATATCCGGCTCCGTGATATACCGATCAGGCAGGAAACAGTGGAAATTTGTGAATACTTCGGATTAAATCCTTACCAGATCATGTCCAGCGGATCGATGATGATCGTAAGCAAAAACGGAAGTGAAGTGATCAGGGAGCTGGAAAAAGCAGGAATACAGGGAACGATCATCGGAAGAACGACTGATGGAAATGACAGGATCCTGCGAAACGGCGATGATGTGAGATATCTGGACAGGCCCGGACAGGATGAGCTATATAAAGAAATGGGAGCCTGAGAGATCAGGTGCTCTTTTAACAGAAGGAATACAGAGAAAAAGAAATGGCACATTTTAATATCGTATTGCATGAGCCCGAGATACCGGCAAATACAGGGAATATAGGAAGGACCTGCGCAGCGACAGGTACAAGTCTGGATCTGATAGAGCCGCTGGGCTTCAGTCTGAGCGAGAAAGCGATAAGGCGTTCCGGAATGGATTACTGGAAGGATCTGGATGTTAATACCTATATAAATTACGAAGACTTTATAAAACAGCATGAAGGGGCAAAAATCTATTACGCCACCACGAAAGCGCCTCAGAATTATACGGAAGTAGATTATGAGGATAACTGTTATATCATGTTCGGAAAAGAGAGCGCAGGGATCCCTGAGGAGATTCTTTTTCAAAATCAGGCGACTGCGATCCGTATTCCCATGGTAGGGGAGACAAGATCCCTGAATTTATCAAATGCGGTTGCGATCGTTCTATATGAAGCATTGCGGCAGCATGGATTTGAAAACATGAAACAGGAAGGAAAACTCCGAAGCAGAGAATGGAAATAAAAAAAGATCCCGGCAGGGATCTTTTTTTATTTCACAGGAAATTTCGTCAATTTCCTGTGAAACGAAACCCTCCGGGGGATGCACACGCCGCACAGAGGAAGGCAGCTGTGCGCTGCCGTGCGGCGGCGCGCAAAGTCCGGTTCGCTCCCCTCAAGATTGAGGGGCTGGGGAGTTGAGGTCCGCTCGCGGACTTTGTTCTGCTCAGGCTTTATCCAGAGTGAACTTAAACTCAGTGCCTACTCCCTCAGTGCTTACAACGGTAATTGTCTGATTATGCTGCTGAATAATGTCGCGCACTATGGCAAGTCCAAGACCGGTTCCCGTAGTGTCCTTGCCTCTGGATGAGTCGGACTTATAAAAGCGGTCCCAGATCTTCGGGATCGAATCCCGTGGAATACCGCAGCCATGATCTTTTACAGATACATATATTTTGTCATGCCTGTATTCCGTCTCTATTTCTATGACAGAATCATCTTTGCTGAATTTGATCGCGTTGTCCAGCAGATTATACAGGACCTGCTGAATCCTGGAGTAATCGGCGTACACAAAAAGCTCGGTGCCCTCCAGGATCAGTTCCAGAGAGATATGTCTGCTGATACATTTGCCCCCGAATGATGCGGCAGTATTCCTGATCACATCGTTTATGTCAAATTTTGACATAGCCATATAATTCCCCTTAGAATCCAGGTTGTTCAGGGTGAGGAGATCTTTCGTCAGTTTTTCCAGTCGTTTCGTCTCCTGCAGGATGATATTCAGGTAGCGCGGCTGCATTTCAGCAGGGATCGTACCGTCGAGTATAGCTTCTATATAACCCTTTATAGAAGTCAGAGGAGATCTGAAGTCGTGCGATACATTGGAAATGAATTTTTTCTGTGATTCTTCGCTGGTGGCCAGAGTATTTGCCATATAGGTCAGCCGTGAACCCAGAAAGCCCATTTCGTCATTAGAATGAATATCGACCTCATAGTTCAGATTACCCGTAGAATATTCCAGAATGCCCTTTTGAATCGTCCGCAGCGGTCTGATGACCCAGATATAGATCATCAGCAGGATCAGAAGAGACAGAGTAAAGGACAGTATAAAAAGAAAATGTACTGTCCTCAGGATAGATTCCCGCTGAGCGATAATGCCTTTTATATCAGAATGAACTGCTATATAACCATGTACACGCGTATTCGATGTTACCGGATATATAACGCTGATCATATCGGAATCAAAATAATTAAAGAATCTTCCAATCGAGTAGTAGCCGGAATCAAGGCTGGCAGGGTTGAAATTTGGTATCACATACGGCTCCTCCGTGGTGATGCCCAGATCGCTGCTCAGCAGGATCTCGCCCCGGGTGCTGATATACCATATCTTTGAGCCTTCATATTTAGCTACTGTTTTCAGGCTGTCCAGTATGTCTTCCAGAGAATCCTTTTTATAAAGAGATACCGCAGACATATCGGCGGCGATCTGAACGGATTCCTGATAGAGTTCCCTTCCTTTGGCCTGTTCAACGCTCTTCTGGATCCGGTCTGAACCTACGGTCGAGATGAGTATGAAGTTTACCAGCGCCAGAAAAACATAAATCAGCACAAATTTAAAAAATAAACGTCTTTTCATGGTCAGTGAACCTCGAATTTATAGCCCACGCCCCAGACAGTCGCAATGTTCCAGTTACTGTTCCCTTTCAGTTTTTCACGGAGACGTTTGATATGTACATCAACTGTGCGTGTGTCCCCCATATATTCATAGCCCCAGATATTGTCCAGAAGCTGCTCACGTGTGAATACCTGGTTTGGGGATGAAGCCAGAAAATGAAGCAGTTCAAGTTCCTTGGGTGGCATTTCTACGGGAGAACCGCAATATGTGACGGCGTAATTACTCATGTTTATCTCCAGGTCGGGGAATCTGACGATTTTTTCATCCGAGGCCGGAGCTGTTTCTGCCGGAGTCTGATAACGGCGGAGGACAGCCTTCACGCGGGCTACCATTTCCTTTGAGTCAAAAGGTTTTATGATGTAATCGTCCGCGCCAAGCTCCAGCCCCAGGACCTTATCAAAGACTTCGCCTTTTGCGGAAAGCATGATGATCGGAACGTTAGAGGTTTTCCTCAGCTCACGGCAGACCTCATAGCCATCTATTCCGGGCAGCATGATATCCAGAAGAATCAGATCCGGGGAAAAGCTTTTCGCAGCCTCAAGAGCCGCGTAACCATCGTTGACGATTTTGCACTCAAAGAATTCCTTCAGAAGATATAAAGAAATCAATTCGGCAATATTATTGTCATCATCAACGATTAGTATTTTTTGTTTTGAAATCATAGTTAAACTCACTTTCGTTTTTCACAGGAAATCTATTTTTTAAAGGTCGCGATAGTCACGCCTGCATCGCCCTCTCCGAATTCCGCCAGATGAAACTCCTTTATGTGGCGATTGCTTCGCAGATACTGGTGAACTCCCTTGCGAAGTGCTCCGGTACCTTTCCCGTGAATGATCCTGACGCTTGGCAGATGTGCCAGATATGCGTCGTCCAGATATTTATCCAGTTCGGCAACGGCTTCATGGACGGTCTTGCCCAGAATATTGATCTCGGTGCTGACTGACATGGATTTATTCATTTTTATCTTTCCGGAGGTGGTCTTGCTCAGATTCCTGGAAATGATGACAGGTTCATCGATAAGTTCCAGATCTGAAAGGTGAACCTTGGATCGTATGATGCCGCACCGCACGAAAAGATAACCCTTCGCATCGGGGCGTGAGCTGACGGTTCCATTCAGGTTCAGGCTGAGGACTTTTACCGAATCACCGATTTTCAGATCTTCAGGTTTCAATTCCTTTGTCCGGCGTTCTGCAGGTTTTACCTCCAGCGTCTTTCCGGTCTTGTTCATGCGTTCACGGAGTTCGTTTCTTCTGCGCTCCATTTCAGTGGCGTTGATATTGTTCTTTCCGAACTTCCGGAAATCCTTCATGGTCTGGTCGGCGTATTCTTTCGTTTCCTGCAGAAGGGCGTGTGCCTCTTCCGTTGCCTTCTGTATGATTTTTCCTTTTGTTTCGTCAAGCTTGTCCTGCTGCTTCCGGAGTTCGTTTTTCTTTGACTCCAGCTCGGCTCGCTCACGGTCAAGCTCAGATTTCTGTGCTTCAAGAGTGATCCTCCGCTGTTCAAGTGCTGTCAGAACATCTTCGAAGGATTTATCCTGTTCGCTGATCTGAGTTCTTGCGGAATCTATGATATGATCCGGAAGACCAAGCCTCGATGATATGGCAAAGGCGTTGCTTTTTCCCGGGACGCCGATCAGTAAACGATAGGTGGGCTGTAGTGTAGCCACATCAAATTCACAGCTGGCGTTCTCCACGCCTTCTGTCTGCAGGGCGTATATCTTAAGCTCGCTGTAGTGAGTGGTAGCGATCGTCGGGACGCCTTTGTAATGCAGATAGGACAGTATGGCGATAGCCAGGGCGGCTCCCTCCGTAGGATCTGTACCTGCGCCCAGCTCGTCAAATAATACCAGAGAGTTCCTGTCCGCGTGTTCCAGAAAAGAAACAATATTCGTCATATGTGAAGAAAAAGTGCTCAATGACTGCTCGATACTCTGCTCATCTCCGATATCGGCATAGATCTCATTAAAGACCGAAAGCTCAGAGCGGTCCAGGGCAGGAATATGCAGACCGGACTGTCCCATCAGTGACAGAAGTCCGGTGGTCTTCAGGGAGACCGTTTTTCCGCCGGTGTTCGGACCGGTGATGATCAGAAGATCAAAATCCCTGCCGATATGTATGTCTGTTGGAACGACTTTTTTTCTGTCGATGAGCGGATGGCGCCCCTTTCTTATGTTTATAATGCCTTCCGTGTTAAAGATCGGCTGAGTAGCGTTCATCCGGAGTGCCAGATGCGCCCTGGCGAAGATAAAATCAAGTTCGATCATGTTTTCAAGGTCGTATCTTATCGTTTCCGTATATACGGCGGCCTGACCGGCGAGCGATGCAAGGATCCTCTCTATCTCGCGGTCTTCTTTTATCTCCAGAGCCCGGATATCATTATTCATCTTTACGATGTCCATCGGTTCGATAAACAATGTGGATCCGGTAGAAGACTGATCATGGATCATTCCGGGAACGGAAGAACGGTATTCGGCCTTGACCGGAAGACAGTACCGGCCGTCTCTGATGGTCACAACAGCATCCTGCAGATACAGGCGCAGAGAACCATTCATGAGATCGTGAAGATGAGAATGCACACGGTCTCCTATAGATTTTATGTTTCTCCGGATCTGCTTAAGCTCAGGACTCGCGTCATTGCTGATCTCATCCTCTGAGATGATGCAGCGGCGTATCTCCGATGAGAGCAGGGTCAGCGGCTCCAGAGAATCAAAGGTCGTATCCAGCGAATCTTTCACTGTATCTTCATGATCCCTGCGTCCGTAGGCCTTGATCCGGGCGGTGTTTTCCAGCAGATCGGCAATATAGATCAGCTCAGTCTGATTGAGATAGCTGCCCACGTCCAGACGCTTCAGCGAAGCAAAAATATCTCTCACATTGCCGAAGGAAGGTACGTTCTTTTTGAAAATACGCTGCAGAGCGTCATGTGTTTCCTCCTGCATCCTGCGTATCTCTTCAGGATCCGAGGAGGGAAGAAGAGAGCGGCATTTCTGTGCACCCGGCCCGGAGGACGCCTGCTCTGCGAGCATATCGATTATCTTATTATATTCAAGAGTTTTTAAAGCTTTTTTATTCATCAGAATCCTCTTAATTGTTATTTGTGCCTGGTAAGACATCATTATTTTACATGAAAATATGTTTTTGCGAAAGGGATTCAAGGTATTGTTTTCATTACATTCATAAAATGTTCATAATGGTCTGATAAAATGTTTATATAGTTGTGGGGTATTTGAGGGTTTAATGATGAAAAATAGTAATACAGACCGCGATGATTATTCATTTATAAATGAAGTTATTAAGAAAAAACCTGCAGATAAAAAGAAAATAGCTCTCTATATACTTTCGGCGCTGGCTTTTGTAGCGGTTGCGGCCGCTCTTGCCGCTCTGGTATTCGTGAAAGTTACATCGATAGCGGAAAACAGATGGAGCGGAGAATCATCTTCAAAGATCGAGATCCCGAAAGATGACGAACCCGGGAATGATCAGGGGGAGGACAGCGGCAGTCAGACAGATGAAGACGAAACTGAAGGCAGCAGTGATTCAGAAGAAGGATCAGACGAAGAAATAACAGCGGAGGATATAGAAGTTACGCTGTCTCACTATGAGGAACTCTGCGCTCAGATGGAACAGATAGCTGCAGACCGTCAGGATACGTTCGTACGCGTCGTCGGCGTTGAGAGCGAAGTCGATTATTTTAACGAAAGCTATCAGAATACACAGGAAACTACCGGGCTTATCGTGGCAAATAATGACAGCGAGGTATATATTCTGGCCGCTTCGGACTCGCTCAGCTCGGCAGCTGACATTCAGGTCATGCTGTCTGACTCAGTTTATGTAGACGCATCGATCGTAAGAGCTGACAAGGAAACAGGCCTTGTAGTTGTCTCTGTCCCGAAAAACAAGATTCCGGGATCCATACGAGGAAACCTGCAGACGGCAGTTCTGGGAAATTCATATTTTGTAAAACGGGGCCAGCCGGTCATCGCCATAGGAGAGATGGCAGGATATAAAGAAACTGTCTCTTTCGGACACATCACATCGATCGGAAACCTATATCCGTATTATGACATACAGTATTCGCTGATAGCCACGGATATGCAGATGAACAGCAGCGGAGGCAGAGGCTTTCTTATGAATACGAGCGGGGAGATCATAGGAGTGATCACGAAAAAGACGACCCCGTCAGATGTCAGCGTATATACCGCGATTGGCATCTCCGAGTTGAAAAACCTTATCGAGCGTCTGTCCAACGGTGAAAAAGAAGTATATATAGGAGTGAAAGCAGAAGAGATAACCGATACTGTATCCAGAAGGACGGACATGCCTAAAGGCATGCTGGTAAAAGAAGTACAGAACGACGGTCCTGCGATGCTGGCAGGTATTTTGCCCATGGACATTATTACGGAGATCGACGGGAATCCGATCACCGGATATGCCTCATACAGAGCATGGCTTCGGAACGCAGGCGCCGGGGAGACCGTAAAAGTAAAAGCCCTGCGCAGCGGCAAAGAAGGCTACGAGGAAGCTGTTTTTGAAGTTACCGTCGGCGAACGCTGAATAATAATCTAAAACTTCCCACTGAGATAAATGCTCCGCGAGGATGCACAGGGATTTGGTTTGGAGGATGTCAGCTGGAGCTGACCCGAATCCCGCGCCACGTCTCGCGAGCGGGTCTTGAACATAGAAACATCCTTGCAGAGGCGTTGTGGTCCGAAAGATGACGGAACACAAAAGACTGCAGGATGTTTTTTTGGTTCGTTTTCTTATGATTATGTGCTATAATGCAGTGCAAGGCTGCGTGCCCGCCGGCTGCTTGAATGACAGCAGAGTAGAATAAGAGGCGCGGCACCTGATCACTATCACTATCATAAGCTTAGAAAGGCAAAACATGAAATATATAAAAGATATTGGCTCGGGCAGCAGGGTGGCAGGCATTTTTCTGTGTAAATACAAACAAAGTGCCGTGACGAAAAACGGAAAATCATATGAGAATATTACCCTGATGGACAAAACCGGAGTTCTCAGCGGAAAGATTTGGGAACCGAACTCACCCGGAATAGATGACTTTGAAGCGTTGGATTACATCGATGTGGTAGGCGATGTCTCTACCTACAACGGTGCTCTGCAAATATCCATAAAAAGAGCGCGAAAAGCACGGGAAGGTGAATATGATCCGGCGGATTATCTCCCTTCCTCAGAAAAAAACATAAAAGAAATGTGGCGAGAGCTGCTGGGAATGATGGATTCCGTTAAGGATAAAAATCTTCGGGCGCTGCTGAAGGTCTGCTTCGTGGATGATAAAGAATTCGCGAAGAGATTCTGTCAGGCCTCCGCGGCAAAATCCATCCATCATGGATTTATGGGAGGACTTCTGGAACATACACTCAGTGTAACGAAACTGTGCGATTATTATTCAGTATCCTATCCGATCCTGAACAGGGATCTGCTGATAGCTGCGGCGATCCTTCATGACGTGGGAAAAGTACAGGAGTTATCCGCTTTCCCGGCAAATGATTACACCGATGACGGACAGCTGCTGGGCCATATCACGATTGGTGCGGAAATGATCCATGATATGGCAAAAAAGATCCCCGGTTTTCCCGCAAAGCTGGAAAGCGAGCTCAAGCACTGCATCCTGGCACATCACGGGGAACTGGAGTACGGCTCGCCGAAAAAGCCCGCCCTGGCTGAAGCAATGGCATTGAATTTGGCGGACAATACAGACGCAAGAATGGAGAGCATGAAAGAATTTCTGAACGGAAGCAATGTGCAGGGTGAAGAATGGCTCGGTTACAGCAAGGTATTTGAATCAAATATCCGCAGGACCAGCGAAAAATGGTGAAGCCCCGCTGAAATAGCGGGATGGCTGCCGGTCATATAAGAAAATGGTGGGGTAATGACACGTAAATTTCAGAAAAATGACATAGTGCAGATCCGGATCGAAGATGTGGGAAACGGTGGAGAAGGCATTGGAAAAGCCGATGGATACACCGTCTTTGTGAAAAACGCAGTTCCCGGAGATCTGGTAGAAGCACGGATCATTAAGGCAAAAAAGAACTACGGTTATGGCAGGATCGAAGAGATAAAGGAGCCTTCCAAAGACCGTACACAGCCAAAGTGTCCGCTGGCGCAGAAGTGCGGCGGCTGTCAGCTGCAGTTTTTATCATATCCGGCGCAGCTGGAATACAAACAGAATAAGGTAAAAAATGATCTCATCCGTATAGGCGGATTTGATAAGGAAATGATAGAAGAACTGACGGAGCCGATCATAGGAATGGAAAACCCGTTACGATACAGAAATAAGGCACAGTTCCCTGTCGGACTCGATGAAGTTACAGGTAAGCTTTCTGCAGGTTTTTACGCTCCGCACAGCCACAGGATCATTCCCTGCCGGGATTGCCTTCTGGGAATAGAACAGAACAGGGATGTTCTGGATGTGATCCTGGAATGGATGAGAGAAAACCACGTTTCCGCTTATGACGAAAAAACAGGAAAAGGGATCGTGCGCCATATTCTGATACGTTATGGCTTCCAAAGTAAAGAGATGCTGATATGTCTGGTGATCAATAAGAAAAAACTCCCGGCTGCGGATAAGCTGATCAGTAAGCTTACGGAAAATGATACACTCAAGAGGTATCTGAAAGGAATTACCTGCAGTATAAACACAAAAAATACAAACGTCATACTTGGAGACAATATGCATGTACTCTGGGGGAACGGATATATCCTGGATGAGATAGGCGGCATCCGGTTCCGGATATCTCCTCTGTCATTCTATCAGGTCAATCCTGTACAGACAGAAAAATTGTATGGAAAGGTGCTGGAGTACGCCGGTCTTACCGGAAATGAAACAGTCTGGGATCTCTACTGCGGCATCGGGACGATTTCACTGTTCCTGGCAAAGGAGGCAAAAAAAGTATACGGCGTGGAGATCATCCCTGCGGCTGTAGAAGACGCGAAAAGGAACGCTGCCCTGAACGGCTTTGAAAATACAGAGTTCTTTGTCGGCAAGGCGGAAGATGCAGCCGGGAAGCTGTATGAAGATCCGGAAGCCAAAGCCGATGTGGTCGTCGTAGATCCGCCGAGGAAAGGGTGCGATCAGGCCCTTCTTAATACCATTCTGAAGATGGCGCCTGAGAGAATCGTCTACGTAAGCTGCGATCCTGCGACGCTGGCAAGGGATCTGAAAATACTCTGCGGTAAGGATTATCAGCTGCGAAAAGTGCAGGCAATCGAACAATTTTCAATGACCATCCATGTGGAAAGCTGCGTGCTCCTCGAGCGCGTGAGCAGCCGAAAGGCGGATTCCTATGTGAAACTGAATATAAAGATGGAGGATTATTATCGGATTAAGGATAGCGCTGATGCCGGAAAATGCGGAGGAGTAACAGAGAATGAATAAATCGGATCTGTACAGAAAAATGTACGATCTTCAGGATACGAAGGATTATAGAAAATCTATTTGAAGTCATTGAAAGACTCTCACCGTTTGGGGTGAGAGTCTTTTGTTACAATGAAGAAACGGTACTTTTTGCACTTTTCAATTTTGAAATATCGGAATAAGATGTTGTAATTTGGAAAGGCCAAAGAGGACGAAGGATACAAGCTTCCTGACGGAGTCGGGAATAAGCTGCAGACACTCCTCTCTGAGGAAAACCCTATGCGCAGGATCTGCATTATTGTGGATGCCTTCGGCAGGCAGTACACGATCCTGTCGAAGCAGTGTGAAGATATCTTCAGCTGGGTCAAAGAGACGGAGGGTATCCCGATCTATGAAGGTATCAGGGACTTCTCCCTCAAGCCGGAGTACCGGAAGATTGGGGGCTGCGGGTTCTTTTTTTGTCCAATAGATTTGTTTTTCGTCCGAAATCAAGTATAATTGGACGAGAAGAGAAGTGCTGGACGAAAGGAGTTCTAATGAGATCATTTGATTACAGCAGGCTCTACGATAAAGCCTGGGATACAGATATTCTAAATCTTGTTGCGAAGATTCACGAGTACAAAGGAAGACAGGACTTATTCATTAGGCAGAAACCTGTTGAATTGGATCGCCTTGTTGAGATTGCCAAAATACAGAGCACGGAGGCATCAAATAAGATTGAAGGAATCGTCACGACAAGCACTCGAATGAAACAGCTTTTTGAGGAGAAGACCACTCCAAGAAACCGGGATGAAGATGAGATTTTGGGCTATCGGGATGTACTGAATACGATTCATGAGAGCAATGAATATATTCCGGTCCGGTCGTCCTATATCCTTCAGCTTCATCGTGATCTGTTAAAGAGAGCGGGGGTCTCTTATGGCGGACATTTCAAGAATGTTCAAAACTATATCAATGAGACAAGGCCAGATGGAACTGTAGTTACCCGATTTACACCTATTGCGCCTTACGATACCCCGGATGCAGTAGAAAATCTCTGCAATGCCTATGTTCAGGCCATCGCAAATGAGAAGATCGATTCATTAATTCTTATTCCGGCGTTTATCTGCGATTTTCTTTGTATTCACCCATTTAACGATGGCAATGGACGAATGAGCAGACTACTTACATTACTTCTGCTGTATAAAAACGGATATAATGTGGGAAAGTACATCAGCATAGAAAAGCAAATAGAGAAAACAAAGGATCGGTAC
>DFHP01000158.1:0-561 GCA_002371335.1 Eubacterium sp. UBA3720
GAGGCTCTGTCCCGAGGTGGCGCCTGGCAATCCCAACGTTGGGGTAATGCTGCCGTACGCGCCGGTCCAGATGCTGCTGTTTGACTATCCCGACGGAAAAAGTATGACTGATTGCTTTGTCATGACAAGCGGAAATCCAAAGGGAGCGCCGATCTGCAGGACGGACGAGGAGGCAGAGGAGGCGCTTGGCGGCCTCTGCGACGTGATCCTTTCTCACAACAGAAAGATACGTCTTCGCGCAGATGACTCGGTCATGTCATGGATGAACGGATCTCCGTATATGATACGGAGATCAAGAGGCTATGCGCCTCTTCCGGTGATTCTTTCACATTCCGGAGAAAAAGAATATGATGAAGGCGCGGGAAAGAGGAAAAACGTCCCTGAGACAAAAAAATGTGTTTTGGGGATCGGAGGTGAGCTGAAGAATACATTCTGCCTGGCAAAAAACGAGCTTTTCTACATGTCTCCATATATCGGAGATATGGAAGATATGCGCAGCGTCAAAGCACTCAGGGAGGCGATCGTCCGAATGGAACAGCTTCTGGAAATGAAGCCTGCTGC
>DFHP01000158.1:718-2817 GCA_002371335.1 Eubacterium sp. UBA3720
TCCTGTCATGCATGGCCGAAAACGACCATATAGAGCCGGTGATAGGCGCAGCCTTTGACGGAACCGGTTACGGAACTGACGGAACTATCTGGGGAGGAGAATTTCTGCTGGCAGATATTCACGGGTTTTCGAGAGCCGGATCGATAGATACATTCTTTCAGGCCGGCGGAGACCTGGCGGCAAAGGAAGGCTGGCGCGTTGCGGCGGCGATCCTTCAGGATGTATGCAGCAGCCGGGAAGAGGCGGCTAGTCTGGCAGAACGTCTTGGGATCTGTTCCGGCGAAGAATTCAAGGTCATCAGCGCAATGGTGAAAAACCGGATCAATACAGTAAGCTCCACAAGCGCAGGAAGGATCTTTGACGCAGTCAGCGCAATGCTTGGATTTCGCAGGATATCGTCCTGTGAAGGAGAGGCGTCTATGGTGCTGGAATTCGCAGCGGAGGAATATCTCAGAAAAAATCCCGAGGCAGGGAAAGAGATATCCGGGTCCGGCGCGGATGGAATGATTCCTGATACGGGCGGCGCAGACAATGAAGGAAAAGAAATATTCCGGCTGGATATAAAATCCCTGTTTCGTGAACTGATGGACCGGAGACTTTCCGGCGAGGATCCGGACCGGCTTGCATATATTTTTCACAGAAGGATGGCGGAGCTGGTGCTGGAGGGCTGCAGAAAATGCAGAAAGATCAGCGGCCGGAATACGGTGGCGCTTTCCGGAGGAGTCATGCAGAATATATTGTTCGTTTCGATGTGCAGGGAACTGCTGGAGAAGGACGGATTTTTTGTGCTGATACATCAGATGATCCCGCCAAATGACGGCGGGATCGGACTAGGTCAGGCATTGTATGCCATGTATAATTCAGAGTAAATATTCAACTCAGTCGGGGAGTCCCCCGCGAGACTTCGCACATTGCTTTTCTGAAACGGTCTTTTCATGAAAATAACATCGTCGGGACGCTCCCGCTTATGTCCTGCAGGCAGCGGATCCGGCTGACCGAAGATCAGAAGGGGGCGCTGCCTTCCCGGAACATCGTCATCATCTCCTGGGTGATGGCGATTTTTTCTTCATCCTCCGGAATTTCATCGGGAGAATACCATCCGGCGTCGGAAAGCTCGTTCCGGTCGATATTCAGAGTGTCGTCGCCGTCGACCCGGGCCCAGAAGCCCATAAGAAGGGAGTTGGAAAAAGCCCATGGCTGACTTTTATAGAAACGCAGATCTTTGACTTTGATCCCCACCTCTTCCATGACTTCGCGTTTTACCGTCTCTTCTATGCTTTCGCCGGCTTCTGCAAAGCCTGCGATAAGAGCGAAGCGCTTGTTTTCACGGCCGGCATATTTACTCATAAGAAGCTTGCCGTCGTTTATGACGCCAACGATGACGGCGGGGTTGATGGTGGGATAGAAACGCTGTCTGCAGCTGGGGCAGACGATCTTTCTCTCGTTTTTAGCCCGTTCTGTGCGGATGCCGCAATGTCCGCAGAAACGATGGGTGTGATACCAGAGCCATAAAGAGTATCCGGTAATACCGGCATAGGCTCTGTCCTTCGGGAGGGCTGTCCGGAAAGTGCGGACGTGCTGGTAGGAATAATTCGCGGGAGCTTCATGGGAAGGAGTGTTCCACACGCCCATGAAGTATTCTGTATCGTCAATGGAGAACAGATAGGTAAAAGTCATGTCCTCGCCCTCCAGCTCGGCGCGGGTCGGAAAATGAATATCTCCGTTTCCGTCAGTCGAGACGGCAACTTTGTTATGCAGGCAGATAATAACGGGAGCGTCTGCTTCCGGCTGCTTTATTTTAAATTCATTGTTAAACACATGCGGTGCTATATCCTGGATCATGATCCATCTCCTTTCAAATTCTATAATTCTTCAGGTAATTGTGAAACTCCGTGTGGTCGGGAAATTGTGTAACGATTCAAACGGCTTCCGCGCAAAGAACTTCTATGTATTGACTTCATCTGCTGCTAACATTCGCGAAATCATAAACTCGCTTCGCCGAGGCAGTATGATTTCTGCTCATACAGCAGATTCCGTTCATACAGAAGTTCTAATGCTTGTGCAGATTGTTTGAATCATTCACACAAATTTCCCGCCTC
>DFHP01000206.1 GCA_002371335.1 Eubacterium sp. UBA3720
CGCGCGAAAGCACACCGCGAGGCACATACATATGACGCCTCCACATACGAAGAGTTTAAGGATATCGCCGGAACGAAACCGGGATTTATCCGCGCTATGTGGTGCGGCGATCAGGCGTGCGAGGAAAAAATCAAAGAAGATACCACCTGCACATCCCGCTGTATACCCGAAGACCAGAAACAGATAAGCAGCGTATGTGTATGCTGCGGCAGACCGGCTAAAAGCATGGTCTACTGGGGCAAGGCGTATTAAAAAAAACGCGCACGATCGACGACAGAAAACAAGATACTGTGACGGAGTTCATGAAAACGGCGCTTGCGTCAGAAATATGTCCGCCAAAATTTCAGGATACGGAAAGGGTTTAATTTTGTGAAATATACCGAAAATCGTATTTCTCTTATTTTTCTCTTTCTTTCCTGAATGGATTGTTGTATTATAAAGAGGCACAAAATATTGTGCCTCTTTTTTTAATGATATACTATATTTAGTAGAGCGCAGTTCCACACGGAGCCGTTTTCCTTCTAAATCAGGAAATTGACAAAATTTCCTTGAAATAGCAATGATTATTTGGTTGATATACTTCGAAAGGGTTTTCTATGACAAAAGCAGTTAAAACAAATATTATTAAAAGAAACGGAGAAGAAGTCGTTTTCGATGTGTCAAAGATCGTAAACGCCATAAAAAAAGCGAACAAAGAAGTTCCTCCGATCCATCAGATGAACAAATACCAGATCCAGGCCGTGGCTGATAACATTGCCAACGAAGTACGCATCTCTCCACATGCAGTGCATGTAGAGGATATACAGGATATGGTTGAGACCGGCATTATGGAGATGCGCGGTTTCGAAGTCGCTCAGAAATATGTGCGCTACCGTTACAAAAGGAATCTGGCCAGAAAGTCAAACACGACGGATGACGGTATCCTGGCTCTGATCGACCAGGCAAACGAAGAAGTAAAGCAGGAGAATTCCAATAAAAACCCTGTTATCAATTCCACACAGAGGGATTATATGGCCGGCGAAGTCAGCAAAGACCTCACCCGCCGCGTGCTTCTTCCCGAGGAGATAGTTAACGCCCATGAGCAGGGAATCATCCATTTCCATGATTCCGATTACTACGCCCAGAAGGAACACAACTGCGATCTGATCAACCTGGAAGATATGCTGCAGAACGGAACCGTTATCAGCGAGACGATGATCGAAAAGCCTCACAGCTTTTTTACAGCCTGCAATGTCACCACTCAGATCGTAGCCCAGGTGGCAAGTAATCAGTACGGCGGTCAGTCTTTTACATTATCCCACCTGGCGCCGTTTGTCGATATCAGCCGTCAGAAGCTGAAAAAGGCCGTCATAAAAGAACGTACTGAATGCGGTGAGTCTCTGGACGAAAAGATCATAGACAAAGTCACTGAAAGCCGTCTCCACGAGGAGATCAAGAGCGGTATCCAGACGATCCAGTATCAGCTGATCACTCTTATGACCTGTAATGGTCAGGCACCGTTTGTTACGATCTTTATGTATCTGGATGAGGTTCCCGAGGGTCAGACCCGTGATGATCTCTCTTCCATTATCCGTGAAGTCCTTCTGCAGAGAATGCAGGGCGTAAAAAACGAAAAAGGCGTATGGATCACTCCCGCCTTCCCGAAACTGATCTACGTCCTTGACGAGGATAATATCAGTGAAGATTCCAAATACTGGGATCTGACTGTCCTTGCGGCGAAATGTACTGCCAAGCGTATGGTTCCGGATTATATTTCCGCCAAGAAAATGAAAGAATACAAGAACGGCGATGTATATCCGTGCATGGGATGCCGTTCCTTCCTGACGCCGGACACCGTTGGACTGGATCCGGATCATAAGCATAAATACTATGGTCGGTTCAATCAGGGCGTTGTGACTATCAATCTGGTAGATGTGGCCTGCTCCTCTGACGGAGACATTGACCGTTTCTGGAATATTCTGGAAGAGCGACTTGAACTTTGTCACCGCGCGCTTCGATGCCGTCATGAGCGTCTTCTGGGAACAGTCTCCGACGTAGCGCCGATCCTGTGGCAGCACGGTGCACTGGCCCGTCTGAAAAAGGGCGAGGTCATTGACAAACTCCTCTTCGGAAACTACTCCACGATCTCTCTGGGATACGCCGGTCTCTACGAAATGTGCTACCGTATGACCGGAAAATCTCATACAGATCCCGAAGCCAAGGAATTTGCTCTTTCTGTCATGCAGAAGCTGAATGACAAATGCGGAGAATGGCGCGCTGCCGAGAATATCAGCTATTCCGTATATGGCACTCCTATGGAGTCCACTACTTATAAATTTGCAAAATGTCTGCAGAAACGTTTTGGAATCATTCCGGGCGTTACGGACAAAAATTACATCACGAACAGCTATCACGTGCACGTTACAGAGAAAATCGACGCTTTCACGAAACTAAAATTCGAGTCTGATTTCCAGAAGCTTTCTCCGGGCGGCGCGATCAGCTACGTAGAAGTTCCGAATATGCAGAACAATATTCCGGCAGTACTTTCCGTCATGAAATTTATCTATGATAATATCATGTACGCGGAACTGAACACCAAGAGCGATTTCTGTCTGCAATGCGGTTACGACGGTGAGATAGAGATTACGGAAAACAATAACGGTAAGCTGATCTGGAAATGCCCTAACTGCGGCAATACAAATCAGGATATGATGTTTGTAGCCCGCAGGACCTGCGGTTACATCGGCACACAGTTCTGGAATCAGGGACGTACACAGGAAATCAAAGACCGTGTCCTTCACCTTTAAAAAACAAAGTCCGCGAGCGGACTTCAGCTCCCCAGCCCCTCAGTCTTGAGGGGAGCGAACCGGACTTTGCGCGCCGCCGCACGGCAGCGCAGCTGCCTTCCTTTGACAAAAAAAGCAGTCACTGTATATATATTTCCCCGAAATATATATGCAGTGACTTTTTTTCAGGAATTTTTTACTTCCTGCAGCATTTCTTCTATGATCCGGAAATACTCTCCGTATTGAGAATCCATTGCGCTGATCTCATCATAAAACTCCAGAAGGTCTA
>DFHP01000049.1 GCA_002371335.1 Eubacterium sp. UBA3720
GAATCGTCACACAATTTCCCGACTATATAGTGTTTCGTAATTACCTGTGAAATAACAAGAGGAAAAGGAGAATTGAAATATTATGAATGATATTATCGATATCATTGATCTGGTCATCGCCATGTGGGGAGTGGTACTGATCTATACTGGATTTAGCTGCCGTATCACAGGAAATGTGAATAAGTACGTGCTTTGGGACAAGAAGGTCCCGTTTTCTAAATGCCGAAATAAAAGAGGCTACATCAAATACGTTTCCTGGAGAATGATAGTTGCCGGCATCGTTATTCTTATAATGGGATTGTTCGGTATGTTTTCCACTAAATATTCGGAACTGTATGATAAGTATTATAATATTGCGCTCCTCATCACACTCGGTGTGCTGGCGTGGTATGGCTACTTTTCATGGCAGGCAAATAAAAAATTCTACTAAAAACAAAGATCCTTCCGAAACACTGGCGCTTCGGGAGGATTCTTTTGTATCATGGGAAATTGCGCTCATTTCCTGTGATACAAATTCTCCGGGCGATGGACATGCCGCACAAAGGAAGGCAGCTGCGCTGCAGCGCGGCGGCGCGCAAAGTCCGGTTCGCTCCCCGGTCTTTGTTCCTGATGAAAAAAGTGCACGGAAGTCCGCTCGCGGACTTGGATATGAACAGCGAATGTGGATAAAAGAAGGGATAAATGTGGATAAAAAAGGATTTCTTGAACATTTTGTGGATAAAATGTTCATAATAGAAACAGTTTGTGTGTATTAAAAGTGTATTTTTGAAAACGTTTATGGTTGATTTTTGAAGACATTTTGACCTTGTTTCTAAGCTATGATATACTAACCCCAAATGACCGGAAATGAGGCGGACTGCCTCATGTAATATAGTAGAAGTATGTATTACTAAAACTTCCCGCATGTCATTTCTGAATTGTCTGATCATGATAAACACGTCGTCAGGACGCTCCCGCTTATTTCTTGTTTTATAGGAAATTACGATCATTTCCTGTGACACAAATCCTCCGGGGATGCACAAGCCACACAGAGGAAGGCAGCTGCGCTGCTGTGCGGCGGTGCGCAAAGTCCGGTTCGCTCCCCTCAAGATTGAGCGGCCGGGGAGTTGAAGTCCGCTCGCGGACTTTATTTTGATCGCAAAAGGATATTTCGATGCGCGGCAGGAAGTATTGGTATATTAGACAAAGCGGTAAGGAGAGATGAGAAAATGGCATTGTTCGATAAGAAATTAAGTGATGATCTGATGAGTCTACAGTCGAATGGAGATGAGAGCCATCTGGACACGGCTGACAACGAAGAAGCGGCCAGAGTCATGGCTGAAGGATTCTATGAAAATGAAGAGCTTTATATCCTTGCGTCTCAGACGACGAAGCAGCCGTTCGTAGTGTGCGATGAAGATACATATGAGGATGAGATCTTCGTATTTACGGGAGAGGATATTCTGCAGGATTATGCAAAAATGTATACAAAGGATAAATATGCCTTATACGCCATGAAGATCCCGAAAGAGAATATTCCGGTTTTTTTGAATACGGTATTTGCCATTGGCGCGGATACGATCATGTTTTCTGACGGAGGAGCGCCGGTCCGGATCAGCATTGAAGACCTGGCAGAAGGCCCGAATTATCATAAAACGCCGAGTGAAAAGATACTTCCGGCGAATCCGTCTGTCCAGCTGCCGGCAATATACTTTCTGCAGGAGCTTCGCCGCCCGATGGGGGAGCGTACTCGTCAGGAGATGGCAAGGCTGAGAGAGCTGGAAGAGGAAATGGTCGTTAATATGTCCCGCTCCGAGTTTATCGTTCTGTTTGACGCGGGAAGCAGACCTGCCGCACCCGGAAATAAGAGAAATATGAGAATCCCATATATCAAAGCGAAAAACGGAGATGTACTGCAGCCTGTATTTACAGATTATATGGAAGTTCAAAAGTTCAACGCAAATGTGAAAATGAAAAATATAAGCCTGACTACGGTTTCCTATGATCAGCTTCAGAATTTCCTCGGAAAAGCCGCAAAGGCGTTCGTAATTAATCCGGCGGGATTTAATCTTATACTCACGAAGGAACAGCTTAAGAAAATGAAAGAGATGTATATCCAGGAGGATGAATGATAAATGTTTCAGGCTTACGAAATATTAAGTGAAGAGATGATCGAAGATGTGCATGCGAAGGGCACGCTTCTGAGACATAAAAAAAGCGGGGCAAGAATTGCCCTGCTTTCTAATCAGGATGATAACAAGGTATTTAACATTGCCTTCCGCACGCCGCCGGAAAATTCCACCGGCGTTGCTCATATTATTGAACATACTGTGCTCTGCGGTTCCAGAAAGTTCCCGTTGAAGGACCCTTTTGTAGAGCTGGCGAAAGGATCGCTAAATACGTTCCTGAACGCCATGACATATCCGGACAAGACAATGTTTCCCGTTGCCAGCTGCAACGATACGGATTTCCAGAACCTGGTAGACGTGTATCTGGATGCGGTGTTTTATCCGAATATTTATAAGGAAGAAAAGATTTTCCGCCAGGAGGGCTGGCACTATGAACTTGAGAACGAAAATGAAAATCTGAAATACAACGGCGTTGTCTATAACGAGATGAAGGGAGCGTTCTCATCCAGTGA
This sequence comes from Eubacterium sp. UBA3720, assembly GCA_002371335.1. Taxonomy (GTDB): domain Bacteria; phylum Bacillota; class Clostridia; order Lachnospirales; family Lachnospiraceae; genus DFHP01. The sequence continues at coordinate 2,621 of DFHP01000049.1, forward strand.
AGAAGTTCTGGAGAGAACTGTCTTTAACGCGCTGTTTCCGGATAACGCATACGGCGTGGAATCGGGCGGTGATCCGAAACATATTCCGGAGCTTACCTATGAGGAATTCCTGAATTTCCACCGCAGATATTATCATCCGTCGAACAGTTATATTTATTTCTACGGAAATATGAATATGGAGGAAAAACTTGACTGGCTCGACAGAGAATATCTCAGTAAGTTTGACGCCATCGAGGTTCCGTCGGAGATCAATATGCAGGAGCCGTTTGATGAGCCCAGGGAGATCACGGCAGAATATCCGATCCTTGAAGATGAACCGCTGGAAAATAATTCCTACATCTCGCAGAGTATGGTGGTCAGTGACAGCGGCGATGTGCTGAAAAACATGGCGTTTTCCGTGCTGGAATATGTTTTGCTCAGTTCACCGGGAGCGCCGGTAAAGCAGGCTCTTCTCGATGCGGGTATCGGAGACGATGTGGACGGATCCTTTAATGACGGCATTTTGCAGCCGTTCTTCAGTATTGATACGAAAAACGCTGATCCGAAGGATAAGGACCGTTTCGTTCAGATAATTCATGATACACTTGAAGAGCTTTCAAGGAAGGGGCTGAACAGGAAAGCGATCCTGGCCGGCATTAATTATTTCGAATTCCGTTTCAGGGAGGCGGATTTTTCCTCTTACCCGAAGGGACTCATCTACGGCATCGACATGTTTGACGGATGGCTTTATGATGAAATGGCGCCGTTTGCTTATCTCAAAGAGATTGAAGTTTTTGAAAGTCTGAAAAAGAAAACGGACGAGGGTTATTTTGAACAGCTGATCAGGGATCACCTGCTTTCGAACCCTCACAGCGCTGTGGTAGTGCTCAATCCGAAAAGAGGACTGACGCAGGCGGAGGATGAGCAGACTGCAAAGAAGCTTGCCGCTTATAAGGCAGGACTGTCTTCAGAGGAGATCCGGAAGATCGTTGAAGATACAAAGCTTCTCAAGGAGTATCAGGACGCTCCTGAGACCGGGGAGGCGCTTGCAAGCCTTCCTGTCCTGAAGAGAACAGATATTCAGAGAAAGACGCCGATCACTCTTAAAAGAGAAGAACATGACTGCGGAGGGACTACGGTCCTTCACATGCCGTATGATACGAACGGCATAGGCTATCTTACGATTGCCTTTGACGCGCAGGATGTGCCGGACGAGCTTGTTCCGTACCTGGGGATCCTTCGCAGCGTTCTGGGATATGTCAGCACAGAGAATTACTCATATAATCAGTTGTTCCATGAGATAAATGCGAATTGCGGAGGGATTTCATGGGGACTGCAGACTTATCCGGTAGAATCGGGTGAAAACAAATGCTACCGCCAGTTTGGCGTACAGGCAAAGTATCTTTACGGCAAACAGGATTTTGTTTTTGACATGATCAAAGAGATCATTCTGACCTCTGATCTTGCCGACGCGAAGAGACTGAAAGAGATCCTTGCGAGCCAGAAATCAAGGCTTCAGAACGCGCTGACCCAGGCGGGACACGGAACGGCTATGAGAAGAGCTCTTTCCTATATATCATACATGGCCGCATGGCAGGACCGGACCGCAGGAATAAGCTATTATCATTTTCTGGAAGAGCTTGTAAATCACTTTGACGAGAGAAAGAGTGAGCTTACGGAGAATCTTCACAGAGTGATGGAATGCCTGCTGCGCCCGGAAAAAATGTTCGTTGGTATCACCTGTGAAAAAGATGCCGGAAAAACGGTTCTGGAGCCGCTTTATGACAGGATCGCCGATCTGAGATCGGTATTGTATACCGGACAGGCACAGACCGGTGAGTTTCACTGGGAAAGAAACGCCGCCAATGAGGGATGGAAAACGTCCGGCCAGGTACAGTACGTGGCCAGCGTCGGCAATTACAGGGAAAAAGGGTTCGCCTATCATGGAGCTCTGCGTATATTAAAGGTAATACTGAACTATGATTATCTGTGGATGAACATTCGCGTGAAGGGCGGCGCCTACGGCTGCATGGCCGCGTTTGCCAGAAACGGAGAATCTTATATGGTTTCCTACCGCGACCCGCATCTGAAACGTACTTTGGATGTTTACCGCGGACTTCCGGAGTATCTTAGAAACTTTGAAGCGGATGAACTGCAGCTGACGAAGTATATCATAGGAACGATCAGCGAGCTGGACACGCCTTTAAATGCGGCCGCCATGGGCGGACTTGCGTTTGCGTCTTACTTTACGGGCGTTACCGAAGAGGTGTTCCAGAAGGAAAGAGAGCAGATCCTTGACGCGACGGCAGAAGATATACGGGCCCTTGCGGATCTGACAGGCTGCGTTGCAGATACCGAAAACATCTGCGTTGTCGGCAGCGAGTCCGTTCTGGAAAAGGACGCGGATGAGCTGAAGACGCTGAGGCCTTTTGTGAACGGCAGATAACAGAAAAGGAAGAAATAATTTGGTATTAACATCAGAGAATTTACAGGATAAGACAAAGTCAGGATTCGTGGCGCTGATCGGGCGGCCCAACGTGGGAAAATCAACACTGATGAATCATCTGATCGGGCAGAAGATCGCGATCACGTCCAGAAAACCGCAGACTACCCGCAACCGGATACAGACGATCTACAATTCTGACCGGGGGCAGATCGTATTTCTGGATACGCCCGGTATTCATAAGGCGAAAAACAAGCTTGGAGAGTACATGGTGTACGCGGCCGAGAGCACGATCAGAGATGTGGACGCGGTCCTCTGGCTGGTGGAGCCGGACGCATACATAGGCGCGGGCGAACAGCACATAGCGAAGATGCTGGAGGGATCAAAAATACCGGTGATCATGGTCATAAACAAGATCGATAAGATAAAAAAAGCATCGATACCGGAGGCTGTAGAAAAGTATAAGTCTCTCGGAAATTTTGACGAGATCATTCCGGTATCCGCGCTGCACAGCACTAATCTGGATACGATCATTGATACGCTGTTCAAATATCTTCCTTACGGACCGCGTTTTTTTGACGAGGATACCGTCACGGACCAGCCGGTGCGGCAGATCGCGGCTGAAATGATCAGGGAAAAAGCGCTCCGCTCGCTGGGAGAGGAGATCCCGCACGGAATCGCCGTGACTATCGAAAAAATGAAAAAGAGAAGAAGCGGCGGCATAACAGATATCGAAGCCACGATCATATGTGAGAGAGATTCTCACAAGGGTATCATAATCGGAAAGCATGGAGCCATGCTGAAAAAAATCGGCACCGAGGCCAGAGCGGATATAGAAAAAATGCTGGAAGGGCAAGTGAATCTGAAAATATGGGTCAAGGTCCGCAAGGATTGGCGGGACAGTGATATCTTGATGAAGAATTACGGATATAATAAGAAAGATCTGAAAAACTAATAAAAAGGGTCGAAACATTAAAAAGAAGGATCCGAAAAACTAAAAAGAAGGATCCGAAACATTAATTTAAGAAGAATTTGAGAAATCAGTGAAAAGGATCTGAAAACGAATCGGAAGGAGCTTCGTAAATTCAGAGGAGCTGTGCCGATCGGGAAAAAGGCAGGGAACAGAGAATATGGCTGAGTCGATAGATGTATCCGGGATGGTTCTTTCAGCCATGCCTGTGGGAGAAAATGATAAACGGCTTGTACTTTTGACAAGAGAAGAAGGAAAGATCACCGCTTTTGCCCGGGGAGCCAGACGGCCGAAAAGTACGCTGCTGGCGGCGTCAAATCCATTTGTTTTCGGCACCTTCAGCGTTATTCCGGGGAGAAACGCCTACAGTCTGATCAGGGCCGATGTGATGAATTATTTCGAGGATCTGCCCCGTCAGATGCCCGGAGTATACTACGGCTTTTATTTTCTGGAAATGGCCGGCTATTACGGAAGAGAGGGCGTAGATGAAAAGGACACGCTGAATCTTTTGTATCTGTCTATGAAGGCGCTGCAAAATCCGGATGCGGACGACAGGCTCGTGCGCAGGGTTTTCGAGGTGCGGCTGATGACGATCAACGGAGATTACGATCCCGGCAGGTCAGGGCTTAGCCGCGAGGCTCTGTACGTATGCAGGTATATAATGCAGGCGCCCATGGGAAGGATCTTTTCCTTTTCTTTAAATGAAGAGATACTGACAGAGGTGGAAAAACATCTGGACAGGTATATGAGCAATATTCTGGACCGCAGGATAAGGAGCCTGGAGATCCTGGAACAGTTCAAGTCCCGCGAGCGGGACTTAAACTGAGAGACCGCATGAAAGCATCCGCCGCGGGCGCGGGATACATGCGAAACCCTTGACAAGGAAGGGTTTCTTGTCTAGGATAAAAATGCTACTTAGGGTGAAAAAATTTTACTCAGCCGGGGAGTCCCCCGCCTCTGCAGGCGGTGGATTATAACAAATTTAACAGGAATTAATCAGAATAAGAAGTTTATAAATGAAAACATGGAGGAACTGTAGATGAGCAAGGAACTCGCAAAGCAGTATGATCCGAAGGGACTCGAGGATCGTCTGTATCAGAAATGGCTTGACAATGGATATTTTCACGCAGAGGTAAATCCGGAGAAAAAACCATTTACTATCGTTATGCCGCCGCCAAATGTTACGGGACAGCTGCATATGGGACACGCGCTTGATAATACGATGCAGGATATTCTGATCAGATATAAGAGAATGCAGGGCTATGAAGCTTTGTGGCAGCCGGGAACAGACCACGCGGCGATCGCCACAGAGGTAAAGGTCACAAATATGCTCAAGGACCGCGGGATCGATAAACAGGAGATCGGCCGCGAAAAATTTCTGGAGTACTGCTGGGAGTGGAAAAAGGATTATGGCAGCCGGATCATTAATCAGCTGCATAAGATCGGCGCTTCCGCGGACTGGGAGCGCGAGCGTTTCACTATGGACGAGGGATGCTCAGACGCAGTTGAGGAAGTGTTCTGCCGCCTGCATGGAAAAGGATGGATATATAAGGGAAACCGCATCATTAACTGGTGTCCGAAATGCCAGACATCCTTATCCGACGCGGAGGTCGAGCATGTGGATCAGGACGGCTTCTTCTGGCATATCAATTATCCGGTAGTCGGCGAAGAAGGTGAATTCGTGGAGATCGCCACCACACGTCCGGAGACTATGCTGGGAGATACGGCTGTGGCCGTTAATCCTGACGACGAGCGTTATCAGCATCTTGTGGGAAAAATGCTGGAGCTTCCTCTTACGGGACGTACGATCCCGGTGATCGCGGACGAGTATGTAGACAAAGAGTTCGGAACAGGCTGCGTAAAGATCACGCCTGCCCACGATCCTAACGATTTTGAGGTGGGAAAACGTCACGACCTGGAGGAGATAAATATCCTCAATGACGACGCCACCATGAATGAGCTTTGCGGAAAATATACCGGAATGGACCGCTATGAAGCCAGAAAGGCCATTGTTGAAGATCTGGAGAAGCTTGGTCTTCTGGTAAAAGTAGTTCCACACACACATGCGGTTGGAAGACACGACCGATGCAAGACTACGGTAGAGCCGATGATTAAGCCTCAGTGGTTTGTCCGCATGAAAGAAATGGGCGAGGCGGCTCTTGAAGCGCTCAGGACAGGTGAGCTGCAGTTTGTACCGGAAAGCTACGGAAAGACATACACACACTGGCTTGAGAATATCAAGGACTGGTGTATTTCCAGACAGCTCTGGTGGGGCCACAGGATCCCTGCATGGTATTGCGATGACTGCGGCGAAGTAACCGTTAAACGGGGCGGCGCGCCGAAGATCTGCCCGAAGTGCGGAAGCGCTCATCTCCATCAGGATGAGGATACGCTTGATACATGGTTCTCTTCCGCTCTGTGGCCGTTTTCCACACTTGGCTGGCCGAAGGATACGCCTGAGATGAGCTATTTCTATCCGACGGACGTGCTGGTGACAGGCTACGATATCATTTTCTTCTGGGTCATCCGTATGATGTTCTCGGGAATTGAACAGACAGGAAAATCACCGTTCCATCATGTACTGATCCATGGACTGGTGAGAGATTCCCAGGGAAGAAAGATGAGCAAATCCCTGAACAACGGTATTGATCCTCTGGAGGTTATTGATAAATATGGCGCTGACGCGCTCCGTCTGACGCTGATGACGGGAAACGCGCCCGGCAACGATATGCGTTTCTACTGGGAAAGAGTAGAGGCGAGCCGTAATTTTGCAAATAAAGTATGGAACGCTTCCAGATTTATCATGATGAATCTGGGAGATACGGAAGTGCCAAAGACAATAGACAGCGCGCGTCTGGGTCTGCCGGACCGCTGGATCATCAGCAAGGTAAACGATCTGGCAAAAGACGTGACTGAAAATATGGACAAGTATGAGCTGGGAATCGCGGTGCAGAAGGTCTATGATTTTATCTGGGAGGAGTTCTGCGACTGGTATATCGAGATGTCCAAACCTGTTCTTTATAAGGGAACGGAAGAGGAAAAACTGCCAGTACTGTGGACACTGAAGACGGTACTTTCAAACGCCCTGAAGCTTCTCCATCCTTTCATGCCGTTTATTACAGAGGAGATCTTCTGTACGCTGAATCCGGACGAGGAGACAATCATGATCTCCGCATGGCCGGAATATAAGGATGAGTGGAACTTTGAGGAAGAGGCAGCGGCGGCAGAGCTGATCAAGGAAACTGTACGAGGTATCCGGAATATCCGTACGGAACTGAATGTTCCGCCGAGCAAACAGCTGGATAATCTTTATATTGTCTCTGAGGACGAGCATATCCGTAAAGTTTTTGAGCGTGGAAAGACGGTGCTTACAACCCTTGCAAGGTCCAATTCGCAGACGATACAGGCCGTTAAGGAAGGTATCGGTCAGGATGCGCTTTCGGCACATATTCCGGGCGCGGCTATCTATATTCCGTTCCTGGATCTGGTCGATATCGGAAAAGAGCTGGAGCGTCTGGAAAAAGAAAAAGCACGCCTGACAAAAGAGATCGCAAGGTCGAACGGCATGCTCGGAAATGAAAAATTCATATCCAAAGCACCGGCCGCAAAGGTACAGGCTGAGAGAGAGAAGCTGGAAAACTACCAGCAGATGATGGATCAGGTACTTGAGAGACTTGATCAGCTTAGCAAAAAATAAAACTATCCGCCGGAAGGGAGAACCTCCTGAATATGTGTGGGACAGACAGGCGTCGATCAATGAGGTGAAGAAAAGCAGTCTTTATGCAAAGGAGTTTCGCATATGTTTAAAAAAAGGCAAAAAAAGAATACAAATGAGAACGGAACGGAGCCGCTGAAAAAAACAAATGGGTTCGTTTCGTTTTGCAACAGGGTTTCCGTGCCGCTGCAGTTTCTGGGGTGCATCGTTCTGTATTATATTATAGAAGCTGTCTCCAGACACTCCTTTGCGGACGCTTTCAGCTATATGACGAACAGCCCTCTGGTATTTCTTTATAATACGCTGCTGATCTTTATGACGACGACGATCGTATATCTGTTCCCGAAACGTATTTTTATGAGGGCTCTGGTGTTTCTTTTCTGGCTGTTCCTTGGTATAGTAAACGGCGTTATACTGATGAACAGGGTCACTCCTTTTACCGGGCCGGATCTGAAACTTGTCGGCGACGCGAAGAAGATCATGAACAAATATCTGTCGCCTCTGACGCTGGTGATCGCTGTCATCTGCATCATAGCCATACTGGCGTTCCTGATCATGCTCCTGATAAAATCGAAGAGCTATGCGGGAGTGAAAAACTGGGCGGTAGATATAGGTATCGTAGTTTTGTCCGTAGCGGCGTTTGCGGGAGCCACACATATGGCGTTGTCATCACGTCTTATATCGGGCTATTTCGGAAACATCGCCTTTGCGTATCAGGATTACGGTTATCCATATTGTCTGGGCGTTACTATTTTTGACACGGGGATCAATCAGCCCGAGGATTATAATGAAAACAAGATCAAGGAGATCATAGCAAGCGAAGGCGATATTAAAGACAGCGATCCGTCGGAGAATGTAAATATCATCTTTTTGCAGCTGGAGACCTTCTTCGATCCGACGACAGTTAATTTCCTGAAGTTTTCTGAGGATCCGATCCCTAACTTCAGAAAGCTGATGGGAGAATATTCTTCCGGATTCCTGAAAGTGCCTGTTCTGGGAGCAGGAACGGCAAACACCGAATTTGAATGTATTTCCGGAATGAGTATGCACTATTTCGGCGCGGGCGAATATCCTTACAAGAGCATCCTGAAGGAATCTGCCTGCGAGAGTATCCCGTACGATCTGCGGGATCTGGGATACAGCACTCATGCGATCCATAATAACGAGGCTAATTTTTACGGAAGAAAGACGGTATTTACCAGATTTGGTTTTGATTCCTTTACTTCCCAGGAATACATGTCCGATACAAACGATCTGACGCCGACAGGCTGGATCAAGGATTATACTCTGACGCAGGAGATATTTAACTGCCTTGACGCGACGAAGGAACCGGATTATATTTATACCATTTCCGTGCAGGGACATGGCGACTATTCTACGGAGCCGGTCCTGGAGGATCCGGTGGTCACTGTATCAGGGGCGGAAGACAGAGAGTATAACAATTATTCCTGGGAATACTATGTCAATATGCTCCATGAGATGGATGAATTTGTCGATCAGCTGACGGAAAGACTTTCTCAGTATGATGAAAAAGTAGTTCTGGTCATGTATGGAGATCATCTGCCTACTATGGGACTGGAGACGAAGGATGTGGACTCCAGATATCTGTACCAGACGAATTACATCATCTGGGATAATTTTGGCATGGAACGTGAGGAAAAGGACCTTGCCGCCTATCAGATCGGTGCGGAGGTACTGGACCGTCTGAACATTCATGAGGGAACCATGACGAGGTTCCATCAGACCAGAAAAGAGACGAAGAATTATCAGAGAGATATGGAGCTTCTGCAGTATGATATGCTGTACGGAAGCCAGTATGTATATGGCGGGGAGTCGCCATATCAGCAACAGGTCATGACATTAGGCGTATTGCCGATCATGATGACAAATATTACACAGGATGATTACGGGGCACTGCATATTTACGGAAGAAATTTCACAGCCTGCAGTAAGTTTGAGATCAATGGAGAAATAGCCGGCGATACGGATTTCATATCCTCACAGGAACTTGTCGTGCGAAATGCCGAGGTGGATTACTATGATGAGGTGGATGTGGCGCAGCAGAGCGCTTCCTCCACGGCCAGAGTGCTTACCAGGACAGAACCGGTAAAATTCTTTACGGTATGTAAAACAGCCGTACCGTCTGTTCAGAGTGATTCCGGAAAAGCAGCCGGCGCCGCGGATAACAACGCCGGGACAGGAACAGAAGGAGCCGCTGAAAACGCGTCCGGAGCAGCCGGCGCGGAAGCTGACGGTTCCGGCGCGGCAGGCACAGCAGAAAATGCGCCCGGAGCAGCGGGTAATAACGCCGGCGAGGACCGCGCGCAGGAGGAAAGCAGCGGAAATTAAATAGCAAATTGAAAAGAATAACAGAAGAATGACATATGAAGAAGCGGCCTCTTACATAGAAGATGTGCCGAAATTTACTAAAAAGACCGGGCCGGATCATGCTTTGAAGATCCTGGGAGTCCTGGGGCATCCGGAGGAAAGCTTTAAGGTGATCCATGTAGCCGGGACAAACGGCAAGGGAAGCGTATGCGCCTATATAAACAGCATGCTGACGGCGGGAGGATATAGCTGCGGTATGTTTACGTCGCCGCATCTGGTGCGCGTGAATGAGCGTTTTCAGGTGAATGGCAGGGAAGTATCCGATGAAGACTTTCTATGGGCGTTTGAGCGCGTTATGGAAGCCGCAGAGGCGGTTATGACGCGCGGAGAAGCGCATCCGACATATTTCGAAATCCTGTTCCTGATGGGAATGGTGATCTTCAGGAAGTATAAGGTGGAATACTGCATACTGGAGACAGGTCTCGGCGGAAGGCTGGATCTGACAAATGTGGTAAAAAAGCCCCTTGTATGTATTATTACATCCATAAGCTTTGACCATATGGAGTATTTGGGAAGCACGATTCCGGAGATAGCAGGAGAAAAGGCCGGTATTCTGAAAGAAGGAACGCCGGCGGTATTTGACGACGGGAATCCGGAGGCGTCGGAGGTCATAGCGCGAAGAGCGGCAGAGCTGAATATTCCCGCATACCGGGTAAGGCCGGAGCAGATCAGGCTGATACGGCAGGATAGCGAAGGAATCGTTTTTGAATTCCGCGAAGATCCTGAAAGTAATGAGGGCGGGGGAATATTTCGGCTTGAGATCACGAGCGTTGCGGATTACCAGATGATGAATGCGGCACTTGCGTTTCGCGCTATGAAGGTGATACAGAGCGTTCATGGGATAGAAGACGACACTCTGGCGGAGGCCATATCCGATACCAGGTGGCCCTGCAGGATGGAAATGGTAAAGGACGGCGTGGTGATCGACGGAGCGCATAATGCCGACGGTGTTGCGGCTCTTATCCGGGCAGCCTCACATTTTCATGATAAGCAGGAGCTGACGATCCTGTTTTCCGCTGTCGCCGACAAGGAATATCCCCGTATGATCAGGGAGATATGCGCCGGCCTTCATCCGGAACATGTGGTGACTACAAGTGTGGGCGGCAGCAGAAGTAATTCCGCGGAGAAAATGGCGTTATTGTTTTCGGAGGGCGGATGTTCCGACGTGACAGCAGAGACGGATGTAAAAAAAGCTTTTGTGCTGGCAGAAAAGAAGAAGGGCACAGGCATATTATTCTGCGTCGGTTCGCTGTATCTGGCAGGAGAACTGAAAGCAATTATATCTCAGTGTGAAAAGCCCCCCGCTTCTTAAGCGGCGGGTTATGACAAGCTCGTCTCAGCGGGCGGGACTTGAACCCGGGAATAAAGGAGAAAGAAAATGCTGAACTACGAAGAAGAATTAAAGAAATTTGAGCCCTGTATGGACGTGGACGAGGTAGAGGATGCGGTATACAACCGCGACATGACAGACGTTCTGGACTTTATTCGCGAGATACAGAAAAAGCAGAAGGACAATGACCGCTGACGAGATCCGAAGGGGAAATTTCGCGGAAAGCTTTGCGAAAAGTAACGCCGCGGGAACAGAGGGGACCAAATGACTACAAAGAACATGGAAAAAAAGGCGCGCCAGCTGTCAAACCTCTACTATAACAGAGGTCTTGACAAAGCGCAGATCAGAGATCTTTCCGGCGCTGTGGATCTGCTGGAGCAAAGCCTGAAATTTGATAAGGGAAACATCCAGGCACGGAATCTGCTGGGACTTGTATATTTTGAGATGGGAGAGGCAGTCTCTGCCCTCAGCGAGTGGGTCATCAGCAAGAACCTGCAGCCCGAAGATAACATAGCAACAGAATTCATAGAGAAACTGCGGGCCGATCAGAACAAGCTGGCCGTCATAAACCAGACGATCAAGAACTATAACGACGCGCTTAAAAGCTGCCGAAAGGGCGATGAAGATGTGGCAGCGATCAGTTTGAGGAGAGTTATATCTCAGAATCCCAGACTGATCAAGGCTTACCATCTGCTTGCGCTGATTTATATTAAGGAAGGTAAATATACCCGGGCCAGAAAGCTTTTGCGCAGGGCGCAGAAGATAGATAAAACAAACGCGACAACGCTGCGTTTTCTGAAAGAGATTGATGAAAAGACGGGAAGTGTCACAAGACTTGACGGAAAATCCATGCGTTCGGCAGCTTCGGACCATAAGATAGTCGAGAATGTGATCCAGACAGTCAACGTTCATGAATCGCCGGTCCTGATCAGCTTTCTGAACATCATACTGGGCGTAGCTGTAGGCGTGCTTTTTACATGGTTTATCATACTGCCGTCCCAGAGGCAGGCGATCAACAGGAAAGCGAATGAGAAGATCACTGAATACAGCAGCAAGATGGCTTCCCAGCAGAACACAGTGGAAGAACTTCAGGCACAGGTGCAGAATTCTGAGACTACCGTGACGACAGCCAATGACCAGATCGAACAGGCTGCTTCGCAGGTCACCTCGCTGGAAAATCTGCTGAAGACCTATGAGGCTTACAGGGACGAAAATTACAGCGAAGCAGCGGATACGTTTAAAAAGATCGATACAGATACACTGTCCGCAGACGCGATGATCATTTATGAAACGATCAAAAATGATGTGCAGGACTTCCTCTACAGCAAATATGTGGATGACGGAAAGTCCGCCTACGAGGGCGGGGACTGGCAGAGCGCCATTGATAACCTGGCTGCGGCAAGGCTGATAGAGGACGACGATTATGCTGTCATTGAATATCTGGCAAATGCTTACCGGCTGAACAGCGATACTGAGAACGCGATCGCCACATATCAGGAGATCATAGACAAATATCCTGATACCAGAAGAGCTGAAAATGCGCAGAAATACATCGACGAGCTGAAAAGCGGTACTATTTCCACGGATACTTCCCTCAGCGAGGAAAGTGAAAACAGCAGCGATTACGATGAAGACAGCTCCGACAGCTACAATGAGAGCTATGATGAAGACTACTATGACAGCGGCTATGACGAAAGCGATTATTATGAGGATTACTGATCCGGTCAATGCGAAATATCTGACCCGGTTTCCTGAGGTTCTGCATCTGCCCGGCGGGGGAATAAGCGCGGGAACCTTGAGACGATCATCATGTTTATAGCCGAATATGGAGGAATGAAACTCACTATGAGTAACAGAAAAGTATATGAAGAGCTGTGCAGGCTTATTGGGAATGACTTCGTTCTGGCACAGGAACAAATGAAAGATCATACTACGTTCCGGATCGGCGGACCGGCGGATGTTTTTGTCATTCCTCAGAAAAAGGAGGATGTGGCCTCGGTCCTGAATTACTGCAAAAGCCGGGAGGTACCATATTTTATCATGGGAAACGGAAGTAATCTTCTGGTCAGCGATAAGGGCTTCAGGGGCGTGATCGTTCAGATATTCAAAAACATGCAGGAATGTTCTGTATGCGGGGAGATCATTACCGCGCAGGCAGGCATTCTGCTTTCGAATCTGGCGGCGCAGGCAAAAGACAGCAGCCTTACGGGGCTGGAGTTTGCCTCCGGCATTCCGGGAACGCTTGGAGGCGCTGTCACGATGAATGCAGGCGCATACGGGGGAGAAATGAAGAACGTCCTTCGGAAGGTGAATGTAATGGACAGGGATGGAAATATAACAGAAATGGACGCGGAAGATCTCAGGCTTGGGTACAGGACGAGCCTGATCAAGGAAAAGGACTGGATCGTTCTTTCGGCAGAACTGAAACTAAAAAAAGGAGACAGGAAAGCCATTGAAGAAACGATGCAGGGGCTGAAGGAAAAGAGAGTATCCAAGCAGCCTCTTCAGTATCCGAGTGCAGGCAGCACTTTTAAACGCCCTGAGGGATATTTTGCGGGAAAACTGATCCAGGATGCAGGTCTCCGGGGAAAAAAGATCGGCGGCGCGCAGGTTTCGGAGAAGCATTGCGGCTTTGTCATCAACGCCGGCGGAGCGACGGCGGAGGATGTTCGTTTACTCATGAAATATGTGCAGGATACTGTCTGGGATCAATTTCAGGTGAGGCTTGAACCTGAAGTCAAATTTCTCGGGGAGTTCTGAAAATGTCTTTTTCATCAGAAATAAAGATAGAGATAGCCAAAGTGTCTGACGGCGCCAGACACTGCCGCCTGGCTGAGCTGGCGGCGTTTCTGATCTTTGGGAGCTGCCGGATCACGGAGTGCGGGGATGGAAGTTATCAGATACGTTTCCAGACCGAGCACCTGTATATGGCGGAAAAATATGTCCTGCTGTTAAAGCAGCTGTTCGGACTGATCCCGCAGATCGAGGAGGAACGGCAGCCGGGCCGGAACAGCAGTTCATACGTCGTGAACATTGATGACCGTGAAGGGGCGGTGCGCATACTGGAAGGCGTGAAACTCATTGAGGCGGACGGATCCGTTGCCCGCGGGGTTTCGCTTGAGCACTCTGTGCTTTTGCGTCAGGAGTGCTGCAGGAGAGCTTTTTTAAGGGGGGCATTCCTGGTCTGCGGATCCATCAGCGATCCGAACCGTTCCTATCACCTGGAGATGGTCTGCAATGACAGCTTTTCGGCTGCGCAGCTGTGCGCTCTGGTGCGGACGATGGAGATCAGCGCAAAATCTATCATAAGAAAAAAGTATCATGTGGTCTATATAAAAGAAAGCGATGAGATATCCAGAATGCTTGGCCTTATGGGAAGCAGAGTAGGTCTGATGAACTTCGAAAACATCCGGATACTGCGGGAGGTACGCGGTAATGTTAACAGGAAGGTTAACTGTGAGACCGCAAATATAAATAAGACCGTGACCGCAGCCGTGAGGCAGGTGGAGGATATTGAATATATCCGGGATACAATTGGTCTGGAAAGTCTGTCAAAGGTTCTTGACGAAATGGCCAGGGTTCGGTTACAATATCGTGAAGCTAGTCTGACAGAATTAGGTTCACTTCTCGATCCTCCGGTCGGGAAATCAGGAGTTAATCACAGACTTCGCAAACTGAGTAAGATCGCAGAGGTTTTGAGAGAAAACAGGAGGAGCATTAAAAATGGTCAGTGAGAAAGTCACAGTACATCTTTCGGGAAGCCTGGAAAACAGACCGATTGCAATGATAGTTCAGCTAGCGAGCCAGTTTCGCAGCGAAATACACCTGGAAAGTGACAATCGCAGTATCAACGCAAAGAGCATCATGGGAATGATGACTATGGGAATCGATTCCGGAGATGAATTGACGGTAGTCGCCAACGGACAGGATGAGGAAGAAGCGTTGAAGCAGATGGTAGCTTTTTTATCGCAGAACAGCTGATAATGTAAATAAGATGCCGGCGCATTTATTTATGCGCCGGCATCTTGTTTTTGTTTCACAGTAAATTATAAAAACTTCCCGCTTCATGTTGAAGGGGCTGTTGGGATCATGAAAAACAGCATCGGAAAGTTTTTGTAAATTACGTTAGTTTTCTGTGAAAAACCCTCCGGGGGATACACACGCCGCTCAAAGGAAGGCAGCAAAGCCGCTGAAATATTAACAGACGTCTGCTGTGAAGGCAAGACGTCTGATCGCATATCAGTATGCGGAAAGCTGCTGCAGCGCGCGGTTCTTTATAATAATGTCTCCGTGCTCCAGAAGAAACGCTTCATAGGCGTCTCCTGCCTGCCGGTTCGTACCGTATTCAGTAAGAACGTTGCATACCTGATTAAATCGTTCAGGCGATTCCTCGGCCTGATGAAGCACCAGAATGTATCCGTCAGGATCCCTGAACAGGGAATTGCATCCGGAGTAAAAATCCTTCAGACTGTGGGCGGCCTTTATCACATCATCAAGTCTGGTGAAGGTGAAAGCCTGAACCAGTCTGAGAGAACTATCCTCCTCGGAAGACTCCTCAGAGGGTGTATTCTTCCTGCGGTCAGGTGCGGCGCTGCCTGCGGATCCGGATCCGGCCTCTGTGTTTTTGCGGGCCTCATGGATCCTTTTAAAAAGATCCAGAATACTGTCGGCACCGGAGGGGTGCTTCGTTTCTGCCGGGCTGTCCTCTTCTGACGGCGAAAATCTGGAAAAACGGGTATCCAGTTCTTCGGGATCCTCCACCTTCGTGATTATCAGCGTGATGCTGTCCGGTGAGGTAGGAATTGCCTCGATCATCAGAGGAGCATTTTCAGAATCAAAACCAAAACGATTACGCGCCTGCTGCATCATGTCCTGGAATAGCTGTTTCGCTTTTTCCGAACCGTAAGCGAGTTCGCTCAGACGTATCTGACGGCTCTCAAGATCGGAACTGGTCAGCGTGCACTTTATTTTATTGTCGTTGATTTTTTCTATCTTCATATATAAAAATCCTCTTCTGTTCTTTTGCCACAGTATATACCATTCGATAGAAAAAAGTAAAGGGAAAGAAGTAGTTTTGGGGTTGAATTTTAAAAAAGGTTTGATATATAATGGTTAACAGGATCCGCGGTTATCTGTACACGGCAGAAAGAAGGTGATTCCGTTGTGCAGGTGAAGTGAGATGTGATTTTTTTCTATATAAAAGGACATTCTGTCCGATTCTGTTTTTCTAAATTTCTGACTGTAGTTTCACAGTAATTATTCCAGAGTTGAAAGATATTTGCCGCAGACCATGAGGGCTTGTTTTTGTGCGCTCTTTATCTCGGTGTGAGAAGCCCCCCGCTTCTTAAACGGGGGTTATGACAAGCTCGGCTCAGTGGCGGTCCAATCTCCCCCTGAGATAAACGCTGCGCGAGGATGCGCAGAGACTCGATTTGGAAGCTGTCAGCTGAAGCTGATCCGAATCCCGCGCCAAATCTCTCGCGGGCGAGCCTATAATCGTATGAGCGGCTTATTAAATGAAAAAAGCCGGGAGTCTATTTGCCTCCGGCAAAAGATCAAAGCCAGAAAACAGAAATCGCCGATCCGTTTGAAACATTGTAAAAAATTATCAGGAACACAGAATTATCTTATTCACACAAAACAAGGACGGAGTATTATCCATGCAAAAGGCGATGGCGGGTATCTTCCGCGTTTCCGGGTCCTGCTTTTACGAAGGCTGAGGCAAAACGGAAGACTGCCCGCAGGCCGCCCGGGTGTATGTGATTGAGATAGGGGGAATTCTGCTTCAAAAGTATCTTTTGGGTGGTAGAATGAAAAAAAATAAGAATGAAGTAAAAAGTCCGCTCAGACATGAACTTCTTGATCTGAAGCGGCAGGGAGTAGGGCTTTATTTAAATGGAAAAAATTACCGTACTGAAAGGATCAGCCGTATCGTGGCGGAAAGCAATGATTATATGCGCGATTATATTCTGGAAGGCGGAGAAATAAAAGCGATAGACTTCAGAAAACTCAGCGATGAGGATAGACGAAGATAGAATGAAAAGAGATGATTGATGTAAAGCCATCGGGTCAGAGCAAGTGAGGTTTCCTGTAATCTGTTTAACTGCCCGGTGGCTTTTCTGATTTAACAGGAAATTTTGTCAGTTTTCTGTTAAAGAAGCCCGCCGGGGGATGCACACGCCGCACGAAGAAAAGCGGCTGAGCTGCTGTACGGCGGGGTTTATGATACTTGCCTAAAGAATTATTTAGCTTTAAAATAAGGGAAGTATAAAATGTGGAGGAGTTTCTATGGTAAGAATATTATGCGACAGCACCTGCGATCTGTCCGCGGAGCTTACGGAGAGATACGGTATCGTGATCCTGCCGCTTCACGTAAGTCTGGGAGATAAGGAATATCTGGATGGGGTCGATATTTTCCCGGAAGATCTGTACCGATGGTCTGACGAGAATAAATCCACACCGAAAACGTCAGCGGTCTCAATGGAGGATGTGGCTGCGGTATTTGGTCCGATCCTTGAATCGGGAGATGAAATTGTATGTTTTTCCATTTCGGATTCGATGTCTTCCACGGGAAGCTGTATGCGGATGGCGGCGCAGGATATGGATGCCGAAGACAAAGTCACAGTGATAGATTCAGCGAATCTGTCTACGGGGATCGGACTTCTACTGATCGAGGCAGCGATCATGGCAAGGCAGGGAAGATCCAGAGAAGAGATCCGGGAATGGGTCGAAAAGTTAAAACCTTCGGTTCGGGCAAGCTTTGTGGTAGATACTCTGACGTATCTTTACAGAGGAGGACGCTGTACAGGGGTTTCCGCCCTCGCCGGCGGAATGCTTCGGATTCATCCCAAGATCCTGGTAGAGCAGGGGGCTATGACCGTTGGCAAAAAATACAGAGGCAAGCTGAACAAGGTGATCATGAGCTATGTAAAAGATATGGAGGAGGATCTGAAGAAAGCCAGAAAAGAGAGAGTATTTATCACACATTCCGGCGTAAATGATGAGATCGTGGAAGAGGTAAAAGATTATCTGACAAAACTGAATGTGTTTGATGAAATACTGGTAACCCGGGCGGGAAGTGTTGTTTCGAGTCATTGCGGACCGGGAACCCTGGGAGTACTTTTTATAGCTGATTAAGAACAAAGGGATACCCTGTCAGTGAAGGGCATCCCTTTAAAATTGTCAAAAATTATTTATCCTTCCCGATCAGATGATGTTTCGTTTTCCGTGTGTACAGAAACGAATATGCGCGCTTTACTCCGCTGCGGTTTCTTCAACAGGCACGGGATTTGTCACGCTGACCTTGTGATCATACCATTTTCCTTTGGTGCCGATAATAGCGAGGTCGAATTCTTCACCGATCACCGGAACCGGAACATCGAAACCGCTGACATCCTCGGTAGTGCCATCCTGATAATCGATGGTGTCTGTAGTCGGCTGAAGAAGTACCGCCCCTTCCTTCTGCGCATCTTCGGCGGTTCCGGGATACATGTTAACGATGTTCTGGGACACCAGACTTACGTGTATCGTCATCTGACCGTTTTCCACGGTGAGAGTTCCCTTGCCGTCAAGCATTTCGTTGACGTGGAACATGGAACTGTCAGTGTTGAATTCAGCCGTATAAACGCCGTCTTCGAGGGCGGCCGGCGAAGCGGTTTCTGCAGCGGGAGCCGAAGCCGCCTCCGCGTTTTTTTCGTCAGAAGCACCTATGGAAGAAGCGGCGGCCGCGTCGGAAACGCTGACAGAAGATGCGGCAGTTCCTTCGCTGCTGCCGGTGCCGGTTGAGGATGAACCGCCGCAGGCACAGAGCGCCGCGGAAATAATAACGGTCGAAAGAAGGGCTGTGATCAGTTTCTTTTTCATTTAATTTGTTTCTCCTTATAGGTTATTATGCGTTTGCCATGGCGTCAGCTGTGTGGGCGATGTATAATTCTTCGATCGCAGGGATCCGGCCGAGGCCTTCGATCTGCACATCGACATTCTCGAAGCTGCCGGAAGCATTAAACATGCTGAGCCAGGAATCCTCATCCGAACCGGCCATGTCATTATTTGCGTGGTCGCCTGCCACTACCATCAGCGGACGGAGGATTACTTTCGTATAACCTGCATCTGATACGGCTTTGATGATTTCCTCGCATGCGGTTTCTTCCGGCTCGCCCTCCACGGTGCCTACAAATACATTGGAATAGCCAAGTTCGTTCATCTGGGACTGCATCTGAGAGTAGGAAATCTTCGCCTCATGGGAAGTTCCGTGACCTATGAATACGAAAGCCGTTCCGTCTTCGGCAGCTGCCGCGCTGTCAGAATAGCCGGCTTCGGATGCTGCCGCCGCAGTTACTGCCTCTGCCACAGCTTTTTTATCCTCGTTTACTACACTGGCATCATTACCGACTTCGCCCAGAAGAGGCTCGGCAACTTTTACAGATTCGAAGTTATCTTTGTATTTTTCAACTGCATCCATGAGTTCGTCATACTCAGCTCCGTGCATCAGATGAGTAGGCTGGATGACCAGATTTTTGACGCCGTTATCCACGGCGCGGGAGAGGGCCTGATCCATGTTATCTATCTTTTCATTATCGCGGGCCTGGATATGATTGATGATGATCTGAGCTGTGAAGGCCCTCCTTACTGACCAGTCGGGGTTAGCTGCCTGGATGGCTTTTTCTACCCCGCCGATGTCTGTGGCGCGGCTTTCGTTAAAGGATGTTCCAAAGGAAACGACGAGGATCTCGTTTTCTCCTATCTCATCAGCGTTCAGCGGATCATCAGCGGAAGGGTCTCCCGTGTCTCTTCCGAAATAATCCGGATCAGCGTTTTCTCCTTCCACAAGCGCTTTCTGTGCATCCGTAAGCGCGTCCCATGCAGCTTTTGCCTCGGCACATTGTGCGTCTGTCTCTTCGGTCCACTCCTGTACATAGATGGCGTCGATCAGATCGGCAACCTTATCAGCGGCAGCCTGATCATCATTTACAGAAACTGCGGAGACAGATGAATCCGCGCTTTCAGACGCGGATCGTGAAACGGCCTTTGAAGAAGCCTCTGAACCTGAACCGTCAGTGCTTGCAGCGTTTCCGCAGCCTGACATAAGCGTGCCTGCCAGAGCTGCGCTGAGTAATATTGTAATCATTTTTCTTTTCATGTAATTCCTCCTTTTTCGGGCAAAAAAACATATAATAGTAAGTGATCCCATATGTGGAGTAAGCCCGAGACGTTTTGAAAATGCTATGCCTTTTAGTATAGTTTCGCCATATGTAAATGTCAAATGAAAGAGAGTGATACTTCAGCCGGCAGAGGGCACAGGTTTCCTGACGTTTTTGAGAACTCGTTTCTGAGGGTGGAATGAACCGGCAGGGGCGTTATTTGCCGGAAGTCATTTAACTCAGATGGGGAGGCCCCGCCTCTATAGACAGTGGGTATTGAATCAAACTTGACTCAGTGGAGGATTTCAATCCCCCATCTGAGTTGAGCCTCCGGCGGATCGCAGAGGAAGACGAACAAGTGCGTCGCGCAACTTGCGCGCGATCAGAGATCGCGATTTAATTTCAGGTTGGAGGCTTGCAAAAAAGCCGGGACATGGATTATAATATATAAAGATTTCAAAGGGGAGCTGACAGGAGTCGGCTGAGAGGAGATCTGGCGGATCTCGACCCGGAACCTGATTTGGATAATGCCAACGTAGGGAAAATAAAGCGCTAAGTTTCGCGGATATGTCCTTACGGCATATCCGTTTTTTCTGTCATAGGAAATTGCTTCGATTTCCTATGACAGAAACCCTCCGGGGGATGCACACGCCGCACAGAGGAAGGCAGCAGAGCTGCCGTGCGGCGGCGCGCAAAGTCCGGTTCGCTCCCCTCAGGATAAACAGGTTATCTGTTTATAAAAAGCCGCAATGGCCTGATGCAGCCTGCGGACTGTATATATTGAAAGCGCATTCAGAGTGTTGTTTCAACTCAGATGGAGAGTCCCTCGCCTCTATAGGCGGTGGGTATTGAATCAAACTTGACTCAGCGGAGGGTTTCAATCCCCCATCTGAGTTGAGTCTCCGGAGGATCGCAGAGCTGCGCAGTGGAAGACGCACAAGTGCGTCGCGCAGCTCGCGCGCGATCAGAGATCGCGATTGAAAAAAGGAACGTCACGAAGGGGCATACCACCTCGGGTATGTTTTTTCGTGACGTTTCTTTTTTATTTAAATGGAAAGGAGATGCAGATGATTAAAGTTAACGGAGAGGAGATGGAGTTCAGGGAGACTACGATCCTGGATTTCCTGAAGAAAAATGGTTATAAACCGGACAGAGTCGTGGTGGAAAAAAACCTGGAGATCATTCCAAAGAGTGAATGGGGAAAGGTGCTGATCTCGGACGGCGACAGCGTGGAGATCCTGATGTTTATGGGAGGCGGCTGAATCATGGAAGAATACTGTATTTCAGAAAAGGAGCTGGAGAAGGCGTTTGACGAGCGTTTTCCGGAGGAAATAAAAGTGAAGCTGAAAAATGCCTCCGTGGCAGTCGCCGGGCTTGGAGGCCTGGGGTCAAATATAGCTGTGATGCTTGCCAGAAGCGGCGTGGGAAAACTGTTTCTGGTGGATTTCGACCGTGTAGATGTGACAAACATTAACCGGCAGGCTTATTTTGTTTCTCATATAGGGATGGAAAAAACAACAGCGCTCCGGGAGATACTGGAACAGATCAATCCATATATGAATATAGAGACAAAGACGGTCAAAGTGACGGAAGATAACGCTGCGGAGCTTTTCG
This sequence comes from Eubacterium sp. UBA3720, assembly GCA_002371335.1. GTDB lineage: Bacteria > Bacillota > Clostridia > Lachnospirales > Lachnospiraceae > DFHP01. The sequence goes on from DFHP01000049.1 coordinate 24,200, forward strand.
GCAGTTATCCGATCGTCTGCGAGGCGTTTGACCGTCCGGACCAGAAAGCGATGCTGACAGGTACGCTGCTTAGTTCCTGCCCCGGCGTTACCGTGGTCTCAGGTAATGGAATGGCTGGTTACGGGGATGCCAATGATATACGGACAGAAAAGAAAATGCACAGGCTCTATGTCTGCGGAGATTTAAGATCTGATACGTCGGAGGGAATGGGCCTGATGGCGCCAAGGGTCGCCATCTGCGCGGGACATCAGGCAAACCAGGTCATCCGGCTCATATTAGGTGAATAATGAAAGCTTTCCACATGTCATTTTTGGCGGGAAATTTGCGCGGAAGCCGTTTGAATCATCGCACAATTTCCCAGCCATATGAAGTTTCGCAATTGCTTCAATAATTTATATATGAAAGGAATTTTAAAATGGAAGACAAATTGATTTTAGGCGGACATGAATTTAACAGCAGATTTATTCTCGGATCGGGCAAATATAATCTGAACCTGATCAAAGCGGCGGTGGAACAGGGCGGCGCGGAGATCATTACGCTTGCGGTACGCCGTGCAAACACGCGTCAGAGTGACAATATTCTGGATTTTATCCCGGAGGGAGTGACTTTGCTGCCGAACACATCGGGTGCGAGAAACGCTGAAGAGGCGGTGCGTATCGCCCGTATTGCAAGGGCTATGGGATGTGGAGATTTTGTTAAGATCGAGATCATGCATGACATGAAGTATCTTTTGCCTGATAACTATGAAACTGTCAAGGCGACGGAAATCCTGGCTAAAGAGGGCTTTGTGGTACTGCCGTACATGCATCCGGACCTGAATGTGGCACGGGATCTGCAGAATGCAGGCGCGGCGGCGGTAATGCCTCTTGCTGCTCCGATCGGCAGCAATAAGGGCCTTGCGACAAAAGAACTGATCCAGATCCTGATCGATGAGATCGATCTGCCGATCATCGTGGACGCGGGAATCGGCAAACCGTCACAGGCGTGTGAAGCGATGGAAATGGGCGCGGCAGCGGTCATGGCGAATACCGCCATTGCGACTGCGGGAGATGTGCCGGCTATGGCGGGTGCTTTCAGAAAAGCGATCGAAGCGGGACGCAGCGCTTATGTGACAGGTATGGGACGTGTACTTGCAAGGGGCGGCAGCGCATCAGATCCGCTGACGGGATTTCTTCGATGAGCAGGAACCATAACCGCTATATATTTGTCCGCATTAAACAGGAGGAAAAAAATGATGAATGAAGAGAATCAAATATATTTCGTGGACAGTGACAAGCTGCCGGCTGCCGCTTTGGAACGAAAACACAGACTGGAGACGGATCCGTCGTTCCGGACAGATCACATGAAATATATTGAAGGCATGGAACAGATCAGCTCCGACGTTATGGAGAAAGTCATCAGGCAGATGAATGAATATGATTATTACAGCTACGGAGAAGAGGATGTGAAAAGGGCGCTGAGCCATGACAGATGTTCGGTAGAAGACTTTAAAGCCTTGCTTTCTCCGGCAGCGGCGCCGTTTCTGGAACAGATGGCCAGGAAAGCCGAGGAGGAAACCAGAAAGCATTTTGGTAACACGGTCTATATATTCACGCCGCTTTATATAGCTAATTATTGTCAGAATTATTGTATTTACTGCGGGTTCAATTGCTATAACAATATTCACCGAAAAAAGCTTAGCTTCGAGGAGATAGAGCATGAGATGAAGGTCATCTCTGATACGGGAATGGAGGAAGTCTTAATTCTGACCGGCGAGAGCCGGAAGTATTCCGACGTGAAATATATAGGAGAGGCGGTGAAGATCGCCCGGAAATATTTCCGGAATATCGGAATCGAGATCTATCCTGTGAATACGGATGAATATAAGTATCTGCATGAGTGCGGAGTAGATTATGTGACAGTGTTCCAGGAAACTTATAACAGTGATAAATATGAGACCCTGCATCTTTTGGGACATAAGAGGATCTGGCCATATCGTTTTGAAGCACAGGAGAGGGCGCTGATGGGCGGCATGCGGGGAGCCGGTTTTTCTGCGCTTCTGGGGTTGGATGATTTTCGCAGGGATGCGCTTGCTACGGCGCTGCATGTGTATTATCTGAACAGAAAGTATCCGCATGCGGAGCTTTCACTCAGCTGTCCGCGTCTTCGTCCGATCGTAAACAATGACAGGATCAATCCAAGAGATGTAGGCGAGAGGGAGCTTTGCCAGGTGCTCTGCGCGTACAGACTGTTCCTGCCTTTTGCGGGGATCACGGTATCCAGCAGGGAGAGCCTCTCCTTCCGCAATGGCATCACAAAGATATGCGCCACGAAGGTCTCAGCCGGAGTGTCCACCGGAATAGGCGACCACGAATCCAAGTATACAGGCAAAGAGGATGCGGATGTGGGCGACGAGCAGTTTGAGATCAATGACAGCCGTTCATTTGAGAGAATGTATGAAGACATGGAAAAGGGAGGTCTTCAGCCTGTGCTGAATGATTATATATATGTTTGATCCAAAAGATACTATCGCGGTAACAAACCGGCACTTATATAAAGGAGATTATATCTGTCAGATCCGGAAGATCGCGGCAATGCAGCCGAAGGCGCTTATATTAAGGGAAAAAGATCTGACGGACGCGGAATATGAAGACCTCGCAATGAAGGTGCGCCCGATATGCGAGGCGGAAAAGGTTCTGTTTTTCGTGCATTCCCATGCGGATATGGCTGTACGGACAGGATGTGAAAACATTCATCTGCCTGCTGCGGAGCTGAAGAGGCATTCATCGGTGCTGAGTAAATTCAGGAGAATAAGCGTCTCGTGCCACAGCGCGGAGGATGTGCGGGAGGCGGAAGATTTCGGAGCGACGCAGATCGTGCTCGGAACTATCTTTGAGACACAATGCAAACCCGGGCTGAAAGGCAGAGGGATCGACTTCGTAAGAGGTATATGTGCCGGGACAAAACTGCCAGTCTATGCAATCGGAGGAATAAAGCCAGAGAATCTGAAGGAAATCAAAGCGGCCGGTGCAGCCGGAGGTTGTATGATGTCCGGATTCGTTGAATGAAAAAAGACTGTGAGGGAATGCTGCCTTTTTTACCCGTGGGGAATGATGACAGAAAAGGGCCGTGGCATGTTTGT
>DFHP01000207.1 GCA_002371335.1 Eubacterium sp. UBA3720
TCAAGGGAAAACCTGATCAGAGAAATCATCAGAGCTGCCAGACAGGCAGTCATAAAAAATATAACAATTATCCGTAAAGGAAATCAAAAAAGGAGGAAAAGACCATGACAACAAGGACACAGAACGATGTAAGGAATTTCAACGAAGCGATCAACAAATGCAGGATGCCTGTTTTTCTGGTCTCTTCCGACGGAACCCGGTACAATATGAAATCCGCAGACCAGAATGTGGATGGCATGAACAGATGGATCAGAGATTTCAGCCATCAGATGGAGATCTTCACCTGCGATCTTGAAGACGAGATGATCATGATGAGATATCTTCTGAACAGGGCAGCATAAAGGAGCTGTCTGCTCACAAACAGAATCCCCTATTTTAATTAACACATATTCGCCAACAAGCCGCCGCACTGGACAGGAGCGTCAGTGCGGCGGTTTGCTATATTCAGAAAATATAGCTAGTCAAATGTTTATTTACGATGCGAAGGATGGCGCAGGATAGGCCCGATTTTACCATCCTGTTTCCCGAAATTTTTAAAAATATCGGTTTTTCAGCCCCAAAATGACAAAAAGGACCTAAAACGGGTCCTTTTTGATTGTCCAAATATTCATGAAAGCTGTCCCGCATGTCTGCGGTTGTCTGCTTTGTTTTATTTGACGACGTCAGTATAACAAAGGATTAGTCACAGAAATGTCAAACGTGTCCCTGAATTGGTGTCTGACACAAATTTACAGACACCAATTCAGGGACTGTTATTCGAAGCGAGACTGGAGTTGGTTCAGCAGCAGCTCTGCGATCGGGGTGAAAACCTGATATTTTCTCCATATGACAAACATCTCTGCTGCCGGCACGTCCAGCAGCGGGCGAAAGACGATCTCACTTTCCTCTCCCGTGTTGACAAGGTTGTCCAGCATCAGGGCATATCCCATCCCTGCCTTTGCCATGACAGCTCCGTTAAAGGGAAGGTTATAGGTGGCGACGATATTGACATCGCCCAGATCGGATCGAAACCACTGAGGAAATTCCTGATCCACCCACTGCTTTGAGCAGATCAGTGGGAGTTTTTTCAAATCCGATACAGAGAAAGATTTCCTTGCTGCCAGCGGATCATCCTGCCGCATGACCACGCCCCAGTTATCCTTTGTTGACATGGGGAGAGAGTTGTACTTCATGAGGTCCACGTAGTTCATGACAATGGCAAAATCCAGCAGTCCCTTATCGAGCTTTTCACAGACATCCTGTACGTTGCCGCTGTAAATATTGCAGCGGATCTTCGGGTACTCCTTCTGCAGCCGGCAGACGATCTCGGCGAAGAGCCCCATGGACGCGGATTCCGGGGCACCGATGTAAATGTCGCCACTGTTGACCTCTTCCAGGGCTTTAAACTCGGCTTCTGTTTTATCTACCAATGAGATGATGTCTTCTGCCCGCTCCCGGAGCAGCAGGCCAGCTTCTGTCAATCGAATATTGTAATTGGTCCTGACAAAGAGCTTGGTGCCAAGCTCTTTTTCCAATTCCTTCAGCTGTTTTGACATAGTGGGTTGAGAAATAAACAGACGCTGAGCAGCGCGCGTCATATTCCCCTCCCGGGCAGTCTCCAAAAAATATCTCAGTACACGGATTTCCATAAAACACCTCCTCAGAGATATTCTAATTTTAAATAACTAAATATGCAATATAGATATTTGATATTTCTGAAAGGCGCAAGTATAATCGCCTCAAAAGCAAAATCAAAAGCAAAAGCAGGAAAAAGAAAAAATCCGGAAAGGAGAAAAATAAAAGTCATGAAAAAGAGAGTGATTTCGTTCATACTGGTAAGTCTGACCTGCCTGTGGCTTGCCGGATGCGGCAGTAATTCATCGGCAGCAGAGATGGTTTCAGAACAGGAGCAGACAGAAGATACACAGGTAACGGCTTCTGCTGGACAGAGCGTCGAAGCAGAGATGACAGCTCCGGAGCAAGAGAACACACAGACCGAAACAGCCGGGCAGAGCGACACAGAAAAGCGCGTGGCCAGAGATGACGCACAGATGCAGACAGAGGATCCATCCATGCCGACCAGGATACCCATGGAAGGCGGCACGAAAATCAACATGTACTTCGGGGATACCCTGATCACGGGTGTACTCAACGACAGTGAGACTGCACAGGCTCTGATCGATAAGCTCCCCGTGACACAGCATGTCAACCGCTATTCCCACGATTTCTGCGGGATTACGGAAGACCTGCCTTATAAGGAAGAGGAAGTCCATTATGGATGGCTGAACGGAGATATCGACTATGCCATCGATGCACCCTACTTCACAATCCTGTTCGAGGATGAGGACGACTCGGAACAATATGGTGATCAGGTAAACATCGGCGTGATCACCACTCCCTTAAGTGAGATCGCGGTCCTGGAAGGATCCTATGATGTACGCATCGAACTGGCAGAAGAGTGAAAAATAATGCCGATGCAATATTTTTCACTCCGGATGTCTGTGCCGGAGCACAAACATCCCCTGATGTCAACGAGAAATCGCCTCCGCGAATTTCTCGTTGACGATGCCTGCGCACAGAAGTGCTCCGGCATGCTTTGAAAGAGTGAAATTAACTGTCGATACAGTTGTTTTACTCCGGCATTACATTGGAAGAGTGGACCAGCCACCATGAAAGAACGAACTGTTATTTGCGGGAAATGAAGAATCAAGCGATTAGAGGAGGATGAAAGAATGCAGGCAAAAATGCTGGATGGAAAAGTAGCCATTGTTTCCGGTGCAAGTTATGGCATGGGCTATACCATGGCGGAACTTTTTGCAAAAGAAGGAGCAAAGGTCGTGATGACCGCGAGAGGACAGGATAAGCTGGAAAATGCGGTCAATAACATCCGCGGCCAGGGATATGAGGTGACGGGTGTCGTCGCAGATAATAAAAATCTGGACGATGTGAAGAAGGTCATCCAGACTGCCCTGGACGTCTATGGAGATTTGGATATCGTCATCAACAATGCGGCAATCGGTGAGCAGAAGATGATCGACGAGACAGATGATGAGTGGCTGGAACACGTCTATCAGACCAATGTATTCGGCCCCTTCCGCTTTATCCGGGAGTCTCTCAAGGTCTTCCTTCCCAAAAATGAGGGCTGCATCATTAATATCTCTTCTGTAAACGGAGAAAGACCTTTCTGCGGTGCCTCCTATACATCCTCCAAGGGCGCCATCAATACGCTGACCAAGAATGTTGCCATGCGCCTGATCGACACCAATATCCGGATCAATGCAGTGGCACCGGGAGCGACCGTCACACCGGCCCATCTTGCCAACAAAGCTGGCGAGCAGCCCGGCGGCGCCAAAATGCTGGAATACAGCAAGCACTTTGTCTACTTCCCGGGACCGGAATGTGATCCCATCGACCAGGCCAACGCCTGCCTCTTCCTGGCATCGGACATGGGAAAACATGTCAAGGGACAGGTGATCCAAGTCTGCAACGGAGCTTTTTTGTAAAGAGTCTGTAAAGAAGGGTATGGAATATTTTATTACCGACAAGAAGCCTCCGTCATGGTCAAAGTAGTTTGCTGCCTGTTAAGAGGACTGTGAATAATAAAATAGCTTGCAAAAAAAGCCTCGTCGAATCGGAAGGGGGAATCGACAGATAAGGATCGAAGTAAGGCCGGCTGCCCCATATATTCGGGCGGGAAGTGTGAACATTTTTTTACAATAACAATGCCGGGGCAGCTGATCTCAAAGCATGGCATTTGCAGCCGCTTTCCTCGCTGCTTCTAACATATTCGCTAAGAGGCCGCCGTACTGGACATTGCGTCAGTGCGGCGGTTTTGTATTTTATGATGCATTGAAGTGCAGCATTCAGACACTTAATACATAATTATAGAATAATCCATATTGACAAATTCAAGGATAGTGTTATTATTGCACTGTAATGATAAGAGCAAAGCGGCGTTGGGGACAACGCCATTCAATATGCATGATGATTCATATATATTATTATATTTGAATAATCATGTAGAAATTCAACCCCCAAGGGGATTGAACAATAGATATAAAAGGCGGGATATGATAAGATAAAGGCAGGAAGCCGGAAAGGATACTGAAATGGCTGACAGGAAGACACTTGACGAGCTGACGCTGATGGATGACTACATGTTTGCGCAGGTCATGC
>DFHP01000189.1 GCA_002371335.1 Eubacterium sp. UBA3720
TTCTGCCAATATAAAATCCTATGCTAATATCGTTGCGGAAAAGTCCCTTCTGCGCAGCATGATACGCGCCAACGAAGAGATCGCAGGAAATTGCTATGCGGAAAACGAGGAGATGGAGACACTCCTTGACAAGGCGGAAAAACGCATTTTTGAGATCTCACAGCGCCGCACTGCCAATAACTTTGTTCCGATCAGAGAGATCGTCCTTAATGCCATGGACAAGATAGAGCAGGCGTCCAGGATCAAGGGCAATGTCACCGGATTATCCACCGGATTTACAGATCTGGACAACAGGACGGCGGGACTGCAGCCAGCGGATTTTATCCTGATCGCGGCGCGTCCCTCTATGGGAAAGACCGCTCTGGTCCTCAATATAGCGGATTATCTGACCATGCGGGAAAACCGCTGTGTGGGTATCTTCTCCCTGGAAATGTCCAAGGAGCAGCTGGTCAACCGCCTTCTGGCCATGCAGTCCCATGTCGAGGCCCAGAAGATCCGCACGGGCGATATGACGGAGAACGAATGGGCAGAGGTCATCGAGAGTGCGGGAAACATCGGCGACAGCCGTCTGATCATTGACGACACACCGGCGATCACGGTGGCGGAACTCAGATCCAAATGCCGCAAATACAAGCTGGAATTCGGCCTTGAGATCATCATCATCGACTACCTGCAGCTGATGAGCGGATCCGGGAAGAGCGGCGAATCCCGCCAGCAGGAGATATCGGATATTTCCAGGTCTCTCAAGGCCCTGGCAAGAGAACTCAATGTGCCTGTAGTGGCCCTTTCCCAGCTCTCAAGAGCTGTGGAATCCCGTCCAAACCACAGACCCATGCTTTCCGACCTGCGTGAATCCGGCGCCATCGAGCAGGATGCGGATCTGGTCATGTTTATTTACCGTGACGATTACTACAACGAGGATTCGGAGAAGAAAGGGATCGCGGAGATTATTATTGCAAAACAGAGAAACGGCCCCATCGGAACCGTTGAACTCAGCTGGCAGCCTTCTCTTACCAGATTCGCCAATCTGGCGCGATAGTCGGACGACACCGGGACCATGGTCTTGCATTCTTATCTAAATCTACAGCTTTTGGAGGTACATACATGGAGCATTATTTTGAGCCGCAGATTGAGTGCGCTTCACGGGAACAGATCACAGCATGGCAGGATGAGCGCCTTGTAGAGACAGTGAAGCGCGTATATGAATCAGTCCCTTATTACAGACAGAAGATGGATGAAAAAGGAGTGAAGCCGGAGGATATCCAGGGAGTGAAAGACCTGCACAAGCTTCCGTTTTTGAGCAAGGAGGACCTGCGCAAACAGTATCCCTTCGGACTCCTGGCTGTTCCGCTTTCGGACTGTGTCCGCGTCCACTCCACCAGCGGCACGACCGGCAGACGTGTTGTCGCATGCTATACCCAGAACGACCTTGACATGTGGGAGGGGTGCTGCGCAAGGGCCCTGACAGCTGCGGGAACCACTAAGGACGATGTCGTACAGGTCTGCTACGGATACGGCCTCTTCACCGGCGGAGCGGGCCTTCACGGCGGCTCTCACAGGGTCGGATCCCTGACTCTGCCCATGTCTTCCGGCAACACGGACCGCCAGCTCCAGTTCATGAAAGATCTGGGCAGTACCGTATTGTGCTGCACACCGTCCTATGCGGCCTATCTTGCGGAGACCATCACAGAGCGCGGCATGAAGGACGATATCAAGCTCAAGGCGGGTGTTTTCGGCGCGGAAGCGTGGACGGAGGAAATGCGCCATGATATCGAAGAAAAACTGGGAATCAAGGCCTATGATATCTATGGCCTGACAGAGATCTCCGGCCCCGGCGTCGCCTTTGAGTGCTCTGCCCAGAACGGCATGCATATCAATGAGGACTATTTTATTGCTGAGATCATCAACCCCCAGACCGGCGAAGTGCTGCCTTACGGAGAAAAGGGAGAACTTGTTTTCACCAGCATCAATAAAGAAGCATTCCCGCTTCTTCGTTACCGCACAAAAGATATCTGTGTCCTTAATGCGGAACCCTGTTCCTGCGGAAGGACACATGTCCGCATGGCGAAGCCGATGGGCCGCAGCGATGATATGCTGATCGTCAAGGGCGTCAACGTATTCCCGAGTCAGATCGAGACAGTCCTCATGAATGACGGATATCCTGCCAACTACCAGATCATCGTGACGAGAGAGCACCACAGTGACCGTATAGAGGTCCAGGTCGAGATGACACCGGAGATGTTCTCCGACTCCATCAAGGACATCACAAAGCGCGAGAAGCAGCTTGTCAGCGATCTCAAGGCCATGCTGGGTATTTACTGTGTCGTCAAGCTTGTGGCTCCCAAGACTATCACCAGGAGCGAAGGCAAGGCAAAGCGCGTAATCGACAAGAGAAATCTGTATCAGGGATAAAAACGTAACCCCCGGGGATTTTTGCGCGAAGGGCTTGCGAAAACCTGGAGGCCGGTGCAGGTGCGACCTGTAACGAAACAGGATTTAGTGCAAATAAGGAACTTTTGACATTATTATCATATAAATATTATAAAGAAGGAGGCAGGAGATGACAGTTAAACAGATTTCAACTTTTCTGGAAAACAGGCCCGGCGCACTCGCTGAGTTTACCAAAATCCTTCAGAACAGCGAGATCGACCTCAGAGCCTTGTCTCTCGCGGAGACCGAAGACTTCGGCATTGTACGTGTGATTGTTGATGACCCCTTCAGGACGGTCCAGATCCTCAAACAGGAAGGTTATGTATGCTCCCTGACACCGGTACTGGCCATTGTCTTTGAGGATAAACCGGGCGCCCTGGTCAAGGTCCTGAATCTGCTTGGAGACAACGGGATCAATCTGGAGTATTCCTACGCCTTCCTGGCAAAGAAGGCAAACAGCGCATGCATGATCTTCCGTGTGGCAGACAATGAGGCGGCAATCAAGGTCCTGACCAAAAACGGGATTCGTCCGCTTTGCCAGGACGACATGGAAGGCATGTTCAAGTAACCGGACGGTTGGCCGACGGCGAGGAACTCAGGAACAGACTTAAAACAGCTGACCCGTCGGGGCTGCGATTTTAGCATCCTCCTCAGAACCCGTCAAGGGTGCCCTTCGGCGACTGCGTTTGGCCTCAAGCTCCAAATCTAGGAACCGACTGGCTACGTAACAAGTGAAACTAATCAACAATTGAATCATCTGACTGCATCTGCAAGGAGCTGTGATCACTTCAAGGTTCGAGCTATCTGCGTTTACACTATGTGTGCATATGAAGCCGTGATCCACGTTTTTAGATTGCAGAGCTCTCGGCGAACCATTAGCCTGTTGGTACCCAATCCACGGATAACAGAGTGGCCAAATGCCGGGAACTGTTGAACATGGCTCTTTCCAGATGCAGTCAGAGCTCTACAACTGTGGCTGTCAAAAGCTGAAGGATGTTTTGGTACTCTTATTCTGCAACATACACTGAAGGAGTTTCTTTGATTACTTCTTGACAAAAGTCACTTCATAACAGTGTAACCATTACACAAAATATACCACATCCTACGATACCCTGTGTGTCAGAATAGATGTTTTTCAAGAAATAGGGGCTGAAATGTAACTTTTAGTGGAACTTTACTACAGAGTTCTCATATCACAATAAACTTGCATAATCCTCATCAAAGGAAATCCTATCTATGGAAATTTTTATATAAGTTCATGAGACCTAGTAATACAACTAGCACTAAAAGTGAAAGGCCAATAGATACTCCGCAAGTACGTATAATTACATGAGATGACAACACATTTCCTCTGGAAATTGTTCTGGATAATAACAAAACGAATAAAATAACAGCAACAGCTATACTACCTACAATAATTGGTTTAACTGCAAAGAGATCTTTTTCTGTGTACCCGTTTTTTCCCGTTTTAAATCCACTTATAATAGAATCAATTCCCATTACTAAGAGAGCGCAGATTTCGCCAATCAAGTATTTGAAATCTAATCCAATAGCAAACTGTACACAAAGAGCCACAACAAGTGTCCAAAAAACAACCCACAAACTATCAAATTCTTTTGTTGAAGGTGTTTTTCTTTTTTGTCTTTTTGCTAAACTTTTATTCATTTCAATTTAACCTCCTCATATAATCAAGTGATTTTTGTTGAAAATCCAAGGTTTTTCACCTGGTATATCTCAGCAAGAAGAGCCAGTGTCATGGATATTTCATAACATCAGATGCTGAAATAGTGGCCTAAGGGTGCACGAAGTAGAACGTCATCCATTTCGCTCTACATGGCCTTTGTGCATACCCTTCCCTCTATGGCAGCGAACCTCCTGTGTCCAACGGGTTCTCCTCCCTCTTCAGGAGGTCCCAACTTCCTTCGTACCGCCTATCCATAACCAGGGCGTCAGCTTAGCTCCTTTGCAGGGTCATGCCCTATGGTCGCAATTCCTGCTGACTGCCGGCTCATTCTTTGTATATTTGATTACTGACTCGCTTCCTGTCCCAGCACCATGCGGTGGACGTTATCTGTGACATTCTGCTTTACTCAGTGGCTGTTCAGGATACAGCCGCCATCGTGTTTCTGCCTCTGTTACGCTGCCTGCAGATAGATCTCCGGCCTTCTGATATCGCTGATCATCTTCTGCGGATCATAGTCCACCTGCTTTGTCAGCATTGCGTAGAAGATCCGGATCAGTTTGCAGGCTACTGCCATCAGTGACTGCATTTTCTTCAGCGGGTTGATCCGTCTGGTCGTGTAGTACAGGTGCAGTTGGGCGAACTCTGGATTCTTTGCCACAAGGGACATCGCAACCTCAAACAGTAAATACCTCAGCCTTTTCCGGCCACGTTTTGATATCGTTGTCTCGCCCTTATGCTT
>DFHP01000073.1:0-1137 GCA_002371335.1 Eubacterium sp. UBA3720
GTACTCTGCCACTACGGAAATGCCGGTCTGCTCCAGGAAATCAAAGTATTCTTTTTTTCGGTTTCCGGCGTAAGCAGGCATATCAATCTTATACTGATACTTCACCGGAGAAACATCTTCAAACTCATATTTTCCGTTATGATAACCTATGAGCATCAAGCCTTTTTCGCCCTGCTCATTCAGCCATTCTTCCTCCTTTTGTATATCCAGAAAAGTCTTTTTCACGGTTGTCTTCATATGCTGCCTCCTTCATTAGTTCTGCGTTCCGCAAAAGTTCCTCCAGTCGGATGATTTCTTTTTCAAAGAATTTTTTTCCAGTGTCTGTGATGATGTATTCTATCCTTCGATCCTGAGGATGATCGTCCAACGCTTTGATCCATCCTTTTTTCTGTAAGGTATCAAGAGCCCCGTACAGGGAACCTGCTCCCAGACTTACCCTTCCGTTTGTCATCTGAGCGATATCCTTCATTAATGCATAACCGTGTGCCGGTCGATGAAGCCGCAATAGAATGTAAAAAACAGACTCGGTCAGCGCGCCGCTGTTTGCTCTTCGTCCCATGATTCTTCCTCCTATTACATAAACCGATATATCGTTATTTGTAATATATCGCAATTCGTAATAATTGTCAATACCCCGGAGGGCTTGTTTCACAGAAAATGATCGGAAACTAACACAGTTTTCTGCAAAACCAAAAAAACAGCCGGAAGTCCCATGAAAACTCCCGGCTGTTACAGCAGGTACCGTGTACCATTACAGTATTATTACAAGATATGCAACATTTTCTTAAAGGTACACGGTCCGCATTCAAATCATTCTCTGCGGCGGATTAATGTCTCTGCGATCATCTCAATTCCCAATATGCGCACGTGAAAAGCAAAGTGCTCAAAGGGATCAAGCATCAGAAGAGCCGATATGATGATCGTAAACACAATACCCACCGCGCCGACGATCCTGAATTTCTTCGTCCTGTGATAATCGTTTATTTCTTTTGCCGCATCATTTAGGGATATCACAGCCCAGACGATCCCCAGGATCGCGATTGCCTGCTCTGTTTCCAAAAGCAGTATTACACCGACCACGCCTCTTATTACAGCATCTCCAAGGTTTACCTCGGATTCCGGATAACGGATCGCCAT
>DFHP01000073.1:1269-28915 GCA_002371335.1 Eubacterium sp. UBA3720
CCCGCAAACAAAATGAACACTATGCCAAGCGGAATAAAAATGTATATCTGCTTGTCTTTTTTCAGCATATTTATCAGTAGTTTTGCCATAAAATCTCTTCCTCTTGTGTTTTGACTCTTTCTGCTTCATAGTCCTGTAAATGATGTTACATTTACAATTTCATGTATATCAAACATACCTCGCTTCATAATATTTACTTTACCTGTCTCTTACTAATATTCTGCTAACAGATATCTTCGCTGGCTTATTTTTCATAGGCATTTTCGCTTATGACATAATCATCCTCCACATTGCTCAGGGGATGTTTTGGCCCCAGAAGAAAGTGGGCCATCATATCCGGTCTGTGCGCTGCGTATTCAGGCCCGTTCAGTATGCTGACAAAATCCCCGGATCCGCGTAAAAAGTACCGATATTCACTCTCGTCCAGCCCCAGGTCCCATGTAGGATCCAGATAATAGTACTTTCCGTCAACTTTGACGATATTCCATGCGTGTACGTCATTGACTGTGATCCGGGCTTCAAGTCCGGCAGATGTCGCCAGGCAGTAAAACAGATCCGCAACGCCCGAGCACACGGCAGTCCCCTTTAAAGCCGCTGCATAGGCAGTATGTTTAAGACGGTAATTATCGTCATCCAAATGTTCATGATCATAAACCACATTCGAACAAATATAATTGTATATTGCCTTCACCTTTTCGTACTCCGTGGCGCCGTCCAGATCGAGTCCGTTCAGGATATCATTCACCTTAGCTTCCAGCTCTTTTTCCTGTTCTTTGGTCGTCTCATAAGACATCTTTAGTTGTATATTGAGATTATTTGTCCCGTCTTTTTGTTTAACAGCAGTGTATTCGCCGTCGACCCAGGCGGCGTTCATGGCCAGATGATCTCCCTCCCGGGGATTTCCATTGTTTTTGCAGGCTTCCTTCATGATGTTATTAATATCATCATTTATGCCTATGAAAGGATTATAATGATCGCTGTTATATGACACATAGACGTCCGAATCAAATTTACTGATCTGTTTATAAACCTTTTTCCCTGCAGACTCATAATCTGTGCACGCTCCGTCATATGGTCTGGAAATAATAAACACAGCATATCCCGCAATCAGCAAAAGAAGAAGCATCCCCAATACAGATCTCCACTTCTTTTTTTTGGTTTTAGAGTGTGTCGAACCTTTCTCCTCATGGTGCGGTTTCGTATCCGAAGATGCTTTTTTGTCCCGGGAAACATGTTTATCCTGATTGTCATCTGTCTTATTCCCAAGTACTGTCAGACTGTTTTTATATGCAGTCTTCTGTTTTTCATCGCCGCGGTCCCACTCTTTCTCCGTAATCACGGACGAAACCATTTTACTCTGACATTTTGGACAGACTTTGTCCGGATCTATAATAAAAAAACTTGCACATGACCTGCAAAAACACAGCCTTTTTTCCATACGACCTCCATACGTTTTATACCGGCGTTATACGATCTTTATAACGCTGTTATTTACGGCATTACAATACAATGGAAACTTTTTCAGCGATGTCTTTCCCAGTGAAGTTTTTATTTCCGCATATTATAAATCCTGCCGGACCTCTGCTGCAATGTTTTAGAATGCCAATTGTTTACCTGGCCAATCTGCCCATTTTCTTTCCTGTCTTCGCAAATATCAGCGCATCATCATAAGAACATCCATGTTCCTTCGCGTAGATATACAGCGCCTTATCCAGATAAGGGTGTTTTCTCGGATCCACGAACCCCCGGTTACACTCAAGCCATGCCCTGTGATAAAACCCCCGCAGTTTCTCATCAGTAATATCAAATAATCCCATTTTCGCTCCCTGCCTTTCTCTTTCCATTTATACAGTATCACTCTTCTTATTATTTTATTCTTTCACAGGAACAATAACAAGCAGGACCGGGACAAAGTCCTTGAGCGGACTTCAACGCCCCAGCCCCCTCAATCCTGAGGGGGGAGAACCGGACTTTGCGCGCCGCCGCACGGCAGCGCAGCTGACTTCCTCTGTGCGGTGTGTGCATCCCCCGGAGGATTTGTGACATAGGAAATCGACGAAATTTCCTATGGCATTAAAATGTCAAAAGTCCCTCGTTCATAAATTGTGTGAAGATTCATACGTTTTCCCGAACTCGTAGTTTTGACCCCAACATCATCCTGTGTCACAAAAAAACCGCGCAGGAATATCAATCAGCAAAGCATCCGCTCTGCTTCTGACCCACCGCGCGGTTTTATCAGGTCCCTTGTTTAAAACGTATGCTCTGTCAGCCATCTCACTGCTTCTTCCACCTTATCGGTGATATCAGAGCCGTCTGCCGCGATGACTGTCTGCTTTTCAAGACCTTTGCTGAAGTCCACATGTTCCGCTTCTGCTATGGCATTCTTCAGATAATTATTGTCGTCGGAAAATCCCGGATCAGGCTGAATCTGACAAATGCTGTATGCCTGCAGGATCGCTGTCACCGGCACACCATGATACATAAGGCCCTTATATCTGTCGATCTCGCTCTGTCTGAGAGGCGCGCTCTCCCGATATATCCTCATAGCCTTATCCAACGCCTCTTTCTCCTCAGGTGTAAACGGCTGTGCTTCATTGCTTGTCTTTGTATTATCCTTTACCTGATCAAGCGTACTCATTCCTGACAAAACAGCAATCACATCATCTTTTTCGAGACAGAATCTTACTGCCCACGAAGCTATGCTCCAGTCCGGATGCACTGCTTTCAAAACATCCTCTGCCTCCTTCGGCAATTTTGCAAGTCCGCCGCCCTTGACCGCTTCCATGATGATAACCTTTCTGCCGTGCCTGCGGATCACATCGTAGCATAGACCAGCCTGCACCAGCTCACTGTCCCAGTCGATCGGATTCAATGCGATCTGAACGAATTCGATCTCCGGATGCTCTGTCAGGACACGGTCCAGCAGTTTTGCCGATGAATGGAAAGATATGCCCAGATGGCGGATCTTCCCGTCTTCCTTCCATTTCCTTGCATGGTCAAAGAGATGCGTTGTCTTTACGATTCCGCCATTTCCATCGTAACCGTCATAATAAACGGTCTGAATATTGTGGATAAGATAATAATCAATATAATCTACGCCCAGATTATCCAGCTGCTGCCGGAATATACCGTCGATCTGCTCTTCCGGCACAAGGTTAAACGTCGGAAACTTAGTTGCCACAATGAAACTGTTTCTAGGATGGCGTTCAACCAGCGCCTTTCGGGTCGCTTCCTCGCTCTTTCCGTTATGATATACAAAGCTGGTGTCAAAGTACGTATACCCCGCTTCCAGAAAAGCATCCACCATTGCGTTCAGCTGTTCATAATCAAAATCTGTCGGTCCGGAAATAACCGGCAGTCTCATCATTCCAAATCCCAGGTTTTTCAACTCAAAACACCTCCCGTTATTAAATATAGCCATAACCTCTTCCAGCAATCATCACTCCCATGTCAGGCAGCTTTGATTCTTTTTAATTATAACACGATTCTTTTAGCATTATGTCTTTACAATGTTATTTTCATGATCAGACTGCTTCAGAAAAGCCATGTGGGAAGTTTTAGTATTTAATATCCCAGTTCTGAGAGCCATTCGCCTACGCTCTGCCGTACCTTTTCCGGATCATTCTGCGCATCCGTACCTGCTATGGCAAGTCCGGTACCGACCGTACTGTTCGGACAGGCCTCTGACAGCTTCTGGTCAAAACCTGACAGCCCGCTTCCTGCATGCGTTGAGAACGGAATAAGATTTTTTCCGGAAAGCGCGTCAGCATTTTCCTCAAAGAAAGTGTACATGATCATCGGCCAGTCGCCCCACCACACAGGCGCACCGATGAATATCGTGCTGTACTGCGAAAGGTCAGGGACCTCTCCTGCATATGCAGGCCTTGCGTTATCATTCTGCTCTTTCTTTGCCACATCGGTCAGTTCATCATAAGTGTAAGGATAATAATCCTCCTGCGGCAAAATTTCAAACACATCAGCTCCGGTCTGCTCTACGATCATATCAGCCACGATCGCGGTATTTCCTTTATCGATCACGCCCACTTCATACTGTTCTCCGGTCCTTGAAAAATAAACTACCAAAGTATCAGAGGAACCTCCATTTACATTTACATCTACGCCTTCACCGTTTCCGGTATCCGCCGCCTGAGCATCCTCCGCGATCGCTTCTCCGCTCTGTGCCAGTGCTGTATCCGGCGAATCAACCGCAGTTTCCGTTTGCTGGTCGTTTCCGGCCTGCGACGCCTCCCGGACTGTATCTGTGCCGGACTGCCCGCATCCTGCAAACATCAGCATTCCTGTCATAATCAGGCCAATCACTACTTTTTTATTCATTCAAAACACCTCCTGTCCCGGGACCGTTTCCGTCACTGTATATGCCGGGGTCAGTCCCGCCTCTTCACTCTTCGCATTGGCAAAAACAACAGCATCAAACCAGGAAATGATTTCGACAGGCAATCTGTCCCCCTTGAAGCTGCCCGGATCACTGCCCGTCAGCCGGGTATATTCCTCCTGCGTTGTTTCAAAAGGATCTATATAATACGATGATACCTTGACATCATGCTGTACTTCGTCATCAATGCGCCAGTTCTCAGATTCGGGGCTCCCCATAAGGAATGTTCCACCGTCTATCAGCACGAATCCATCCTGTATCTCTGAAGGGTCTGCCTTTACAGAACTGTCCGCTGTCCGGTGATCCTCATTTGTAACAGCAGGATCTGATACTCCGCCTTCCTCTGATCCGGTTTCCTGTGAATCATTCCATCCCGTATCCACGAAGCCCTGCCTGCTTTCATCAGAGAAAACCATGTTAAGTACCAATCCCAGAATAACTGCGCCCATGATATATATCACCGGAAGCAGCTGATTTTTCTTTTCTTTATCGTTTTTCTGCGAATTCCTGCAAAATATGCCTGCCTGCGCTCCGACAAATGCCCAGAACAAAAGCATCAGAATATTCTCAAAGATCACCAGGGCCCCCAGCTTATCATAGTCAAGGAACGCAAACTGCACCCGAAAAAGAAGATAGTCTGTCATTCCGTTTCGTATAAAAAGAAACAGGCCGAATCCCGCGGCGCAGAATAGCACAGCCGAAAAAAACATCTTCATTCTTTCAGAAAGCTTCAGTTTCGCTGCCATCACCGGTATATGCATTCCCAGATGCAGTCCCATAAGGACAAATGCCCAATGAGACATAGACATATGCACTCTTCTGGCAAAGGACACCTTTGCCATACCATACAAAAACGGCACGGCATATCCGCTCATAGCCATTCCGCAGAAAGCCGTCATCGCAAATGACACGAGCAGCGATACATTGATCACTGTTGTTAATATCCGGTACGCGTGATATTTCCCCTTAAACATTGCGCCATACCATCTTCTGTTTAGTATCTGATGTACTATGACGAGCACCGTCATGCCCATTCCTATCCATTCATGGGCCTCTTCGCCTGTTACCTGATAAGCCATCAGGCACAGTAAAAGGACGGTCATACAGACATCCACAACTCGTCTCAGCATCATAGTATTCTGTTTTCTCTGCACAAATCCGCCCTTCTTTTTCTGTTTTATTTCAGTGTGAGAAGACCCCCACTTTTTAAGTGATGGGTTATTTCATTTCTTTTTCCCAGAAACGGATCACATTAAGTTCGAGACTGTCAGCCACATTCTCCAGAGATGCTGTCTCTTCCTCTGTAAGGGTGATGTTTGCCGCTTTCACCGCATCAAGCACCTGATTTTCTTTTGTCACGCCGATAATGGGCAGCGTTCCCTTAGCGATCGCCCATGCTACCGGGATCTGCGCCATGCCAACGCCGTATTTATCCGCAAGTTTTTTAAGCTCAGCATTAAGGATCTCCAGTTTATCAAGCACAGGATTATATGTTTCAGCTCTTGCAGATCCTTCCGGCATCGGATTCTTTGTATCATACTTTCCGGACAGCGCTCCCTGTTCCAAAACCATATACGCAAAGAAATAAATACCATTTTCTTTACAGTAATCCAGAATTCCCGAATCCTCCGACGAGCGGTTGATCAGGCTGAAATGATTCTGTACCGCAGACAGCTTAAGACCATGTGCCTTAAGTATCTCGTTCGCCTGTTTTATCTCTGCCAGGTTATGATTTGACACGCCAAGAAGAGGAACATTATCTTTTCCCTCGAAATATTTTGCCAGCTCTTCCGTCCACTTAGGCGCGTCAACTACATTGTGGATCCAGTATATATCAAATCTGTCCAGTTCCATCAGCTCAAGCTGCATCTCTATCATATCCGCCATTGCAGTTTCAGATGAATAATCAGCTGCCTGAGGTGTAAATTTATCTGATACAAGATATGATTCTCTCGGAAGTCCTTTAAGGAATCCCGCCAGCACCTTCTCAGACGTTCCCATGCCGTATGCATAAGCGGTATCCCAAAGGTTCAGGCCATTTTTCATCGCCGTATCAAAGATAGGTTTCAGATCCTCTGATTTCAAATTATTTCCGAAAGTTCCATCATTTCCCCACGCCCATGCGCCGAGTGCGATCCTAGGTAATTTTGCCATTATAGTAATCCTCCATAAGCTCTATTCTGACTCTGTGTCAAAATG
Source organism: Eubacterium sp. UBA3720 (assembly GCA_002371335.1). Classification (GTDB taxonomy): domain Bacteria; phylum Bacillota; class Clostridia; order Lachnospirales; family Lachnospiraceae; genus DFHP01. Next base: position 7,862 of record DFHP01000073.1, read on the forward strand.
AACTATACACACATTTTGACGTCATGTCAATATAATACCAAAAAAAAGCACGTAAAGACATTTTTTCAAGAACGCCTCTGGCATTCTTGCCGCCTTTGCCGCTTCCTCCCCGATGACTTCCTCAGACTCAACCTTTAACGCATTATCAGTATGGCCGGAATCGCTTAGATTGGATGTATTTCTGCTCATTTGCCGACTATTCTCAACAGCTGTCTGAGACGATCCCTTACTGATGCTTTCGCCTGCCCCCGTGTTGGTTCCCACGCATCCTGCAGCCGTCATAACGCAGGCAGCTGCAAGTGCAAGTATAAGATGTTTTCTCATATCAAAAACTCCTTTCGCTTTGATTCCTTATATTATTGTCCGAATATATTAGAGAGATATTAGAAACAACATCTTCAGGAAATAACACGGTTATATTTGACCTCCAGGAAAGCGGATCGTAAAATTACTTCCTTTTCCGGGTTCGCTTTCCACTGCGATCCCCCCGTTATGCAGCCGCACGATTTGTTTTACCATGGAAAGTCCCAGGCCCAGGCCGGAACCTTTGCCATATGCTCTTGATTTTTCAACGCGATAAAAGCGATTCCATATCTTTGGGAGATCTTCAGATGAGATTCCAATGCCGTCATCCGCAACACGCAATATGATTTCATTTCCTTCTTTCCTGAGGCTGACGCTAATCGTCCCTCCTTCTTTTCCATAACGATATGCGTTTCGTATCAGGTTCTCAAGCATGCGGCTGATCAGCATCGCATCTGCTACCAACCGTATATCAGGCTGAATATCTTCTGACAGAACGATCCCTTTTTCAGAGAATTGTTTCTGATCCATACAGACCTTCCTGACGCAGGCACTCAGATCCAGCTCTTCAAAAACGGGCGTCTCTGTCTGTTGTTCCAACCGGGTATAGAAGAGCAGCGATTCCACCAGCCTGGACATTCGATAACCCTGCTTTTGTATGTCTCCAATGATCTCGTATAACTCCTTCTCACCTGACGCATTTTCAAATGCATACTCACACTGGGCAAGGATGGTCGTGATCGGTGTCCTCAGTTCGTGGGAAGCATCTGCAGTGAACTGCCTTTCCGCCTCAAAGTTCCGCTCCAGTTTATCAAACATCTTATTAAACGTGCCTGCTAACCGGTGCAGCTCATCTCCATTCTCATCGATTGCAATTCTCTTTGACAGGTCTCCGCTTATGCCGATCTCCTCCGCTGTCCTGCTGATGGTGCGTATAGGCCGCAAAGATCTTCCCGCAAAGAAATATCCTCCTGCCGCCGCCAGAATAAAAAGGAGCGGGATAGAGATCAGGACCGAGTCGTATAGAGAAGCGGTTTCGATGGCCCCTGTACTTTTGCTGACAATGCCTCTTAGTCGTATCTCTCTTTTTTTATCTATCACTGACAAATCATAGATCAGATAGTCCTCACCGTTTGCCGTTACTTCACGAACCGTATCGTCTTCAAATGGCAGTTTTTCCAGAGCATCTTCCGGTGCCCTCCCTCCAATGGCCATGCCATCCTCATCTAGGACCAGGCAGTACAGCCCGTTTCTGTAGGCGACAAAATCATCTTCGATCTCGAAAACGCCGTCATCATACTCCACTTCCTTCGCGTTCTCCTGTACCATGGAGACCAGTGCGTTCTGAAGGTTTCGATGAGATTCTGACTTTGACACCAGGGAAATGAACACAAACACAATGCCCGCCAAAATCAGCATAAACAGGATGAACCACAGCGTGATCTTCAGCTTGATCGAAATTCTCCTCATTTTTCCGCCCTCATGCAGTATCCGATGCCGTGAATCGTATGGATCAGTTTTGTTTCCGACCCATCATCGATCTTCTTCCTAAGGTAACTGATGTAAACATCCACTACGTTTGTTCCGCCCTCATAATCATAATTCCAGATACTGTCTTCGATTTTCTGGCGGGAAAGCACTCTGTTTTTATTGCGCAGCAGGTATTCCAGGAGCATATACTCCCGGGTTGTCAGCGAAATCACCTTGTTTCCCCGTCTGACTTCATGTGTCTCGGTGTTCAGTGAGAGATCTGCAAGGGTATATATATTCGTCGGGTTCTTTGTAACCGTTCTAGTGACTGCCCGAATGCGGGCGGTCAGCTCATCGAAGGAAAAAGGCTTGACCAGATAATCATTTGCCCCTGTATCCAGGCCTTTTACCCTATCCGCAACCGTATCACGCGCTGTCAGAAAGATGACCGGCGTTAGGTTCCCTCTTTTTCTCAGTTCCCGCACAGCCTCCAGCCCGTCCATCTGCGGCATCATAATATCCAAAACCGCAACATCATAGCCCGTGCTTTCAATATAGTCAATCGCATCCTGTCCATTAAAACAGGCATCCACCGCATGCCCTTCCGCATTCAGTTTTTTCACAATGATCTTATTCAATTCGGTATCGTCTTCAGCGATTAGTATTCTCATGTACATTACCTCCGGCTGACATTAGTATTCAAGTCTCGCTCGCGAGACTTGGAGCGGGATTCGGGTCAGCTTCAGCTGACATCTTCCAAGCCGAATCCCTGCGCATCCTCGCGGAGCGTTTGTCTCACTGGGAGATTAGACCCCCACTGAGACAATCTTGTCATAACCCGCCACTTAAGAAGCGGGGGTCTTCTCACACTAAGATAAACTAAAACTTTCTACATGTCATTATTCTGATTACGAATAATATCAGCTTTTTCCTAACACGCCTCAAACAAAATACAAGAAAGAATGCCTTCTTAATTTTTATTCAATAAGAAAACTTCTCAGTCAATCCGGATTTCTCAATCAGCTTCCGGTACAGCGGCGATTTTTCCAGTAGCTCCTCATGGGTTCCTGCCGCTTCTACCTGACCGTCTTCCATCACCACGATCTGATCTGCCTTCTCAATGGATCTAAGTCGGTGAGAAACGATGATAACTGTCTTTCCGACTATCAGCCTGTTCAAAGCATCCTGGATCTTTCGCTCGTTTTCCACATCCAGGCTGGCACTTATTTCATCCAGCAGAAGGATCGGCGCATTTTTTAAGAGCGCTCGCGCGATGGAAATTCGCTGACGTTCACCTCCGGAAAGCTTACTTCCATTTTCTCCGATGAACGTTTCGTAGCCTTCAGGCAGTTTCAATATAAACTCTTCACAGTTCGCATATCGCGCCGCCTGCCGCACCTCTTCATCCGTCGCACCCGGACGGCCCATGCGGATATTTTCCAGAACAGATGTGTTAAACAAGATCACATCCTGAAAAACAAATGATACCTTGTCAAACAGTGCGTCGGTAGATATTTCCTGTATGTCCCGCCCATCGATACGGATACTGCCGGCATCATAATCGTACAATCTGGAAATGAGCCGGAGAATAGTAGACTTCCCACAGCCGGAAGGACCTACAATAGCCGTGACCCGGTCTTGCTTTGCTGTAAATCTCGCGCCATTTATCACCTTCGTCTCGTCGTTATAGGCAAATCGCACATCCCGAAGTTCTATGTCAAAGTGTTTCAGTTCCACGTCCGCGCCCGTCTGGGTGGGCGTATTTCGCAGTTCGTTGATGCGTTTTACTCTGGCGTCCAGATAAAAGAATTCAGCAAAGTAATCTTCCATGGCGCCTGCCGCATCCACCAGGCGCATGGATGCCAGCATAAAACCGATGACAAGGATCAGCTGAACTGCATTTGCCCTCAGCAAAGCTGCGGAAACCACTGCAATACATCCGATGCTCAGCTTCATAACCGTGGTGGAAAGCAGAATAGGCATGGCCTGGGTAAGTTCTGCCTTCACCCGCAGTTTTTCCGCAGTGTCCAAAGAGGATGCGACTGCCTTGTAGTTTTCTTTCTCAAAGCCGCAGCTCTTGATCTCCCGCTGCAGCTCGATGGCCTCCTGAAACGCCTCTGTGGTCTCCCGCATTTTCCAAAAATATTTCTCTGTCCACCGCTTCTGCGCCTTTTGAGACAGGAACATTAACGAAAGCCCTGTCACTAATGGGATCAGCACAGCAAGGCCAAGAAGCGGATCAGATACCAGCAGAAGAACCACCATCACGATAAGAAAAAAAACGTAGGCGATGCAGCGTGGAATGGAGTGGCTCATGGCATGCTCAATATCTGTCACGTCCTGCATGATGGTTTGGGCAAGGTCACTTAAGTCATGCCGGGAAAAATAAGACAGCGGCAATTCCTTAAGCCGGTCGGCAATCTCCAGCCGCAGGTCAGTAGCTTCTTTATATGTAGCGTTGAACGTCAGCACATATTCGCGGTCGATGATGACGTACAGTACCACCAGCGTGACTGCGATGATGGACAGGTAGTACCAGGCCGGTTTTTCAACCTCCTGAAGTACGTTATCGCCATAGTGCATGGCGATCAGCATGAGTGCCATATATCCCACGTTCACAAAAAAGGATATGAGTGCCGCGCGCTCTACCGCATGGGCACCGCTGTCCGTCAGACTGAATCTTCGTTTTAACAATTCTTTCATGTGCGCACCCTCCATTCATTTGCTTTCATAAATTCCTCCTGCAGATTCCGGTATGCAGAATTTTGTCCCATCAGTTCCCTGTGGTTTCCGCGTTCGATCACCTTTCCGTCATCGATCACCAGAATCTCGTCTACGCCGGTGATGGAGCTGAGCCGGTGCGCGATCATGATTACAGTTTTTCCTTTCATCAGATTTGCAAAGGCCAGCTGCAGCTCGTATTCGTTCTCCGGATCTGCAGCGGCGGAGGCTTCATCCAGAATGATGATCTTTGCGTCTTTAAGGATCGCCCGCGCAATGGCTATGCGCTGTACCTCGCCGCCGGAAAGGTGTACTCCTTTTGATCCGATGACGGTATCTTCACGTTTTTCCAGTTTATCCAGTATCTCATCACACTGAGCGAGATGAAGTGCCTCCATCACCTTTTCGCGAGTCGCTTCGGGGCGTCCAAGCTTCACATTTTCATAGATACTCTTTTTAAACAGCTTCGCATCCTGAAACACATTTGCAATGTTCTTCGTCATTGCCTTCTCCGTGTATTCGCTGATATCATGCCCTCCAATGAATATCTGACCGCTGTCCAGTCGATAAAAGCCGGAAATAAGTCTGGCCAGAGTAGATTTCCCTCCGCCGGAAGCTCCCACAAGGGCATAGGTTTTGCCCTCTTCCAGTTTAAAAGAGAGATTCTCCACTATTTTTTGCTCCTCATAGCCAAAGGTCACATCCCGAAACTCAATGGAATATCCGTCCATCTCCTCCCGCTGCCCGGCCGGGAGTTTTTTCTCCTCCATCTCTCCAAAAAGCATTTCTATCTTTTCAATACAAGATGTTGCCTGATAGATGTGCATTCCCAGATACATCACCTTATTCAGCGCCAGATAAAGAACGCCGTTGAATAAAGCATAAAACAGAAAGCCGACAAGCTGGCTCCGCAGGTCAGCACTGCCCCCATATCCGAAAAACAGAGCAGCCAGAAATATCGCGTTATAAAGTACCTGGAAGATTACGTACCATCTCCTGCAGCTCAGGCTATATTGCAAAGCCAGATCAGCATATTCTGTAACAGACTGATAAAATTCCTTCAGTGACTGTACGCTGGTCTTAAATATCTTTAACACATGGATACCGCGCACATACTCCACCGCACCGGAATTCATCTTATCGGAAGCTGCCAGGTACTGTGTCATAAAGTTCTGATCTCCCATCATGTTTCGTATAAAGAGCGCCCCTGACAGAAAACTGACAGTAAACAGCACGCCCATCCGCCAGTCTGCATAGAACGCCAGAGGGATGCCAAACAAAGGAACAAACACGGCAGTCGTCAGATCCGGAATCATATGAGCCACACTCGAATGAGTCATTGCAGTATTGTCATCTATAATTTTGCGGATGCGCCCGGATTCGTTCCTGTCATAGAAATCAAAAGAGGCTCTCATCAAATGCCTGATACCTTGTTTTTTCAGATTTGTCTCCAGGCGGAACGCCAGCATGTGAGTGGACCAAAGTGCCAGAAAATAAACTACCGTATTGGCGATGAGGAATATTACAACAAACCCTGCCAAAGAAACAGCTCCCTCCACATCGGCGTCAACGATAATCTTTCTGAGGAATCTGTAAAGATAATAATAGCTCACAACGGAAAACGCCGCACCAGCCAGTGCCATAAGAATACCGGCGTAGGCAAGTCCGATCCGCTCCGGGACATATGTTTTCAGCTTTTTATAAATCATTTTTTCTCCTTTCTGTACTATCCGGAGGAAGAAACTTATTTTTTGTCTCCTCTCCTGATCCTTAAACGTCAGATGCTTGCGAAACTCCATGTAGATAGGCAATTGTGTGACGATTCAAACGGTTTTAATCGCAATAGATTTTTTCTTTTTCCCTGCCGACAGAGACAGGAGGACCGCTTTTGCCTCTCTTACAACCACACGATCAGCACAAGTAATACGCCAAAAAGCACAAATATTGCATGAAGCGTGGGATAAATACTTCTCAGAATCACGGAAAGAATAACCCATAATATCTGAATGCAAATATCCGTCCTGCAGCACGAAAATTGGTTATCTATAGCATTCTCCCTCCGCCCTCTTGCAAATCAGCGTCATTTCCAATATAATGGCATATAGTTAGTTTCTTCTAACCTTGTGTTATATTTTACTGTCTCTCAAAAACCAGCACAACAACTCAGTGAAAACACGGCTAATTGCCGTATCTTTGCGTCTGTCCGGCGTATTGAAATGTTGGAGAACTAGATGGAAATTACTAAAGAACTATACATGAAAATGCTGGAAGATGGGGGCTTCATAAAAGATGACAGCTTCCCGCAAAACGACCCGAATCAATTTCAGTACAAGCTGACTAACGATACGGGAATCGGCACATCTCGATACTATATCGTTGAAAAAATGTTTGCAGTCAATATACAGGAGTTTCGTTTTTTTAAAGATACGCTGATCACATTCCCTGAACCAAAATTTTTGTCGATCCAGTATTTCCGTTCCGTTTCCGGAGAGGAACTACACCCCTATAATCAATTGTCGCCAAACAGCCTTCGCGTTTATGTCGGCGGCGGGGACAGGACCTATCAGGCTCTTTTTCATAAAAACATTCCATTAAGCTCTGTCAGCATCAGCATAATGCCTCAGTTTTACGAGCATTATCTGAATGAGAAGCCAGGAGGAGAAACACCGGAACTTTGCAAAACTTTCCGTACGATGACCGCCGGGACGGACCATCCGAAACTGGTTCTGCTTCTGAGACAAGTGCAGTCTTATCAGGGCTTTGGTCCATCGGCAAAACTCTTTTACGAAGGAAAAGTTCTTGAGGCTCTGGCTCTTATACTGGATGAAGCAGTCCGCAAGGGCCGGCCAAAACAATCCTTTCACCTAAAGGCAGAGGATGAAGAAAACCTTGCCGCCGCCGTACGCTACATAAATCACCACTTTGCCTTCGGAATCACTCTGGAGCAGCTCACAAAAATCACTTTCATGGGAAAGACGAAACTTAAAATCGCCTTTAAAGAATATACCGGTTGCAGCGTTTCAGAATACCTGATCCGTAAGCGCATTGACCACGCACAGCATCTTCTGATCGCTACGAGCCTTAGCATCGCGGAGATCGCGAAAGCGGTAGGTTATGAACGTTCTGACAGCTTTTCTTCACAGTTCTCCCGGATCACCGGATTTCGGCCCACGGAGTATCGTAATCTATTGAAATGAATATTATCTCTCTTTTCTTTTGCCTCATATGATCACAATTATTATCCCAGACGGCGTTTCCATACAAAAACTCCATCCAGAAATAAAATTTCTGTAAACTTCATCGAATTAACAGAAAATTCACTTCCTTTGTGTACAATTACTCTCAACTGGTGAAACGATGAATAAATAAGTAATTGTGAAACTCCATGAAGTTGGAAAACCATGTAATGATTCAACCAATTTCCCATCCTCCATAGTTCCGCAATTGCCCTGAAGAATAAAGAGTGAAAGGATGTGATAAAAAATGATTGCCGAAAAAAAAGCTGTCATTCAGATTATACTGCTTATAATAAGCGTGGCATTTATTATATATGGAGTGAATCGTGGCGAAGCAGCTTCTGTTCTGTCAAAGGCAATTAAAATCTGTCTGGAGTGTGTGGGAATTGGATAGGAAAAATAATTTGCGTTCACTCATCGTTTCCCGCTTCAGAGGCCTGATCCAAGCCATTGCCGCTTTACTGACCAATATACATCTCCCCAACTTTTTGAAGGGTGAAATCTACCGCGGCAGCGGGAAGACTGTATGTGTGCCGGGACTCAACTGCTATTCCTGTCCCGGGGCGGCAGGCTCCTGTCCCATCGGCTCCTTTCAGGCGGTTGTGGGATCATCAAAGTTCCGGTTTTCTTATTATATCACCGGCAGCCTGATCCTTATGGGCGTGCTGCTGGGCCGGTTCATCTGCGGATTCCTCTGTCCTTTTGGATGGTTTCAGGACCTTCTGCATAAAATACCGTTCAAAAAGCTGTCTACAAAGCGCTTAAAGCCTCTGCGTTATATCAAATACGCGGTTTTGCTGGTGATGGTAGTGACACTTCCGGTCCTTGTGACCAATGAGCTGGGGATGGGAATCCCCTATTTCTGCAAGTATCTCTGTCCACAGGGAGTGCTGGAAGGAGCGATCCCGCTGTCTCTGGTTAACGGCAGCGTCCGCGCGGCGCTGGGAAATCTATTTAACTGGAAACTCGTAATATTGATCTTCATTGCTGCCCTGAGCGTGATATTTTATCGCCCATTCTGCAAATGGCTATGCCCGCTGGGCGCATTCTACGCCCTGTTCAACCGGGTCTCTTTGCTGCAGATGAAGGTTCATAAAGACAAGTGTATCTCCTGCGGCAAATGCGCCAAGGTCTGCGAGATGGATGTAGATGTAACAAAGCATCCCAATCATACGGAGTGTATCCGGTGCGGCAAGTGCATTACAGCCTGCCCGGCCGGAGCTGTTTGTTACCGTTACGGATTCGGATCAGCGAAAAAGGACAATATTGATACAACAAACGGAGGAACAAATTCATGAAAAAGAAACAATTAATTACCCTGCTGCTGGCTCTCGCCATGGTTTTTTCCCTCGCAGGCTGCGGTAAAAACAAAGAAACGACGACAACGGACAAATCTCAGTCCACCTCAGATGAGGTGCAGGAAAATACTGCTGCAGCTCAATCGGAAACGGCCGAAAGCCACGATATCACAGACGCGAATCCTGTAGCGGAGACCTTCCCTTCCTTTGAAGGAAAAGACCTGGATGGCAACGCAGTAAACAGCTCTGATCTCTTTGCCGGAAATAAAGTAACAGTGGTAAACTTCTGGTTCAGCGGCTGCGGACCCTGCGTCGGCGAGCTTGGCGAACTTAACGCCCTCAACGAAGAGCTTAAAGAATCCGGCGGCGCTGTTATCGGCATAAACACAGATACTCTGGACGGAAATCAGGACATGATCGACGAGGCCAAACAGATTCTGGAACAGACAGGCGCCTCATATCAGAACATCTGGTTTGACAGCACCGGTGAAGCAGGACAATTTGCCTCTCAGATCATAGGCTTCCCCACCACCTATGTGGTAGACAGCAACGGCAAGATCATAGGCCAGCCGCTCATGGGCGCCATCAATTACCCCGAAATGATGGATCTGCTCCAGTCACAGATCGACCTCGCACTGGGCAAATAATCTTTCTTGGGACCGTGTATCATTACATAAATATTAATTATGCGTAACATTTTCTTAATGGTACACGGTCCCTGACATCTCCATCGCTTTTCTCATCTTCTCCTCGAATATCTCTGCGGGAACAAGCGCAAGACCTTCCATCTCATCACTTAAAACAATGAGTCTTTGTCCACCTGTAAGGCCAAATAATTCACGCGCTGCTTTCGGAATAACGAGTTGTCCCCTTTCATTTATTATGACAGATCCCCAAATATTCTTCCCTACGGGAGGCGGCGGAATAACGTTTTTACCATCAACCTTCGTCTCTTTTATAAGGCTATCAATTGTGACACCGTATACCTCGGATAGTCTTTTACACTTTTCGATGTCCGGAATCGTGGTACCGTTTTCCCATTTTGCATAAGCCTGACGGGAAATACCTATTTTCTCCGCAATCTCTTCCTGTGAATAACCATGAATATTCCGCAATATGATCAGATTTTCTTTTAACATAGTCCGTACCTCACTTCGAAAGCGAATTCACCGCTTCAATATACACATCACTATGAACTGTATGGATCGCATGATCACTGGTATCTGTTTCAATCAGTTGACAATTATCACCGATATAAGATACTGCTCGTTCTGCCTGTTCACGTGAAGCCGCACATAAGAACGTCCCATTCTCATGAATTGTTTCCTTTGCATGGATATATATGCAGGGAACATCAATATCAGAAAGAATATCCTTATGCTTCCAGCCATGATTCCAACTCAGATCATAAAATCTCTCGCCATATGCAAAATCATATTCTTTTGCATACTTAAATATATACCATATTGACGAAGGAAGAAATCCTATCCGCACTTCTTCACCTGGATTCTTTGAATGATATTTCTGTGCATAATCCGCAATTCCAGGCATCGCATTTTCCATATATAACCGTCCCCAATAACAATGCCTGAGATAATAGGCTTCCCAGCATTCCGATTTATCAGAGGCGTTATATTCATGAAGTGTTTTATATGTGTCCAGGTAAGCGAAACTCTCTTCCCATCCATCTCCTTCCGTAGAGAATATCGGCGGATCTTCCAGAACCACTCCCGCTATGTTCTTTCCTCCGTTAGCCGCCATATATGCAGCTGTTATGGCTCCATTGGAATGTCCTGAGATTACAGTTGGTTCACCTATCACATTGTCTATAAACCAGATAAGATCATTCCCATTAATATCCAAATAATACAGGCTCTCATCATGCGTTGATTCCCCATGACCATATACGTCAACAGCGTAAATATGCCAGTTCTGGCTTAATTCCGGCATGACAAGAGCGTAGTCTTCCCACACACTCATCTGACCATGAATCAACAACAGTGCAGGCTTATCATTCTCAATCTCACCATAATTTATGACATTCCCGTTCGGTAAAGTAATCTGCTTTTCCTGAGCTCCTGCTTTCTCAAGAGCCTTCTCATACCTGTCATACCAATGAATGTTTCTATACCAGTAAATTGCAAAAGCAACGACAAGTACAATGATTATGATCAATAAAGCAATTCCTGCATTCTTCATCGTTTTCTTCATACAAACCTCCCTGTTTGATTTATATGAAAATTGTAATGAATAGTTGCAGGATTATCCACCAACCAAAAATGTCAAAACGCTTAAACTTTTGTTATGTTTGGTTGCGCCGTAATCTGCCCATCTCAGTTCTTTCCGGCATGTTTCTCCCAATAATATTTTGGAATGAAGTCACTAATTGTCATTTCATTATCGTTTTCCCCATTTTCAATTAAACTTAACTAAAACAAAAACATCAAACGAAATCAACAAAGAAGAAAAACGAAAAAACAGCTTCTTATCAGAAAGAGTGACTGGTAAACTGTTTTAAGTGTTCCTCCCCGACGGAATTTCAATCCACGCTCCCCTAAGCGGGGAGCGACTGCCGGAACGGTCTCTATGATGGACATCATACAGATTTCAATCTACGCTCCCCTATGCGGGGAGCGACGACAGCGGACACTCTGTTCCTATGTCTGTGGCTATTTCAATCCACGCTCCCCTATGCGGGGAGCGACTGGGGCACGCGGTATATCCAACCCCGCCAATATATATTTCAATCCACGCTCCCCTATGCGGGGAGCGACCGAAGTACTCAATACTTGTTCAGTTGATGGAGCATATTTCAATCCACGCTCCCCTATGCGGGGAGCGACCTAGCAATCCAATCTATTACAATGCTACCATTCCATTTCAATCCACGCTCCCCTATGCGGGGAGCGACGCTGAGAGCGTTTTTAAGGCGAGTTTAGAAACAAATTTCAATCCACGCTCCCCTATGCGGGGAGTGACACGGACGGGGATAAGCTCAGGCTATCTGCTTTTTCGATTTCAATCCACGCTCCCCTATGCGGGGAGCGACACTGCAACAGCGGAAACTGGAACAGCGGTCACAAATTTCAATCCACGCTCCCCTATGCGGGGAGCGACTGTCGCGTAGTGTGTCCTTGATGATGCTGCTTCTATTTCAATCCACGCTCCCCTATGCGGGGAGCGACCTGGCTGGATGAGGACGACCGGCAGCACGTGATCCATTTCAATCCACGCTCCCCTATGCGGGGAGCGACCCGAACAGCTTTCAATGTTCTGAAGGAGGAAAATATTTCAATCCACGCTCCCCTATGCGGGGAGCGACGCTAAGCTGTCATCTAATATGGGACGTGCATACGATTTCAATCCACGCTTCCCTATGCGGGGAGCGACGACCCAGGCGATGTAGTAGTTGATCCGTGTTGCATTTCAATCCACGCTCCCCTATGCGGGGAGCGACCTGGTTATCGTAATTGGTCTTATCACAAGATAAATTTCAATCCACGCTCCCCTATGCGGGGAGCGACCATCTGCTCTCTACGCTGTCCATGATACTACTTTATTTCAATCCACGCTCCCCTATGCGGGGAGCGACTAAACGTCCTCCGGGCTTCCGCGTTCCAGACGTCATTTCAATCCACGCTCCCCTATGCGGGGAGCGACGCTGATCAGTTTGTTTGCCTGATGCTGCAGAAACTATTTCAATCCACGCTCCCCTATGCGGGGAGCGACCTGTAATTAGCAAGTCCGGACATGGACATTTTGGATTTCAATCCACGCTCCCCTATGCGGGGAGCGACGCCTGCACTGGACGTTGCAACAGCGGTGATTGATTTCAATCCACGCTCCCCTATGCGGGGAGCGACTGTATTCCCTGGAATTCTCCCTGCGCAGCAGTGCAATTTCAATCCACGCTCCCCTATGCGGGGAGCGACATCAGACGCAGATTAAATACGCATCATTTTTACAATTTCAATCCACGCTCCCCTATGCGGGGAGCGACACCAAAATATGCCCATATTTTTGATTTCAATACAATATGTAGCATATTTTGTAAAAATCCAGTAATAAATCACCGGATTATTTTACATAAAAACAGTAAATACCGGTGCGAACATGCCGGTAATTTCTGAACCGCTTCTCCTTCGCACCTTACAAGATCAGATTCCCTTCGGGATCATATGTTTCTTTGATTCCATAGTGCTCAATTTTTCCTGCATATTTATTTCCCAGATTATAAATCCGCAGGCTATCCTCCTTTTCATTAATTATGTCTAACAGTATCTTGCGTACTTTGACCAGCATAGTTGCATCCAGGTCACATTCGAACACCGAATTCTGCACCCTTTGTCCATAATTGACACATTCTTTTGCAATCTTTGCCAACCGTTTGCGTCCCGATGCCGTTGTCGTATTTACATCATATGTAATTAGTATAATCATAATTTTACTTCCAGAAAAACGGTGGATATTGTTCCAAATCTCCCCGGATAAACCGTGCCAGAAGCATAGCCTGAACATGCGGCACCAAGCCCCATTCTATTTTTTCGTTCAGGAAAGGATGGTTTATGACTGACTTTTTCCTTTTCTGCCACTCAGAGAAGAATTTTTTCCTACCCTCTTCGGTTAGGCTAACGGCACCGTTATCTTTTTCTATAAAATCTCCCGGCTCAATGATGCGGTTATTTATCAGCGTCAAGACAAACCTGTCAGCGTAGTTGCTTCGTAATTCTTCCTCAAGATCTAATGCCAGTGATTTTCTTCCCGGTCGGTCTACATGCATAAACCCAACGTAAGGATCCAAACCTGATCCATACAGAGCTGCCCCGCAATCATTCGCAAGCGACGAATATGCCAGTGAAAGCAAGGCATTTGTTCTGTCTGTAGGCGGTCTGCGATTTCTGCCGTTAAATCTGAATGATTCTTCGTTCTGCAATATCATTTCGTCGAAAACCTGAAAATATTCTGCTGCAGCATTTCCTTCAATTCCCCTCAGGCTGTTAATATCTGTTGTTTTTTCCGCATCCTTCATGTACCTTGTAATATTTCCTGCGGCATTACGCAGTTTTTCTTCGTCTACCCGAAGTCTATGATCCCTGGCACATCTAAGCAGAACATACTTTTCATTATATAATTTCCCGATAATAAAGTTCTTAGAAACACTTAGCTTTTCCGTTTCCTTATCAGCCAGACGATACTGCGCTCTTCGAAGATAAACATTTCCTTTTGTTGTATTTGCTACACTGGCCAGAAACACTCCAAACGGAGAATAAAAAGATAACTGTATTCCCTTTTCCGCACACTCTCCCATCAGGGCCGGCGATGCCCCTTTATACGAAAAGCAAATAATGCTTTCCAGTATATGTAACGGGATCGATTTGTGGACTCCATCCGAATAACTGACCTTGACAGTTTCTCCATCAAGCGACAAGTAGGCATCATCTGATAAGATAAACAGGGTATTTAAAAGTTTTTTCACGTATTATCCTCATAGATGTGATTCCATATATACTTTGAGACATCTTTCTTTTCCATAAGCGCAGGCATGCAAATGTTTACGAGAGAACAGCTGCTGCACATCTTTCCGGCTTTAACTTTTGGTGTATATTGCCTTCTATAATAGCCCCACATCTCAGATACTATAGCATTGAGCTTTTCTCTTATGGAATCATCAATAACTATTTCCTCTCTTCTTCTGGTTGATCCATAGTAAAGGCTTCCTTTCTCGATTTTGCATGAGAGCATTTCTTCCAGACATATGCATTGCGCTGCGAGCTGCAGTCTGTCACTGTCGTGTGTCTTCGGTTTTCCTCTCTTATATTCAATCGGATGAATCCTCCACTTTCCTTTCCGGTCTCGTAAAGTAATTCCTTCATCATCAGGTATCAGTTCCACTGCATCACACACACCGGTAATCATCAGATGATTTGATTTAACCGGTAATCCCCGAAGTGTGATGATTCCATTTTTCTTCGTGGTAATATTCTCATCATGCACTCTTTCATGCATAATTCTGCCTTCGGCTGTATACATATTTTCATCCCACGCATTTTCCAGATGGATCAATGCCCATTGTCTCCTGCAGAAACAGAAATGCTGTATTCCGGAAATAAGCAAATACTCTTCATCCATCACATACCTTCAATCTCTTCACAATGCAGTCCTTCTAATTCCTCCCGTAAAATATCATAATCATCCACAGACTCGGGGGCGGATACATCTTCTTTTAAAGAAAGCTTCAGGCTTCGATGAACTTTTGCAGACGAATACTGTCCATCCGGACAATTATGCTCCCACCAGAAAAGCTTTATGACTTCCATCGATCCGTCAGGTCTTGCCGAAGAAGCATCATTGACAAATAGTGTACGAAGACATTCCTTTACGATTTCTGCATCTTCTTTGTTGAAACCGGTTTTTCCGGCAAGCTGTACATTGATCGATCCCTTTACCTCATAAAGGCCAAACCGAACGAAATGCTTCATTCCCATAGTATCAGCGCCTTTTCCATCGGTCTTATCAAAGCTGACACTCTTCGTGATCTGCATGGAAATTACCTCAACGGGATCCAGGCTTACAGCCTGATGAATGGAAACCGGACCTCTAATACCAACTGGTGGAACACTAAACCCCCCTTGAACTGCAAATACCTGTCCAAACGTCCTGACATCTGTCCATTCTCTACAGGCAATTTTCGCAAATTCGTCCGGATCCTTGACCTTACTAAGGCCTTCCACTTTTTTTGCACGATCCTTCAGACATTTTGCTCCATCATCAGATCTTTCATCAGATTGAACAAATATTCTTTCTCCCAGATCCTGCATTCTGTTTCGTATTTTTCTTTTAATACACACATCCGATATCTCACCAAATCCATTATAATTTGTTCTCGGACGATTGCCGTTTAACGGATCTCCATTTGAATTTGCATTTGTCACCGAAATTAAAACCGCAAAATCAACTTTGTTTTCAAATTTAGCCATTACTTAACTTCCTCCTCTGCTTCTGTTTTCTTCGTGTAAAATAAATTCTTCTGAAGATAATATCCCAAAATATATGTCTCATCTAAAGGTTTGTTATACGACTCATCTCCCGTTTCCGAAATCATCTGCATGATCTCACCAATAAGCTTTTCATAATACACACGCTGGCCCGGCTTGAGTCTTGGATAATAGGCGCTTTTTATCTGATCAACGATAATCTTTGTCGCATAGCCCGGACGTTGTACAAATACACTCTGCATACGTATGGCGTTTGGCTCTCTTTTTTCATCATTATCATAAGTATCTCTTTCAGCCTTTTCCAGGACAGCCAACAGTCTTCCGTATTGATAACTCCTGTCCCTCTTTTCCGGTTCCAATGCCATATCCCATTCCTCCTTAAATCTGTCGAGTTTGTATTTTCTGATAACTGCACATGCTATAAACTGCAATTGTTTTCTGTTTTTCCGGTTATATGCCAGTGGATTGTGGGTTCTTTGTATCAGTGCTCTGACAATATCTATCGGTATCGCTGCTTTTTCAATACGGCAGACCATTATCCTCTGAAAGAACTGACCCATAATCTTTTCATCGACTTCGACTTTTGAAGATTCCTCATTTCCTCTCTGAACGCCAAAAGCAAATTTGATAATATTTCTTATTAATGGAGAGCTCGTCCCCCACTGACTATCATACCAACAGCACGTTTCATCCCAATATTGCAGCCGATCCAGAAAATCGGATCCCTGTAATTCATTGTAATATGTAACTGCCAGCCTTCCAGACTTCGGTGTCGCCGCTTCGAAAGAAGCTGTTACAACGTCCGCCCTTTCAGGCAAAGACTGTTTATATCCCAGGATCGTTTTATACAGATCAGATTTATATTCCGTGGGTTTCCTCTTCTGCTCATTATAATTAATAATTGGAAACGCAGGCATCGGCACTTCCTGTCCCTGTGGATTCCAGCAAACAAATACTCTTTTTCCAATTGAAACGCCCTGATTGGCTACGATCCATTTCAGCGCATTATGCGCTTTTTGTGAATCTACGTAACCAATTGTGAGTGCTTCTTCGACATTCAGGAAACGCCCCCGATATGTAAAGTTTGTGCTATCATTTGACGAGATGATCTTTGCGCTGCTTGCCGGTGCATAAACGCCCTTCATATGTAGTGCTGCCATCGGCCCTCGCTTACCGGAAATCATGCTGATCTGAGTCATCCCATTATTAATTTTCTGAAAATAACG
Organism: Eubacterium sp. UBA3720; assembly: GCA_002371335.1. Lineage (GTDB taxonomy): Bacteria > Bacillota > Clostridia > Lachnospirales > Lachnospiraceae > DFHP01. The sequence continues at coordinate 25,111 of DFHP01000073.1, forward strand.
ATCTATATGGTTTTTATACAGCTCACGGTCAGTCCATACTGCAGTATCTCCATCGCCAACGCCAACTACCCGCCAACATATAACATCCCTTGTGTTCTTAATGGTTCCATTCTCATTAAATTTAAGCAACCCGGTTTTCGTCAGATCATTTACCATCGTTCCGTTTGCTACATATGTCATAATCGGCTTAAGCTTCTCATATGCTTTCTCACTACTCCAGTCAACCCATTCCTCCAACTGCTTCAGATACGCTGTTTTTTTCGCTTCATTACTTCCACAAAGATAATCCAATTGATCGCATAATGGATGCGGCCTGACACTTGTTCCTGATCTGTTCGCAGATTTTTCTGTAACAGGGATGATTATTTTTTGATCAACTTTCTGTGCCTGAACGAAATCACCGTTCCTGTCTACAGTAATTTCAATCGTAGCTTTCGTGCAGATATGACCTATCGGGGCAAGCGGTTCTTTTTTATCCTCGAAAACGCCGGCAAGGTGTTCCATTGCGTCATATGTTTCAACAGCTTTTTGAAGAAGCCCCATCAGATCACCTCCCCGAATTCACGAAGTCCCTCAAAGTTTAAATGATCTCCAAAAGGTTTGATTTCCATGTCATGTGTGACCTTGCACATCTCCATTGGAATCTGCTCCGGTCTGGGAAAAACGATGACCCCCTTTTCCATCTTCGGATACCAGAACCTCACTGTCATCTTTCCCCTCGTTTCATCTGAATAAGCTTCATCGGCGTATGTGATTCCATGGTACATTAATCCAAAATCCAGCCGGTTGAGATCGTCATAAAACCCTTCTCCTTCACCAAACTTACACGGTTCGACATATCCCTGGCACTCCCTTGTCCCCAGGAAAATGTCTCTTCTGCCTCCTTTTCTGATCATACGTTTTGCAATCTCGTGGTGCTTGTTCTCATTACGATCTCCCGCAAGTTCCGGCCGATTCTCATTCCATTCAAAATGAGCCTGTACCTGGTAAGCGCAATCCTTCAAATAAGTGTAATAAGAAAGATCATTTCCCCCATTCATCTTTATCGGTCGTATCCCTTTCACTTCTGTCTGTATCTGATTCATGATCCTGACTTTGTCAATGTACCAGATAATTGTCGGTTTCCAGTATACAGATGCCAGGATTCCTTTCAGGGCTTCATACGTGGGCACCTGATAAGTGGATTTCTCCCCTCCGACACGCGTAATCGGATCAGAAAACAATCCGTAATCACCATATACTACAAACTCTACAATATTAGGATGTTGCATTCATTATCCTCCTCTCTTCCCGGTTCTTCCTGAACGCCTGTACTGCTGTGATACCAGCCCTCATTTAAAAGGATCACTGTTCCGTCACATGCAAAATAGAAAGCTCCTTCCTGCTGCATTTTAATAAACTGATTCCTGTAAATTGATACAGTATACTTCTTCGCCTGTTCCAGCAGACTTTTCAGATATCCTATATCATGCGCTGCCCGTCCGCTGCAGATCTCCGTGATCAGATCGCCTCCGTTCCCGTAAGGCACGATCACAGATTCACTGTCCTGATCAAGTGCTTTAAACAACTTTCCTGCTGTCTTAAACGCCTGACGCATCGTATAACGTTCAATACCTTTACATCCATCTGAATATGAACTGTTATCAGACAGTAATTCCATCAAACTTGGTTTCCCTTTGACAGGATAATCATAATGTGTGTCCGAAAACGAATTGTAAAGACTGCGATAGTAATAATTAACGGACGCGCCCGATGCCAGATCCTCTTCAAAACGTTTTGGGTCTGCCTGAAAGCCGGCCAGCAAATTATTTGCCGCATTCTGAGCACTTTGTATTTCTTTCAGATTACCAAGTTTCTCATCAACACAGCGGACAATATATACCTCTGCAGCACCGGGTATTTCGCCATTCCGGTTGCAGCGGCCTGCTGCCTGCACAATACTGTCTATTCCTGCCGTTAATCGGATCACCCGTTCAAACGATATATCGACGCCGGCTTCGATCACCTGCGTGGCAATACATATTGTTTCTTCTCCCAATTTCAGAGATGTATATATACTTTGCAGAACATCCTTCCGGTGTGCCATGCACATTGATGCCGAAAGATGAAAACAGTTCTTATGCGCTTTCTTTGTTTGTTCAAAAAGTACCGCAGCTTCCCGTTTGGTATTGCATATTACTAACAGGCTGCCGACCTCTTCCATACATTCGTGAATCAGATCCGGCAAATCATCAAACCGATAATTACCTTTATCGATCAATTCTGTTCTCTTAAACACCTTGCTGAACTTTTTATAATCATCCCGGGAAATGAACATTTTTTCTGAAGTATTCAGTCTATGCGGTATTTCTTCCAGACATGGCTGCGTAGCTGAACATAAAACAATTGTTGCATTGCAGATTTTATTAATAAAATTCAATGTCAGATTAAACAAACTCAGCATATGCTCCGGAACAGTTTGCACTTCATCAATAATAATTATGCTGTCGCAAATCGACTGAAAACGTCTGACGCTTGCTGTCTTTCCGCTAAAGAACGTATTCAACAACTGAACCAACGTTGTTATAACGATTGGTGAATCCCATGTATCCGTCAGAAATTCATATTTCAGAACATCTTCTGCATCTGCCTCATTATCTCTGATAATATTAGAATGGTGTTCAAGAATAAGATCGTCATCTTTTATTGCCTGACGTATTACTGCCGCATTCTGATCCAGTATACTTATCAGCGGCGCTGTATAGATAATTCTCTTTTTGCCATATTTCTCTGCATGTGCCAGAGCATATCTCAAAGAAGATAATGTTTTTCCTCCGCCTGTCGGTACATTTAACCGGTATATGCCTGTTGGCTCATTCGAAAAAGCCAGACATATATCAGATATCTCCCGCCTTGCCCGTTGAATACTTGTGTTCATGGGAAAAGCATTGATCATTTCCTCCAGATGTTCCGAACATTGCTTCCACATTTCATCTGTCGCCTGTATGTATTTGCTGAAATCTTCATGGTTCATAAACTCCGCTGTGTCCCGGCGGTCTCCATCTATTACTGCAGAACACAGAAGTCTGCCCAACAATCCAAAATAGAAAAATATCTCTCTGTTAGAAAGTCCGGCATCTGAAAAATCCACGATGTTTTGAATCTTATTTATCGCCCGCGTTGTTTCTTGACATGCTGCCTGAAAAATTTCCTCTAACTCTTTCTTATCATCAAAGCAGGTGACAAAATTTTTAATTGCCCGTTTTTCATATTCCGGCTGTTTTAACAAGCGATATTCAAATCCACTCTCATGATCCTCGCTAACACAATCAAATAGTCCATGGTGTGCTCCAACCGCATATGCAGCCAGTTCCGCTGTAAAGATCTGATACGGATCTTTTTCTTCGTTATTATGATATTTTTTTAAAAGGTAATAAACGCCCGCAAAGGAATGAATGACAGAGCCTTTTCTGACTTTTTCACCTGATGCGGCCTTCGAAATGTATTCTGAAAACTCTTTTGTGAACTTTCCGCAATCGTGTAGAATGCCTGCAAGATAAGCTGTGTTTCCGAGGTTAACTGTATTTAAATCTTCCTTTGCATATCTGGATGCACCCATGCAATGATCTATACAGCTTTGACTCCCGTCTTCTCGAATATGCGCGGGAAATGATTGATCAGCTATATTCATTCCATCCATATAAATTCCTTATCAAAAAAACAATCTAATATCTCTCTTTGTAGTTTAATTTACTTTCATCGTACCAACGTCCGGCCAACGCGTTAGTATCGGCCGTCTCAGAGAGTCAGGACCACCGGCTTAGCC
>DFHP01000135.1 GCA_002371335.1 Eubacterium sp. UBA3720
GATACATTTTATCTGGATATCATCGGCAGGATCAGCGAGCTGCTGGTGGAGGAACCTGGATTTCTTACAGCACTGAAGCGTGGAGACAAAACCGGGAGTGTCGACATGGCGGAGAAAGTGCTGCTGAAATATTTTAACCAATTGATCAACTAGTCAAACATGAAGAGGAGATGAAAACGTATGAAAAATGGAGTTCAGAAATTTGGTAAGTTTTTGTCTGCAATGGTCATGCCGAATATCGGTGCGCTGATCGCGTTCGGATTTCTGGCAGCGCTGTTCATCAGCACAGGATGGATACCGAATGAAAGACTTGCGTCGATCCATCCGATAATTCTGCAGTATCTGATCCCGATCTTTATCGCATCCACAGGCGGAAAGATGATCGCCGGCGACAGAGGCCGCGTGATCGGCGGTATCGCAGTCTGCGGCGCCATTGCCAGCAACATGGAGATCACAATGCTTATGGCAGCCATGGTAATGGGACCTCTGGCAGGCTGGGTCATCAAGAAATTTGATGATTTCATGGCAGACAAAATGCCGGCTGGTTTTGAGATGCTCATCAACAACTTTTCAGTAGGTATCCTCGGACTGCTCCTTGCTATCCTCGGATATCTGGTAGTAGGACCGGTCATGAGCGCTATCCTGGCAGTTCTTTCCGCGGGCGTTGATATCCTGGTAACAAACCATGTGCTTCCGCTGGTAGCTATCCTTCTGGAGCCGGCAAAGGTGCTGTTCCTGAACAATGCCATCAACCATGGTATTTTCACGCCTATCGCTACAGAGCAGGCTGCTGAAGCAGGAAAATCTATCATGTACATGCTCGAGACAAATCCTGGTCCGGGACTCGGCGTACTGATCGCATATGCTCTTTTTGCAAAAGACCAGACAACGAAAGATTCCGCACCGGGCGCGATCATCATTCATCTGTTCGGCGGTATTCATGAGATCTATTTCCCGTATATCCTTATGAATCCTGTTGTTATCATCGCGCCGATCATTGGTAACATGTGCGCTATCTTCTATTTCAATATTATGGATCTCGGTCTTGTGGGACCGCCTTCACCGGGTTCTATCATTGCATTCCTTATGATGTCCGGATCCAGTATCATACCGAACCTTATCGGCGTTATCATCGCGACAGTAGTATCCTTTGTCATCGCGATGCCGATCGTTAAGATGTCTGACGTCAAGAGCCTTGACGCAGCACAGGATGAGATGGCAGCCATGAAGGCTGAGGCTAAGGGACAGGCACCGGCTGCAGTCGGCGAAGTAAAAGCTGCAGGCGATGTGAAGAAAGTCGTATTCGCATGTGACGCAGGAATGGGCTCATCAGCAATGGGAGCTACTAAATTCCGCAACAGGATCAAAAAAGAACGTCCCGACCTGACAGTCATCAACACATCTGTGGATAACATCCCGGCAGATTGTGATGTGGCAGTAGTTCAGGTAACACTTGTAGACCGTGCGGCAAAATCTGCTCCGCAGGCACAGATGGTAACGATCGGAAACTTCCTGGCAGATCCAAACCTTGACGCGCTGTATAAACAGCTCACATCAGAACCTGCTGCAGCAGCTCCGGCTCCGGCACAGGAAGAAGCTCCGGCAGCGCCTAAGAAGGCCGTTATGGACAAAAATGGTATCAAGCTTGGACTGAAATCAGTTTCCAAAGAGGAAGCGATCCGCGCAGCCGGCGAGCTTCTTGTAGAGCAGGGATGCGTAGAGCCGGCGTATGTTGACGCTATGCTTGACCGTGAAAAATTAGTAACTACATATATGGGTATGGGTCTTGCCATTCCTCACGGAACGACACAGGCTAAAGGAACAGTAAAGAAAACAGGTATCGTGTTCACACAGTATCCTGACGGCGTGGATTTCGGCGATGAGAAGGCTCAGCTCGTAATCGGTATCGCAGGTATCGGCGATGAGCATCTGGATCTTCTTTCAAAGATCGCGGATACACTCGACGACGAGGAAGTCCTTGAGAAAATGAAGACGACAACAGATGTTGACTGGATCCTTAAAACACTCTCATAATATGGAAATGATCTGAAACTGTCCATATACTCTTACAAAATACGCGCTCGCGGGAAACAAAAGGTTTTCCGCGAGCGTGTAAGTGCAGTTTCAAAAAAGATAATTGCGAAGCTCCTTGCAGTTAGGAAATTTTTTGATGATTCAACCGGCTTCCGCGCAAAGAACTTCTATGTATTCACTTCATCTGCGTTTAATACTCGCGAAATCATAAACTCGCTGCGCTCAGGCAGTATGATTTCCGCGCATAACGCAGATTCCGTTTATACAGAAGTTCTAATGCTTGTGCAGATGGTTTGAATCATTCACATAAATTTCCTCACCTCAGGCTTCGCAAGCACTCTGGTTTCAAAAAATATGAAAGGAGCTTTTCAATGAAAACAGCAGTAATGTTTGGTGCAGGAAATATCGGACGGGGATTCATCGGAATGCTTTTGGCACAGGCCGGATATAAGGTAATCTTCGGCGATGTTAATCCTGCGATCATAGATCGCCTGGCACAGGATAAAAAGTACACTGTACACATTCTTGATGTAAATAAAAAAGATTATGTGATCGAGAATGTGGACGGCATCATGTCCAATGGCCCCGAAATCGTTGACGCTCTGGCGGAGGCGTCCATCGTTACTACGGCTGTAGGCCTTGTGATCCTTCCAAGGATCGCGGGAACGTTTGCCGACGGTATCAAAGCGCGCAAAGCTAACGGCAGCACAGAGTACATGAATATCATTGCATGCGAAAACGCGATCCGCGCAAGCTCACAGCTGAAGGAGCATGTATATAAACTTCTGAATGATGAAGAGAAAGCATATGCTGACCAGTATGTAGGATTCCCGGACTGCTCCGTAGACCGTATCGTTCCTCCGGTACGCAACGAGATCCCAACGGATGTAGTAGTGGAAGAGTACTATGAGTGGCATGTAGAAAAGGCTTCCTTCAAGGGAGAGGTTCCCGAGATCGAGGGAATGGATCCGGCCGAGAATCTGGACGCATATATTGAAAGAAAGCTGTTTACGCTGAATACAGGACACTGTATCACGGCATACATCGGATATCAGAAGGGACTCGGCACGATAAAAGAAGCTATAGAGGATCCGGAGATCTATGCTGTCGTTGAAGCTGCAATGCAGCAGTCAGGCGCAGGACTTGTGAAGAAATATAATTTTGATCCGGAAGCTCATGCGGCTTATATCAAAAAGATCATTAGCCGTTTCAAAAATCCGTATCTCAAGGATGACTGCACCCGTGTAGGCCGTGAGCCGCTCAGAAAAATGGCTCCTACGGACCGTCTGACAAAGCCGGTAACTACAGCTCTCAGCTACGGACTTCCGGTAGATAAGCTTCTTCAGGGAGTAGGAGCAGCGCTTCGCTACGACAATCCTGAAGACAAACAGAGTGTTGAAATGCAGCAGATGATCGCCGAGAAAGGCGTTGTGGAAGCCTACAAAGAGATCTCAGGAATTACTGACGAGGCTGTCATCGCCCAGGTCAAAGCCGCATACGATTCATTCGCCTGAATCGTAAAGCCGAAACCTTTACGATGTTATTTTCCCCCACGGAACCGGGGACGGAGACGAGTTCCACAAAACGGAACCGGGGACGGAGACGAGTTTCGCAAAAAAAACCGAGGACGGAGCGTCACTTTATCTTGCGCAGCTTCAGGCTGCGCAGACAAGTGAAACTTAACTCCGTCCCCGGTTCTGCGGAACGAGTCTCCGTCCCCGGTTCCGTTATGCGTTTGTGTTTCTGTAGTAGTTGATGAGGCAGCCGTCGGCGATGATCTGCCTTTCGTCCGGAGTGAGATCGCCTGTGGATACGGGGAATTTCGTGACTGTGCCGTCAGGCTTTACGGCGTAGGCGTCGAAATCATTGATTCCCTCCAGAATGTTTTTGCGTATGCCGGGCACGAATACATAGTCGCCCAGGGCGAAAACATCGGGATCCTTTGTCAGGAGAGGCGCCATTCCCCAGTTGATACAGTTGGAACGGTATCTCTTTGTCGCATATTCCTTTGCAATGTTAGCTGCTGCGCCAAGAACTCTCTGGCAGCTTGCAGCCTGCTCGCGCGCAGAGCCGTCGCCTGGCCTGTTCGCAAAGATAGTGGAGCCGATCACTGTGTTTTCGGGATCCACATCGACTACCTTTTCAAGAGCCGCGTAAACAGCCATGATCTCTTCCGGAAGACCGCTGCCCGCTTCACGTCCCTCTTCTATCGCGTGAACCTCTTTTGCTCTTCCCACATACTCAGGATCTTTTCTGGAAAGTGTAAACTCTGCCAGCCTGAGAGGATTAGAGCGGAAAGAGGAGGTCTCGCCTGAAGGTATCAGTTCGTCAGTCGTAGTGACCGGATCGGTGATATAAGATACCACTTTGACGAGAAGATCATCGGAAAGAGCCGGCTGTTCAGGCCAGTCCTTGATGTTCGGACCCATTTTCAGCTCATAGTCGGGCTCGGCCTTGCCGTATCCGTTGTAAAGTCTCTTATCATAAACGCTCTTATCAAAGAAGTATTTCGGCGTTGTATATTCTACGTCGATATCAGTAGCAGCTGTCAGCTTGCCTCCGTTGATGGCTGTTGCGGCGATGGAACGCGCGTCCATAAGGGCAACGCCCGCCATCTGTCCTTCACCGGGCTTTGAGCCCTCACGGTTCGGGAAGTTACGTGTAGTGTGACGGATGGAGAATTCCCCGTTTGCCGGCGTATCGCCCGCGCCGAAGCAAGGACCGCAGAAGCACTCTCGAACGATCGCGCCTGCGCTGACAATATCAAGCAGTGCACCGTTCTTCAGGAGCTCTTTATATGCAGGCATGCTGCCCGGATATACGCTCATTGTGAAGGTGCCGTTTCCGCAGCTGTTTCCGCGGAGAATATCGGCCACCGCACATATATTATCAAAAGTACCGCCCGAGCATCCCGCAACGACGCCCTGGTCTACATAAATATCGCCTCCGCGGACTTTGGAATCCAGATCCATTTTTGCGCCCTTGATCTGCTTATTGGCGCGCTCCTGGTACTCATGCATGATGTCTGCCGGATTTTCAAGCAGCTCGCGTATCGGCATAGCGTAGCTGGGATGCATGGGAAGAGCAATGGTGCATTCGATTTTGTCAAGATCCACGTATACGCATCCGTCATAGTATGTGACATCGGCCGGATCCATCTTTTTATATGCCTCGGGACGGCCATGGTTTACAAAATATCCCTCTGTTTCTTCATCGGTCACCCAGATGGAAGACCAGCAGGTGGTTTCTGTTGTCATCACATCAATACCATTACGGTATTCTATAGGAAGATTTTTTATTCCGGGGCCGACAAACTCCATTACTTTGTTTTTAACATAGCCGTTCGCGTAGGTGGCGCCGACGATCGCGAGAGCCACATCGTGAGGTCCCACGCCTGGTTTCGGAGTGCCAGTAAGATAAATGGCAATGACGCCCGGACGTGCCATGTCATATGTACGTCCTACCAGCTGTTTCGCCAGTTCGCCTCCGCCTTCTCCTACGGCGATCGTTCCAAGGGCGCCATATCGTGTGTGAGAATCCGAACCCAGGATCATGCGTCCGCAGCCGGACATGAGCTCACGGTTCACACTGTGGATGACTGCCATATTCGTCGGAACGTAGATTCCGCCGTATTTGTGAGCAGCAGAAAGAGCGAACATATGATCATCTTCATTGATCGTACCGCCTACGGCACAAAGGCTGTTGTGGCAGTTGGTCAGCACGTAAGGCATAGGAAATTCTTTCATTCCTGAAGAGCGTGCTGTCTGAATAATACCTACATATGTTATATCGTGGCTGGTCATGGAATCAAATTTCATACGAAGATCATCCATATCGTCCACTGTGTTATGGGCTTTCAGTATGCTGTAGGCCATCGTTCCCCTGGAAGCTTCAACAGGATCGGCTTTTTTTCCTGTAAGCTTCTCTACCTTCGGAGCCTCTGCTTCAGGTACCAGTTCCGTACCGTTTACCAGATAGACACCGCCATCATAAAGCTTTACCATGAAAGGTCCTCCTTAAAGAGCATGCAGCGTCCGCAAATCTGCCTGCAGCTGTATGCTTTTATATACATAATAAATGATTAAAATACCTGTACATGATACCATACGGAAAATATTTTTCAAAGTACAAATTGGGCAGGATGCGTTAATACGTTAAAACAATGACTCGTTTGGGTGAAGAAGTGCGAAAAGCATATTCAATCGCGATCTCTGATCGCGGGCGGGTTGCGCGGCGCACTTGTGCGTCTTCCTCTGCGCTCCGCCGGAGGCTCAACTCAGATGGGGATTGAAACCCTCTGCTGAGTCAGGTTTGATTCAATACCCGCTGTCTATAGAGGGGAGGACTTCCCATCTGAGTTGAAATAAAGTGAAAGGCTGATAGTAAACAGCATGACATGATGAACGGGCGGCCGCAGACGGCCGCCCGTGGTATACGGGATAAGGTCGGCGAAGACAGAAGCTGTGCCTGATTCAGTCTTCCACGATCTCTACCAGTTTGATCTTAAAATTCAGTTCTTTTCCCGCAAGCTCATGGTTCGCGTCAAATGTAATGGAGGTTTCATCTTTTTCGGTTACTCTTACGGGAATAGAATTTCCGTCCGGAGTCTGCAGATAAACCTGCGTACCGATTTCACAGTTCTCCGCGCCGGGCATATCTGCGATGGCGATGGTCAGGATGTTTTCCGGAACAGGCATTCCGTAGGCTTCCTCTGGCATCAGATGAACGTCAACGACCTGTCCGACCTCCATGTTTTCAACTGCGGCGTCAAAGCCTTTGATCATCATGCCGCCGCCGCAGACAAATTCAAGCGGCTGGTCACGGTCATAGGAGGAATCAAATTTAGATCCGTCATTTAATGTTCCGATGTAATGTACTCTTACTTTCTTTCCCTGATTGCTCATTGAATACTCCTTGGTTTTAAATGATTTTCCCTGCTTTTTGGGATAGTTCTTTTTCATGCTGCAATTCGTCCCGGGACTTCCGGAAGTCCGGGACGGGTATCGTTATCTTAACATGATTGCGCTGTATATTCCAGTAGATAAAATCAATATCATTTACTGCAGATAAAATCAAAAGCACTCATTGCAGATAGAATCAAAACCATTTACCGCGGCAAATGGAAAAGGATAGAATATATTTAAATGAAATCGGCAGACGTAAAGTGAACGGCGTTCAAAATTTGTTATAATATATAAAAATTTCCCACACATTCTTTTTTATGATAAGAGTTGATCCGGCAACAGGAAACGGGGAGTTTTTTGATAGAGAATAAATAGGGATTTATGATGGCTGAAATCAAGAAAAATAATCATAAAGGATGGGAGTAAAATGTGTGAAAAAGTCAGAGAAGATGAGCTCAGAGTTCGTAAAAAGTATGAAAAACTGACAAAGCTTTTGATTGCCCGGAAAATTACTGTTACGACGATGGAAAGCGCCACGTCCGGACAGATCGCGTCTCTTATCACGGATACGGAAGGAGCCTCGGCAATCATGAAGGGAGCCTTCATTACATACAGCAATGAGGCGAAGATAAAACAGGGCGTGCCGGCGGGGGTTCTGGAGAAATATTCAGTATATTCTCCGGAAACTGCAGAATGTATGGCAAAAGCCTGTGCAAAAATCTATGGCGCGGACATCGGCATTGGAGTCACAGGAACCATGGGAAATGTGGATCCTGCCAACGAAGAATCATCGGTACCGGGACAGGTCTATTTTGCCATTGCGATCAAAGGCGATGTCTTCTCTTATTACAGGGAGCTGAAGCCCCGGCCGACCCGGCTGGCATACAAGATGAAGGTGGCAGAGGAAGTATGCGACGAATTGATGAGGCGGCTGGATCAAGGGATTTAACTCAGTGGCGTGTGACAATCCCCGAATGAGTTGAAGCCTCCGGCGGTTCGCAGCCGCACTCAGTGGAAGGGGCTTCGCCCCGGGCGCGGCGCGGCAAGAACGCCGGAGACGTTCCTGAATTGCGAAACGCCGTCCGCAGACAAAACCTTTCCTGCGCTGCTTTTACGTGATCACGTCCGACCGTTGAGTATGTAGCGGGAAGCTCTGATATAAGATATTTCCGGACAGGAAACTTCTGAAAGATGTAGATGCGTTTTAAGGTTATGGAAAGGTTATGCAATAATATGTTATGGATATTCGGCTTTTAGGTTGAGATACAGCATGTAAATTATAGATAAGAAAAAAACATGACAGAGATGTCAGAGAAGTACTATATATACATCAGGATCACCCGGTCTCAGAGTCCAAAAGAGGCAGCAAAAGAGTATAAGATACATAAGCAGGGATGATGCGTACCGGGATCACACTAAAAGAAGAAAGGAAATAACATTATGAAAAGAACAAATACAAATACAAAAGCCAAAAAAAATCGTTTTGCATTTATCGCAGCAATATTATTATTCGTTGCGGGTTCCGCAACATTGATCCGTGGAGTATGCGACATCGAGAGAGGAACGAGCATACATGAAGCGAGAATCGGATATATGAATATGAAAAATGACGCAGTGGTAAGTCAGGGAACGATCAATTCCAGAAGCACTGTCGTAACAAATTATGACGGATACAAAGATCTGAAAGTTGAAACGTTGACTCTGGGCAAATAAACTGCCCCGATGATACGAAAGATATCAGAAAAGTCTGCATAAATATTCAAGTCTCGCCCGCGCCAAGTCTCGCCCGCGAGACTTGGCGCGGGATTAGGGTCAGCTTCGGCTGACCCTAATCACTGCGCATCCACGCGGAGCGTTTATCCCGGTGGGGTCTTCTCACACGGAGAGAACAAAGTCCGCGAGCTGACTTCCGGGAACCGTTTTTTGCGTTATGGAAATTACAATTACTTCCTATGAAACGAAAAATGTTTTTTATTTATACAGACGAATGCTAAGAGTAGCATAGTACTCGGCATTGTTTTTTTCGTATTCATAGGTAGTGCCGTTGTTTGGCGAGAAATTTGATATCACGCATTTGTAACGGCCGCCGCCAAGAGAGAGTTCCATTCCCTTTATTTTATTTTCTGATTTTAATGTGCGGACAGCGGTGCTGTTCTTCTGATTCAGATAGCCGATCTTATGACCGTTGACGACTACGTCCAGATGATCGTTTTCGGTATCGGAGGTGAGCTCGATCGGTTCTGTTATATAATGGTACTGGTAGATACGGCGGTCAATAAGGCGGCGGTCGATCAGATCGCTTTTTCCGTAGTCGTGATTAGGATTCGGCTGGGCAAGTGCGGCGATAGACAGCTGGTTTTCTTCAAGACCTTCTACCTGCACGGAAATTTTCTCCGGAAGAGGTGAATTCAGATCAAATGTAAGGGAAATGTTCTTTTTTTCTCTTTTGCCAAAAAGTTTCATTATAATCTCCTCCTTTGGGCGAATTGTAAAATAAATTCAACGTGACAAGATGAAATTCTTGGAAAGTTCTAAAAAATATGAAATATTTATAGTTAAATTATAAGGAAATTTTGGTAATAAAGTCAATATGCGCATAGCATAAATTGTGGTTTTGTTGACAAATATTTGACCTGTTTGTAAAATCAAAGACGGCTCATGCAGGGGCATTGTTTATCTCAGTGTGAGAAGCCCCCGCTTCTTAAGCGGCGGGTTATGACAGGCTCGTCTCAGCGAGACTTGAGGAACTGAACCCCGGAAATATGCAAAAGTATTTTGCCGAAGGCGGAAATGATAAGCGCAGGGATCGCGGAAGGGTAAAAGGCATGGATAAAATACGTGGACAAAGGGCAGGAAATATAGATGGAACGAAATATTAAACTGGTAGCGATGGATCTGGATTTTACATTGCTTGACGACAGGAAAGAAATATCAGAGCATACCCGGGAGGTCCTGAAAGAGGCAGCGTCCCGCGGAGTTCATATTGTGCCCGCGACAGGAAGGGTCTTTAAGGCGGTTCCGGAATTTCTCAGAGTGACTGAGGGTATCCGGTATTATATTCTTTGCAATGGAGCCACGATCTATGACCGGGCGGAGGATAAGGTGATCTATACGAATCATCTTCCCAAAGAGACTGTATTTCAGATACTGGATGTTTTTGACAAATATGACTGTACTGAGGATATTTACAGAAACGGTCAGGGATATATGGAAGCGAAATATAGAGATAATCTATCCTATTATGGAGTGTCAGGACCGATGTATGATATGGTCCTCCGCACCAGAAAGCAGGTTGAAAATCTTCGACGGACGATCGAGGAGGAGCCTTCAGGTATCGAGAAAACGCAGGGATTTTTCCGCTCAGAGGAAGAACGGGAACAATGCATGCGGGAACTGAAAGCGTTGAACATCGCCAGCGTTTCCAGTTCGCTGTTTAATAATATTGAGGTAAATATGTTTAATTGTGATAAAGGTGACGGGCTGGAGCATCTGGCAGCACATCTGGGTATTCCTATAGCGCAGGTCATGGCGTGCGGAGACGCGGACAATGATACGATGATGATAAAAGCTGCAGGTTTATCGGTCGTCATGGAAAACGGCGCCCCCAAGCTGAAGGAAATGGCCGACTTTATCACCAGAACAAACAATGAAGACGGAGTAGCGTACGCCATCGAAAAATTTGTCCTGTAAACATGGAACCGGGGACGGAGACATGTTTCACGGAACCGGGGACGGAGACGCGTTTCATGGAACCGGGGACGGTGACGCGTTTCACGGAATCAGGAATGAAGGCTAGTTTCATGGGAGCGGGAACGGAGCCTTGTTATAAAGAAAAAGGGTCTGCGGCGTTTATGCCACAGACCTTTTTTGAGGTAATATGTATGATTCAGAATTGTTTCTTGCTTTTATATTATAGTGTGTTTTTTTCTGCCTTCGCTCTTTGATCATGCTGCAGCGCCGATGTACTGAGAATTTCCAAGTCCCAGGAAGATTGTCTGCAGATCAGTGAAGAGGACTCCGAAAACTGTCATGCCCATTCCGTGTCCGAAAGCTCTGGAAAGGTGAGAGATGCTTCTGATCTTAACTACCAGCAATGCGATTGAGAATACAAGTCCGACAAGAAGACAAATCAGCTGCGGTACACCAACTAATGAAGCTGCTATCTGCTGGAAAGTAAAGGTCAGGATAAAAAGAGCGAGAGATACGAAGAAGATCGAGCCGCGCCATACATTTTTCAGCATGACATATTCGCTGTAAAACGGGATGAGCGATTTCCAGCCTTTCTCGCCGAATTTGTTGAACATTTTCCATTTTGCAATTAACGTTATGATAAAAAGAACGAGAACTGCTGCGGATACGAAGAGGTTAAACGGGGTTAAAACGTAGTTGGTTGATGTGATGTTGAAGTTTGTCATAATGTTTTTTCTCCTTTTCTTTTGTGTTTGTGTTTTTTATTTTTTTGTTTTGTGTTTACCCTTTGTTTCCTGGGATGGTTATAATATAAAACTTAAACATAAACCTAAAACATAAAAAACATTTAGAGATACTTATACATACCTTTCGTTATTCTTAATGAAACCGGGGACTGAGATAAGTTCCAAAAATAAAAAGTATAAATTTTCTGAAAAATAGTTGACAAAACAAGATGGATTCTGTATTATATATTTATCAAAAGAAAAGAGATGAACAAATAAAAATATAATATTTCTTTATTCAGATACT
>DFHP01000153.1 GCA_002371335.1 Eubacterium sp. UBA3720
TTTATCAGTTAATCACAAAATCCCTTGTAATCGGGAAATTTTTTTGATGATTCAAACAATCTGCACAAGCATTAACCTGTAAATGATTATGCCCGGCCGCATTCAGATGCAGCCGGGCAATAACATACCTTTTTCCCGAGGATCATTTCCGGTCTTATTCTGCCGATTTATTTCTCTTCAGCTTTTTCGGCTTCCGGTTTTGCTGCAGAGGGCTGTCCTTTGCTGTCTGCTTCAGAAGCAGCTTTCTCAGCTGCTGCTTTCTCAGCCGCTGCCTTTGCAGCCGCTGCTTTGGCTGCTGCCGCTTTCTTTGCTGCGGCGGCTCTTTCTGCCTGAAGTCTCTTCTGCTCGGCTTCTTTTGCCATCTGTTCTTCGGATTTCTTATATTCCACTTCTGATTTTCCAGGCATCGGTTCCTGGTAGCCCGGTACCATAAACAGGCACTTCTTAGGACATTTTTCAACGCAGAAACCACATGCGATACAATCAAAACGATCAATAGTCCATGTGCCGGCGTTTTTGTTTACCTTCAGCGCTCCGGGAGGACACGCTCTGGTGCACATTCCGCATCCGATACAGTTGTCTATATCGATTTCTATATGTCCTCTGCTTCGCTCAGGATAATTATATGGCTCGGCAGGATAGTTTACCGTTACCGGTTTTGAAAACAGATTCTTAATGATCGTAGGTGCAAACTTTAATATCTTTCCCATCTTTCCACCGCCTTTCTTACCGCTCTGTACAGCTGATACATGGATCAATGGTCAGAATTGCAAGACCGACATCAGATAATTCACAACCCTTGAGAATATGTGCAAGTCCGGGCAGGTTTGCGAACGTTGGCGTACGCAGTCTGAATCTGTCCAGATTCTTCTTTCCGCTGGTCTTGATGTAATATACCGCCTCGCCTCTTGGCTGCTCAAGACGTACGAACGCCTCTCCGTTCGGATTGCCTTTGACAGGAAGTACGATCTCTCCGCCCGGCATCTTTGAAAAGGCCTGGCGTATGATATCGAACGACTGGAACACTTCCATCATACGTACATAACATCTGGCAAAATGATCGCCGTCATTGCTTACGATCGGCTCAAAATCAATATCGCCGTATGCACAGTATCCCATCTTTCTCATATCTGTGGCTATTCCGCTTGCCCGCATAAACGGACCGCAGCAGCCGAGTTCATATGCATCTTCTTTTGACAGAACGCCGACGCCTTTTGTTCTTGCCTGAACCGAATAATCTTCAAAGAATGTATCCTTGATCTCAAGCAGCTGTTTCTCCATTGTATCGATCGTGGAAAGAATGACCTTTTCCATTTCCGGAGTGATGTCCTTAAGAACGCCTCCGACTTTATTTACAGAACTGATGAGACGGCCTCCCGTGGTCATTTCTACCATATCAAGGATCTTCTCTCGGATCTGCCAGCACTGATAGAACAGACTTTCAAATCCGAAAGCATCTGCCAGAAGTCCCAGCCAAAGCAGGTGGCTGTGGATACGGCTGAACTCGCACCATACTGTTCTCAGATATTTTGCCCGATCCGGTACCTCACAGTCAAAAATCTTTTCCAGCGTGGTGATATAACCCATGCCATGCATGAAAGAGCAGATACCGCATGTTCTTTCGATAACATACTGCATCGTCTCCCAGTCTTTCTTCTCAGTCAGACTTTCAAGACCGCGGTGTACAAATCCGATATTCGGGATCGCCTCAACTACTTTTTCATCTTCTATTACCAGATCCAGATGGACCGGTTCCGGAAGTACCGGATGCTGCGGACCATAAGGAATGACGCTTCTCTTACCCATTTAATTACCCTCCTTTGGTCCAAGCGGTGCCTTCGCATTAATTCTGTAGAGCTTATTGTCATAGTCCAGATTTATCATTTTGATCTTAACGCCGAAGAGCTCTTTCATCTCGTTTTCATAGAATACCGCAGCCGGAATGATCTCTGAGATGCTCGGAACCTCCGTGTCCACATCAATTACCACACGCAGTGTAATAAACTCATATGTGTTAAGATCGGTAAATGAATAACTCAGCTCATATTTCTCGTTAATGTAAGCCGCACACGCCTGCGAAATACGATAACCATTTGTTTTGAACTCCATCACCTTCGGAAGAAGTTCGGTAACATCAATATCAATCAACACATCTGCCGGATTAATTATCTCTGCCATTATAATTCCTCCCCTCTTCCGTTTTTGCCGGATTTTCTGAGCGCGTCATGTTCATCGGATCTTTCCTGGAAGAGTGCTACAGCCTTGACAATTCCGTCTATGATAGACTGTGGTCTTGCCGCGCATCCTGGAACATAAATGTCTACAGGAATAACTGTGTCCGCTCCGCCGTAAACATTATAGCACTCTTTGAATACTCCGCCTGTACATGCACAGACGCCGACTGCTACAACGACCTTAGGCCTTGGCATCTGGTCATATAACTGTTTTACTACTTCCGCATTCTGAGAGTTGATACTTCCGGTTATCAGAAGAATATCTGCCTGCATCGGATCTCCGGTGTTCATAACGCCGAAACGCTCTGCGTCGTATACTGGTGTCAGGCAGGCCAGCACCTCAATATCACAACCATTACAGCTGGATCCATCGTAATGGAGCAGCCACGGTGATCTTTTTACTTTTCCCATATTAATCCTCCATTATCAGATCAGCATCAGAACCAGAAGGTTGACGCCTGCTGTGCAAAGTGTAAATATCCATGTGATCTTAAGCATCTGCTGCCATTTCAGCCGGGCATTTGTATTATCGATCAGGATCTCTGCAAAGTATACAATTACAACCAGAACGATAGCGGCAATGATGCTCCACCACTGTGAGTTCAGTACGAACAGCGCCACAACTCCCAGAAGAAATACGTTTTCGTACCACTCTGTCACCTGGAACATGGCCAGATTTCCGGCACCCATTTCGGTGGTCAGACCTTTTACCAGCTCCTGATGCATATGATGTGATGTGGCGGTATCAAAAGGTGATTTTCTCATCTTTATGGTCATGATAAACACGAACGCCAGAAAGAATCCGGGCATTTTGAAAAGATAAATGCTGTCGCTCATTGCTATTTTGTCCACATAAAATGTACCCGAAGCAAGATAAAAACCTACGCAGGTCAGGATGACCGCCGGCTCATATGCCATCATCTGAATAAGCTCTCTGGACGCGCCGATGGAGCTGTACGGAGAACTTGTCACTACTGCAGCAAAATAAAGGAAAGTAGCGGCTGTAGAGAGAATAAAGAAACATAACAGGATATCCTGTCCGGCAAAGAACATTGCGCCTGTGACTACCATCAGAAGGAAGTATGTCATCAGAAGAAATGTCTGCGCTCTGTTTACTGCGATCACCTGTTTGCTGAACAGTTTTCTGACATCATAAAACGGCTGCAGTATCGGAGGACCGACACGTCTCTGCATTCTCGCGGCGATCTTTCTGTCGATACCTTCAAGCAGACCGCCGATCAGCGGTCCCAGAATAATATAAAGAATTACACAGATCACTCTTGATGTTATTGTCATAAAGCACCTCCGATCGCCATACATATCATTACGATCACGGCAACGATCGCAACCATCTGAGATGGAACCATGATTTTTTCTTCGCCGCAGACGTTTTCGAAGTAATAATTGGACATCCACAGCTGCTTTTCATTACCAAAGGAATCAATGAAGCCTGTGTTTGTTCCTGTATTAATTCCATTCATGTACGCAAGTTTTACATTGTGCTTTCTCTCTTTTCCGATTCTCCATGCGATAAGAGGGATCAGGAATACGACTACTACGATTCCCACCAGAGAATAAAGCACCATTGTCGGAATGACCGGCGCATATGATCCGTAAGTGTCCAGAACGATGCCTTTTACCAATGTATCAGACAGGAACGGGAACACTATGCAAAGCGCGATCATAAGGACAGCATGTACCGTAAGCGAAAGATTCTCTCCCGGTTTGGTAATATCCTTTATCTCGGAATGGATCACATTATGCGTCGGCGAGATGATCTTTCCGAGCCATTTTGTCCAGTAGAAAGCTGTAGTGGCACTACCGAACGCGATCAGAAGAGCAACTACGATGTCTCTCTCGTCCACTGCCGCGCGGAGGGCTGACCATTTGGAAACCAGCATTCCAAACGGAGCAAGGAACATGGCAGCTATACCAATAAACATAAATATTGCCAGCTTAGGCACACGATAGATCAGTCCGTGCATGCTCTCGATATCTCTGCTGTGTGTCGTATTCTCTGTAGCTCCGACATCCTGGAAAAGGAGAGATTTAGAAATAGCATGGAAGATCATCAGGAAGATACCTGCCCACAATGTCTCTTTTTTTCCGATGCCAGCACAGGCCACCATCAGTCCCAGGTTGGATATGGTAGAAAATGCCAGGACCTTCTTTGCGTCTGTCTGGGCTATGGCCATTATGGACGCCATGAGGAATGTAAATCCGCCGACAAGAGCGATCATAGTTCCCGTAGCTCTTCCGCCCATTGCAGGGGAAAGTCTGTAAAGAATATAAATACCGGCTTTTACCATAGTAGCCGAATGCAGCAGTGCCGAAGATGGCGTCGGTGCGACCATCGCTCCCATAAGCCATGTGGAAAATGGCAGCTGAGCTGATTTCGTCAGAGCTGCAAACGCGATAAGCGTAACTGCGAGAAGCGCATATACATCGGAATTCTGGACCACCTGATAAACGAGACCGGAAATAGATCCGAGCTGTGTCATATATCCGAATACGACTACGCCCGCGCTCAGGCCGCATCCTCCCAGAAGGTTCATCCACAGCGCCCGGAAGGCATTGTTGATCGCTTCATCCGTACGCGTATATCCGATCAGCATGAATGAGCATACGCTGGTCGTCTCCCAGAAAAGAATAAGCCACAGAAGACTGTCAGTCATAACGAATCCAAACATAGCGCCAAGGAAGGCAAAGAGCAGCATAAAGAAATAATATCTTCTGTCTTCCACATCCTTATAGTGCTTATGGTATCCGTCCATATAGCCGATGGCATAAATAACGATCAGGCTTCCGATAATACCGATGATCAGGACCATCAATACTGTCAGCGTATCGATCCTGACACGTGCCATTGCCTTTAATTCCGGACCGGTCAGCTCATAATAAGCTACTGCAAGGGTCGGAATGATCGACAATAAACATATCCAGTATTTACGATACTTGAAACAAAGAACGGTAACAAGGACCATCAGGGCCAGTTCTCCTGCAAGAATCAGATGGTCAACCATTCCCTCGCTTCCATACAACGAGATCCTAGTACTGCCGTTCGTAAGCCACTGCATGAAAAGAACGATCGCACCGGCCATTATAACAGCCGCGCCAATATATGCGATCGCCGCCTGAAGCTTCTTTTCCCTGATGACAAACATCAGGAAAGCCATGACTAACGGAAAGCAGATCAGAAATGGTACAATAAACATCTCCTTTTCTCCTTTCATTCATAAGAATACCTGTTATAGTTTATTGTAACATTTTGTCGAAATGAATCAATCTATTTCTTTAGAATTTATTTAGAAAATTATTTTAATATACATGTTTTTATACATTTTTTAAAACATCCCGCAGAGACCGTTTTCCGCATTGTCCAGGAGAGGAAGCCTGAGCATAGCCCCGACAGCTTCACGGTAGTCTTCCGGAAACTTTGATTTCTGTATTTTTTTCAGTTCCCTGCGGCAGCCGGCAAACAGATGATTAAGATAGGTCCAGTTTTCTTTCATTCTGCCAACGGCAGTCCTTCCTTTATCCGGGTAAGCCTCGAGATATCCGCAGAAGATCATTTCCAGATATTCTTCCAATTCTTTTTTCTCCAGAGGTTTTCCGCCCTTCATCTTTCTCGCAAGAGCCGGATCCGCGATCAGGCCTCTTCCTGTCATGACTGCCTCAGTCTGCGGAAACATTTCTCTGAACATCTGATAATCTTCCATGGAATAAATATTTCCGTTAAAACAAAGATCGTGTGACGAGATCTCCGTTACACGGCGAAAAGCATCCAGCCGGGGAAGGCCTTTATACATATCATTCCTCGTCCTTGCGTGAACGATCACTTCGGAAAAAGGATACCTTTCATATATCTCAAAGATCCGTTCAAGTTCATCCTCGCTTTCCATTCCCAGCCTGGTCTTAACGGAAAGATTTATATTGTCATTCGCGATCCCCTCAAAGATTTCCTCCAGAAACGTCTCAAGCTGATCAGGTGCCGAAAGAAGTCCTGCTCCTCTTTTTTTCGGCACCACAGTCTGGGAAGGGCATCCAAGATTGAGGTTTACCTCCTCATATCCAAGCCATGACAGCGTCCTCGCACATTTCACAAAGCTTTCAGAATCATTTGACAGGATCTGCGGTACTGCCGGCACTCCTTCGTTATTCTCAGGAGACAGTTCCCTCAATTCTTTTGATTTATACTTTCCCGTAGGATGCGTCACCACAAAAGGCATATAGTATTTATCGATTCCTCCAAACAACTGATGATGCGCTTTCCTGTATACATATCCCGTCAGCCCCTCCATAGGAGCACAGTATATCCTCATTTATCTCCTCCGATTATTTCTCCGTGTCTTTCTTTCTCTTCTCTGCTTCTTCCCGCATAAAGCCGCGTATCTTTTCCATCATCTTCTCATAATTTTCCTTTCTGTGAGGGAAAAGGCAGTCCGTGCAGTCCTTAACTCCCGATCCTGTGATCTTAAAGCTTCCTCCGCATTTATCTCCCAGAAAATATAGCGGGCAATAGCAGAACAGGCAGTTAAACTCGTCATCCTCAAGCCCCTTGTGGCAGGGGAAAAATTCGCATTCTCTGTGATTAAAAAATTTATAATGTTCAGAACTCATTTTATTCTTACCCCTTAATGCGTTTTAAAACAACAGAATCCGTAGTATAATATCTATTGGCAGAATATTATGTGTGTTTCTTATATTTTTTCTATAAATTACGGCACTTTATTCGCATGTGTCTTGCACTTTATAAGTTTTGCTTATAAAATATTATACATAAGCATTATGATATCGGGGGCAAAGGGTATTTTGACTCCGGCATCATAGAATTCTCAGAATTGGAGGTATCATATATGTTGACATGGTTATTTGTACTTATTATTGTCATCGCCGCCATCGCATATGTTTTCAGATGCTTCACAAGGATCCGGAATATGCCTGAAGGCACAGATGACATGAAAGAAATGGCCGCGATCATCAGAAGCGGCGCTTCGGAATTTCTGAAAACAGAGTTCCGTTCTATCGTCATTGTCTGTAT
Organism: Eubacterium sp. UBA3720; assembly: GCA_002371335.1. GTDB lineage: Bacteria > Bacillota > Clostridia > Lachnospirales > Lachnospiraceae > DFHP01. The sequence continues at coordinate 7,276 of DFHP01000153.1, forward strand.
CATTCTTGCTCTCGTCTTTTCACTATTTGTAGAAAAGACTGCCGGCATCACATTCCTCATAGGCGCAGCCATGAGCTCCTGCGTATGTATTCTCGGAATGCGCAGCGCCACCTACGCCAATGTGAGAGCCGCGAATAAAGCCAGAACCTCTCTTAATATAGGCGAGACCGTAAAGGTTGCTCTCACGGGAGGCTCCATCTCCGGTCTTTCCGTTCAGGCTCTGGGACTTCTTGGTCTCGGACTGATCATGATCATTTTCAGCGGAGTTTCGCATGATTCCGTAGGTTCCGGATTTATCGGGAATATGGAATGCAACGCTTCGATCATGCGTGTTTCCACCTACTCTCTGGGCTGCTCGCTGGTGGCAATGTTTAACCGTGTGGCAGGCGGAAATTATACCAAAGCCGCTGACATTTCCTCAGATATCCTGGCAAAGCTCCGTCACGATCTTCCCGAGGATGACAGCCGGGTCCCGAACGTGATCGCCGATTTTATAGGTGACAATGTCAATGATATCGCAGGAAACTGTTCTGACCTTCTGGAGTCATTTGTGGCCACCATGGCGTCTGCCATCATGATATCCGTAACGATCTATGAGACAGCTGTTCATTCAAACCAAACCCAGATCACAGACGCCACTTTCAGGGCTACGACCACCTTCCCGGTTGTTTTTGCCGCAGTGGGACTTATCGGATGCCTTATCGGACTTGGTTACGCAGACAGAAAAAAAATGAGCGATAATCCTTCCAGAGAGTTGAATCTGGCAGAATGGATCTCCGCAGGAGTTACTCTGGTCCTTGGTCTGGCTGTCTCTTTTATTATTCTTGGACACGGAATACCATTATATGATTCGTTCAAACTTGGCTGGATCTCTCCATGGATCTGTTCAGTTCTCGGAATCATTTCCGGTATCGCGATAGGATCGATCACAGAATACTATACAAGTACTGATTTCAAGCCGACCCAGACACTGGCAATGATGGCTGCGGAGGGCGATGCTTTCGTTATCACAAAAGGCGATGCGATCGGTTCCCGTTCCTGCCTGTGGCCGATTCTGATCATTTCCATTTCTCTGATCATTTCCGGTAATGTCTGCGGCACGTACGGCATAGCCATCGCTGCCCTGGGAATGCTTTCCTTTGTAGGAACTACCGTATCGATCGACGCCTTCGGACCTATTGCAGATAATGCCGGCGGTCTGGCCGAATCCTGCCACCTGGATCCTGAGGTTCGTGTGATCACAGATAAGCTTGACGCTGTCGGAAATACTACGGCTGCCATCGGCAAAGGCTTTGCCATCGGCTCAGCCGCATTTGCCACAGTATCTCTTATCGTTGCTTATATAGGAAACTACTCTGAGGTGGGCGTCGAGCCTGTATTAAATTTCGCATCCTTCATGGTAGTAGCGGGCGGACTGCTCGGCGGCGCGCTGGTTGAGTATTTCTCCGCATTACTCACGGATAATACCATCGATTCCGCAAAGCTTATGGCTGACGAGGGAGATAAGCTCCTTTCCATCCCGGGCGTCCTTGAAGGAACAGTAAAGCCTGATTATAACAAAATGATCCGCATGGCGGCTCGTGAAGCCATCCGCAAAATGCTCCTGCCATCCGTTCTTGCTATCTGCATACCGATCATTGGCGGACTGCTCTTCGGCGTCCAATTTGTGGGAGGTCTCCTTGTAGGCGCCACGATCGTTGCTGTTCCGCGGGCGATGTTCATGGGCAATTCAGGAGGAGCCTTCGATAACGGAAAGAAATACATAGAAGAAGGACGGCTGGAAGGATATGGCAAAGGCTCGGATGCCCATAAAGCAGCTGTCGTCGGCGATACCGTAGGTGATACAAGAAAAGACGTAGTAGGTGTAGCGCTGGATATATTTATAAAGACAATGTCCACCGTTGCAAATACTCTGGCTTCCGTTTTTGTTACGATTCATCTTTTCTGATCAGTCTCTTAAACGGAACGATTCAAGTCCCGCGTGCATCCCTCGAAGGCTTGTTTCACAGTAAATGATCTACATTTACTCTGAAACAGAAAAACGCTGAAAATCATAAGATTCCGTTATATTTTTATATTTCTATACAAAAATTTTAATGAAACCTCTTGATACTTCAACGTTTTTGTAATATAATCTTAACAATTAAACAGCATATGCATACCGCCACATGGTCAGGAAGTACCCCTACTTCCAACCTGTGGCGGTTTTTTTGTGCCATAGGAAACTGCGAACATTTCCTATGAAACACCCCCTCCGGGGAGTTGAAGTCCGCTCGCGGACTTTGTTCTGTCATAGAAAATTGCGAACATTTCCTATGACACAAACCCTCCGGGGGATGCACACGCCGCACAGAGGAAGGCAGCTGTGCTGCCGTGCGGCGGCGCGCAAAGTCCGGTTCGCTCCACTTATGCTTGAGGGGCCGGGGAGTTGAAGTCCGCTCGCGGACTTTGTTATTCCATGTCTATAAGAAGACCATGTTTTTCATAGCTTGTAATACGTACCACCTTATTATCATCATCAACGAACACTACGCTGGGATGATAATTTTTTACTTCCTCGGGAGTCATGCCGGCGTACGCCATCAGAATGATCTTGTCCCCGACGGATACACATCTGGCTGCGGCGCCGTTCAGGCATATCATACCCGATCCTCTCTCGCCGGCGATCGTGTAAGTTTCGAAACGGTTTCCGTTGTTCACATCAACGATCTGGACCTTCTCATATTCAAAGATCCCCGATGCGTCCAGCAGGTCCTGATCCACCGTGATAGATCCTACATAGTCGAGTTCAGCCTGCTTTACCGTAGCTCTGTGGATTTTTCCTTTCAGCATCTCTACTGTCATTTTATTCAGCCCTCCACAATAAAATTATCGATCAGACGGGTCTTTCCAATATAGACCGCCATAGCCACGAGAACACTGCCTTCGATCTTATCGACAGGCATCATGCTGACGCCGTCAACGGCAGAAACATAATCGATCTTTGCAAGCGGCTCTGATTCGATCATTTCCGTCATTGCAGCGACGATCTTATTTGCGTCTTTTTCTCCCTCTTCGGCCATCTTCTGTCCTGCAAAAACTGCCTTTGAAAGGATCAGGGCAGCCTGTCTTTCCTCATTATTGAGATATGTGTTTCTGGAAGATCTTGCCAGTCCGTCGGCTTCGCGTACGATCGGACAGCCTACGATCTCGATACCGAATGACAGATCCCGCACCATTCTTCTGATGATGGCCAGCTGCTGAGCGTCTTTCTGCCCGAAGAACGCCTTGTCCGGTGTAACGATATTGAACAGCTTTGAAACCACTGTGCAGACTCCGCGGAAATGGATCGGGCGGGTCTTTCCGCAAAGCTGCTTCGGCATATCGCTTAAGATCTCCACATAAGTGGCTGCGTCGTCAAAATACATCTCGGAAACCTCCGGATGGAATACCATATGGCAGCCATGCTCTTCAAGCAGTCTGCAGTCTCTTTCAAAATCCCTTGGATAGGTCTCAAGATCCTCGTTTGGTCCGAACTGCGTCGGATTTACAAAATCAGAGGCTACTACACGATCGCACATGGACACCGCTTTGTCCACCAGACTCATATGTCCCTCATGCAGAAATCCCATCGTAGGTACAAGACCAACTGTCAGGCCTTCTTTTTTCCACTGACGTACCTGATCACGAACCTCACTGATCTTTGTCGCTTTTACCATCGTTCTCTTCTCTCCTTTTTTCCGGAATACTCAGCAATTAATATCTTTTATTCAATTTCCGCCCGCTGAAACGAGCTTGTCATAAGCCGCCGCTTAAGGGGGCTTCTCACATTGAGTTCAAATCCCGTCCTTGAGACTTGGCACGGGATCCGAGCATCATCAGCTGACATCTTCCAACCCGAATCCCTGCGCATCCTCGCGGAGCGTTTATCTCTGAACAGTCTGATCATGAAAAATACTTTAGTATTCTCCATCCAGCTGTGCAAGGAACTCATCGCTGCTGTCACTCTTCACATATGACTGCGCTTCAGTCGGAAAAGTTCCCGCTTTAACCTCTTTATCATAGGCCTTAAATGCGTTTGTCATCTGTTCGCCTATCTCGGCAAATTTCTTTACAAACTTCGGCACGAAACCGCTTGTGATACCAAGCATATCCTGCATTACAAGCACCTGTCCGTCGCATCCTGCTCCGCCGCCGATCCCAATCGTGATCATATTCACCTTTTTTGTGATCAGAGCGGCAAGTTTAGGCGGAACACACTCAAGAACCACCATAAAAGCGCCTGCTTCCTGCACCTTAAGAGCGTCCTCCAGGACTCTCCTTGCATTCTCTTCACCTTTACCCTGAACCTTAAAACCTCCGAAAGCGTTTACCGACTGCGGCGTCATTCCGATGTGTGCGCATACCGGAATACCGGAATCTACGATCGCCCGGATCTGATCCACAACTGCTGCACCACCTTCAAGCTTCACCGCGTTCGCGTTCGTTTCCTTTATAAGTCTTCCGGCATTTGCCACTGCCTGCTCAACAGAGACCTGATAGCTCATAAACGGCATATCCATGATAACGAAAGTGTCCTTAGCTCCGCGTACTACGCTTCGTCCGTAAACGATCATTTCATCCATCGTGACCGGAAGCGTAGTGGAATATCCCTGCATCGTCATTCCCAGACTGTCGCCTACAAGGATCGTATCGATCCCCGCATCATTGACACGTACTGCCGTTGAGTAATCATAACATGTCACCTGTGATACTTTTTCTCCCTCGGCTTTCATTTTAAGAAGCGTCGCAACAGTTTTCTTCTCTGCCATTTTTTTCTCCTTTTTTAGAAAAACATCGTGCTATGTTTATATTTAACAGCTTTTTTTCACTATTTCCCGCATTGAAGTATAATCTCTTTCCGGATTTTTTTTCCCGGCAATATCTATAAGCTTTTCCGTCACGCTCCGGTAGAGCATCCGGTCTTTTTTATCGGCAAAACATTTCAGATGTTCCGAAACCGTTTTTACATCACATCTTTCCACCGGTCCTGTCAGTGCCTTTTCAGGTCCGTACTCCAGGATATGATCAATATTGCTCCTGACCAGAGGAGTAATGGCTTTCAAAGCATCTTCTTCGCTGAATCCGCAGCTTTCCAGCATTTCAAGACTCTGAGCGATCAGTCCGCAGACCAGATTGCTGGCAATGGCGCAGGCAGCATGATATCTGATCTTTGATTCCGCTGTGATCTTCTGAACGCTGACTGACTGCTTTTTGAACCAGTCTTCCCAGATCCTGATCTGTTCCTCGTCTCCCTGCAGGCAAAAAAAAGCATCCTGCAGTTCCCTGTAAGAATCGTATTTACTACTGACCGGAAACAACGGATGAATTGAACAGCCATACGCGCCCGCCTCATGGATCCCCGGAAAAGCATCTTCCGCGGACATGGCGCCGCTGCAATGACATATCTGTTTGTTTTCTATATCATACTTTGCAATCTCCTGAAACATGGATTTGATCACTCCATCCGGAACCGTCAGAAATATCACGTCACTGTCACGAACTAAATCCTTCAGGCTGTCATACGCCCTGGCTCCGATAAAACCCGCAGCTTCTTCTGCCGATTCTCGATGTCTGCTCCAGCAGCCGATCACCGGAATCCCTCTTTCCGCAAAAAATCTGCCTAACGAGAAACCAACCTTTCCAGCTCCAACGAAACTAACTTTCATTCGATCACCTCATTTCTTATCAACGAAGGTGACGGATCCTTATAAAATTTTCAGCAGATCGCCGGTACAGTTTTCAATACTGAAATACCATCCGTTCTTTTTATACCGTGGTAATTGTATCACCGGGTGGATAAAATGTAAAGAATTGCGTTATTTATTTCACTAAGTGTTTTTATAAAAAACAACATAAAGGGAATGGATGATCTTTCGATCATTCATTCCCCGTAAATATCGTCTTTATTCTGTTACTTCTTCTTTCTGAATGTCTTCTTTATCCTCTTTCGGGAGCCGTCCGTAAAGACGCGCCAGAGAGTATATGCTCGAAGCCAGCTCCTCTGACAGGAAGTTCGGCTGCAGACGCCACTGCCAGTTTGTTCCGAAGCTTCCCGGTTCATTCATACGGGCTTCCCTGCCCTTCACCAGGTAATCCTGAAGCGGAATGATGCACAGATTTGCGGAAGATCTGTATGCCTCTCTGATGATATCCCATGTAAGGCCGCCAAGGTCGTACTGACCGGAATTAATGAATCGCCGGCAGAAATCCCGGTCGTGCTCATTCAATTCCTCAAGCCACTGTCGCAAAGGCGCGTTATCGTGAGTTCCTGTATAGACAACGCTGTTCTTCTCATGATTATATGTCAGATATTTGCTGGATTCACTCCAGTCAAAAGCATACTCAAGGACCTGCATTCCGGGAAATCCGGAATCCTCCAGAAGCTTTTCGGTGCGCTCTGTGATCGTTCCCAGATCTTCGGCAATAATATCCAGTTTCTTTCCGAGATTCTTCGATATTACCTTGAAAAACTCCGCGCCGGGTCCATCCTTCTGCACGCCGTTCTCAGCCGTCTCGTCCTCGAACGGAATCTCATAATATGAATCAAATCCATGGAAATGGTCGATGCGGATCACATCGCAAAGCTCATACGTGCGCTCGATCCTTCTGGTCCACCAGGAATAGCCGTCGGCTTTTCTGGCTTCCCAGTCATAGATCGGGTTTCCCCAGAGCTGGCCTGTCTCCGAAAACGCATCCGGCGGACATCCGGCCACGCTTACCGGCATCAATTCTTCATCAAACTCAAAGGCTTCAGGATGCGCCCATGTATCTGCGCTGTCCATAGCTACATAGAATGGAATGTCTCCTATGATCTTTATTCCCTTGTCATTCGCGTATTTCCGAAGCTTTCTCCACTGGAGATCGAACTCATACTGCTGGAAAACGATGAAATCAACGGAGTCCGCAAGCTCTTCGAAAACTTTCACCATTACGGAAGGAAGCCGTTTCTTATAGTCGGGATCCCAGTCAAGCCAGCTGATACCTTCAAACTTCTCCTTGATGGACATGAATGCCGCGTAATCCTTCAGCCAGTATGATTCTTTTTTCTTATACGCCCAGAATTCCTGCGAGTCATCCAATCCCTTTTCACAGAAGCGGTCAAACGCTATTTTAAGCAATTTATATCTGGAATTATACTGCGCGCCGTAATCTACTTTCTCCTGATCAGCTCCAAAATCACATTCATTGCATTCATCCCATGTAAGAAGCCCCTCTTCGATCAGACCCTCCAGCGAAATAAAATAAGGGTTTCCCGCAAAAGCCGAAAACGGCTGATACGGAGAATCGCCGAAACCCGTCGGTCCGAAGGGCAGGACCTGCCAGTAACGCTGGCCCGCTTTTTCCAGAAAATCTACAAATGCATATGCTTCTTTGTCAAAACATCCGATCCCAAATCTCGAAGGCAATGAGAAGATCGGAAGCAAAATACCACTTTCTCGTTTCATTTTTGTTTCTCCAAATCAAAGTGTAAAGTAACTTGTTCATTATACTAAATGATCTGCTCAATGTCAAAAACGTCTCATCCTGAGAAAGCTATCATCTCATCCTGAGAAAACTATCACCCTCTCCGGAAACGCCATTGTATTCTTTTCGGAAAATGTCCTTCTTTCCGGATTTTTTTCCGGCAATGTACTTTTTTTAAAAAATAAGGTTGAGAATTTTGTTGGTTTTGACGTATAATAACAAAGGCTTTCCGGAAGTTTAAGCCTTTTGATTTATTTTTTAAGAAGGATGATGCAATAATGAAACCATATGTTGAGATGACAAAAGAGGATCTCGCAGCAGAGATCACACAGTTAAAAAAAGAATACAGCGATGTACAGGCGCATGGTCTTGCGCTTGATATGAGCCGCGGAAAACCCTGCAAGGAACAGCTGGATCTTTCCATGGGGCTGATGGACGTTCTGAATTCTTCTTCAGATCTTTATACCGACGAGGGAATTGACTGCCGCAATTACGGCGGACTGATCGGCATCGAGGAAGCCCGTGTCCTTATCGGCGATATGATGGAAAACAATCCCAACGATATCATTATCTACGGAAATTCTTCCCTGAATATCATGTATGATACGGTATCCCGCGCCTATACCCACGGTATCCTCGGAAATACGCCATGGTGCAAGCTTGAAAAGGTAAAATTCCTCTGCCCTGTTCCGGGTTATGACCGCCACTTCAAGATCACTGAGTTTTTCGGGATCGACATGATCACCGTTCCCATGACGCCTGACGGTCCTGATATGGACATTGTAGAAAAACTTGTCTCTTCTGACGAAGCGATCAAGGGCATCTGGTGTGTACCGAAATACTCCAATCCGCAGGGATATTCATATTCTGACGAAACTGTCCGCCGTTTTGCAAGGCTCAAACCCGCCGCAAAGGATTTCCGTATATTCTGGGATAACGCATACGGAATCCATCATCTTTATGATCATCAGCAGGATTATCTTATCGAGATCCTCGCCGAATGCAAACGCGCCGGAAACCCTGATATGGTATATAAATTCGCTTCCACTTCAAAGATCACCTTCCCCGGAAGCGGTATCGCGGCCCTGGCTACCTCGCCGAACAACATGGAAGACATCAAAGCACAGTTATGCAATCAGACCATCGGCCACGATAAAGTAAACCAGCTTCGTCATGTCCGCTTCTTCGGAGATATTCACGGAATGGTGGAGCATATGAAAAAGCACGCTGATATTCTCCGTCCTAAATTTGAAATGGTGGAGGAGATCTTCGATAAGAATCTGAGCGGACTCGGTATAGGTACATGGACAAAACCGCTGGGCGGATACTTTATCAGCTTTGATACTCTCCCGGGCTGCGCCAAGGCTGTAGTTAAGAGAGCAAAAAAAGCAGGCGTTGTAATGACGGCCGCGGGCGCTACATATCCCTATGGTAAAGATCCTCTTGACAGCAATATACGTGTGGCTCCCACTTTCCCGTGTCTGGAAGATCTGGAGAAGGCCGCCAGCCTCTTTACGCTTTGCGTAAAACTGGTAAGCGCTGAAAAGATCTATGCAGAAAAATGCAGGGAGGAAGCCTGAGCACGGCGTATGCATCCCCGAAGGGATTCTGTCACAAAAAATGACGTATTCCCTATGACACACAAAACCGGAGAGCTTTTTAAAGCTCTCCGGTTTTTTATTATCCCGCGTTACCCCTGTATCTGCTCCTTCAAGGTATAAAGATCCAGAAACTCTTCCAGCGTCAGGCCATTCTTCTGAATAAACTCTGCCGCCTCTTTGCCGACATACCGGAAATGCCATGGCTCGTAATCGATTCCCGTAATATTCTCCTTTCCTTTGGGATAACGAAGAATAAAACCATATTCCTGACAGTGGGCAAGCAGCCATTTATAAGTATCCGTATCCTCGATGGACTCATCCTTATATTCGTAGTAAACGTCGGTAAGATCCGTGGCAAGTCCCGTCTGATGCTCACTGGCACCGGGAAGTGAGAGTGTTTTCAGCGCCTCTTCCTCTCCGTACTCTTCCACATCATTTTCCATAAGCTGTTCCTGAATCTCATAGGATCTGTATCCGGATGAAATACATACGCTCAGTCCCTGCGCTCTGGCGTCTTCTACGAATTGTGTCAGAGCGTCATAAATCTCTGTGCTTATCTCAACATTCTCTATCTCTCTGGTCTCGGGAATATATGTTTCATCCAGCATATTCCACCTGTTCACCAGAATATACTCCCATGAATCAAGATCGATGTCCGGCAGCGCATTGATAAGCGCCGCCTTTTCCGCCGGGATCTTTGCCTCCTCCGCTTTCTGCGCTGACGCCTTCTTTCCGGATGTGACCGCTGCCGAAAGCGAAGATGAAGCCGTTTCCGATATTGCAGATGTTCCGCTTACTGCTTCTGTCTCTGCGGATCTGTCGTTCTGTCTTATCATTGTCTGCGTCTCACTGTTAAGTTTAACAATAAAATAAACAATGACCGCAGCCGCTATCAGAAATACCGTCAGAACAAATCTGAATCTGAGATTCATTGCCCTTTCTGAAGACGATACCTTTTTTCGCTTAGATGAATGTCCCTTTTTTTCAGTCATAATATTAATCACCAGCCTTATTATTATTCTTCCCTTGTCGACTATTGGAAAAGCTTAGTAAGAGGCTTCCCCATTGTCCTCTTCATAATCATTTTCATATGATCCGTAATCCTCAGCTTCCGTTCCATATGGAGCTTCACTCTCATTTCCGGCGTCTCCCCCATCCGGATATGATGCTTCATCACTGATACCTTCACCTGTATTTTCATCCTGTGCGTTCACGTCTATGGCAGGCGCGCCGCTTATCACATCGCTTCCGCTGACCCCGCCGGCGTCAGAGCCGGCGGCCGCCTCCTCTTCCGCTCCGGTCTCCCGGGAAAGATTTCCCGCATCAGTTCCGAATACAGTCTGAGCTTTTGCCAGCCCTTCTCCGATCACGGCCATTGTTCTCTCGTATGAGGCCCTGGCCTGATCATATATCCCGCCAAGACCTGTGGATGATTCGATCTGCTCCACATTGTCAAGGGGTAATATATAGAATTCTCTCGAGCCGCTTTCTTCATCAATTATTTTACATACCCATGTCGGAATTGCATTTACGCCCGTTATAGCTACACTGCCTTCGGTGTCCTGATGCAGTGTAAGCGTGATTATAACGCCGTCCTCCGTGTAACCGCCCGGCATGTCCTCTTCCATCAGCTCCTGCCTCTGATTGCTGAGCGCGTTTCCCTCGGAGTAAATACAGAACATATTTTTTGAGCCGTCGGAACTTGTCAGTACGTCGATAGGCTGTTCACAATGCGGATGACCTCCGATCAGAGCATCCACTCCCAGATCACAGAGCCTCTGCGCCAATTCCTTCTGGAAATCATTCGGTTCCAGCTGATACTCTGTTCCCCAGTGAAGATTTCCCACAATAAACTGAGCACCCTCATCCCGCATTTCTTTTATTACGCCTTCCACTTCCTGATAGAACGGTACGGGATTTGCAGGGTCAAAGGTATTGATCAGACCGGATACAGAATCATCGACCGGTATGGCGTTAATATTCATTCCGGTACCTTCCGTCTCATAGGTGTAGTCGAAAAAACCAACCTGCACGCCCTGAATTGACTTTATGGTATAACGCTTATCATTCTCATCCGCGCGTACGCCGGTATAGTCAATGCCGTTATCTCTGAAAAAACCGGCCGTGCGGGTGACGCCTTCCGCCATGCCGTCATATATATGATTTGTAGCCAGCATCTGCATATCCACGCCGCTGTTCCTGATGGCAAAGGCAAAACTCTCCGGACACCGGAATAACGGATGTCCGCTGTACTCGTAGTCATCCGTACAAATACTTCCCTCAAACTCACAGGTCATATAATCTGGCGCGCTGTATAAAGGCGTAATATACTGATATACAGACTCAAAACTGTAAATACCTTCCTCCTGCTCTGCTTCATCCAGAATGGGACTGTGCATAAGCATACATCCGGTACTTCCCAGCGTAATAGTCTTTTCTTCATAAACTTCCTTTCCGGTATCCGACACAAGCTTCGCGCTCTTATTCAGCGTAACTGTTTCGCTGCTGCTGCCAAGATTGATCATCCTCGCCGCCATCAAAAAAACAATAATGATCGTCAGATAATACTTGCGCGGCCATTCACCAAACGGCGGAAGCTCCTGAAAAAAGGCACGTATCCATCCCGGGTTTTTTCTGGCTTCGATCCTCTGCTCTACACGTTTCTTTCTCTTTTTTACTTTCTTTCTCCTGGCCTTGTTTCTCTTGCTTCTTTCCTCCGGGGTCTCAGGACCAGGCCCCATGAAATACTTAAACATTACAATTCCTTTACATATATTGTTAAAATAATGCAAATATTATATCACAAATATTTAATATTGCAAAATATTCCATATTTGCCTTCCTCTATGACATAAAAAGAGCTGCCATACGGCAGCCCTTCCCTCTCATTTAACAATGGGAAAACATTTTTAAGTATCATAGTTTCCCGATTCGTGAAGTATTACTTCTGCACTATATTCACGATCTTTCCGGGTACATAAATCTCTTTGATGATATTGCCCGTCAGTTTATTTGCGACAGCTTCCTTTGCCTTCGCGATGACATCTTCCTTTGACGCATCCCTGGCTGTCTTAATCGTTCCTCTGGTTTTTCCGTTCACCTGAACAGCCACCGTGATCTCATCTTCCACAGTTTTGGCTTCATCGTATGCCGGCCAGCTTTCGAACGCTATGGTGTCCTTATGTCCGAGACACTCCCAGAGCTCTTCGCCCATGTGCGGACAGATACATGAAAACATCTTTATAAATCCTTCCGCATATTCTGCCGGACAGGATCCCGACTTGTACACTTCATTTACAAATATCATCATCTGCGCAATAGCAGTGTTGAAACCAAGCGCTTCGAAATCGTTCGTGACTTTCTTTACTGTCTGGTGATAGATCTTTGTCAGGCTGCCATCGTTGTCCTCTGTAAGATTTGCCGGATCGCTGAAGAATTTCCATACACGGTTCAGGAATTTTCTGGCGCCCGCAACTCCCTGGGAGCTCCATGGCTTCGACACCTCAAGCGGTCCCATGAACATTTCATAAAGACGAAGTGTATCCGCTCCGTATTCATTTACGATATCGCTCGGATTGACAACGAATTCCGGAAATCTCTTACCCATCTTTATTCCGTTCTCACCAAGGATCATTCCCTGATGGACAAGCTTTTTGAAAGGTTCTTTAACCGGAGAAAGGCCCTGATCATACAGGAAGCGGTTCCAGATACGTGAATACATCAGATGGCCTACCGCATGCTCCGGACCTCCTACATAAAGATCCACAGGCATCCAGTGCTTCAGCAGTTCCTGATTGGCAAATTCTTTGTCATTGTCCGGATCGATATACCGGAAATAATACCAGGATGAACCTGCGGAGCCCGGCATTGTAGAGGTCTCGCGTTTGCCGCGGATTCCGTTTCTGTCATATTTCTTCCACTCAACGGCGTTCTCCAGAGGAGCCTGTCCGTTCTTTCCTTTATAATCATCCAGCTCAGGAAGGATCAGCGGCAGCTCTTCATCCGGAATGAAATAAATGCTTCCGTCTTCCTTATGTACGCATGGTACAGGCTCTCCCCAATATCTCTGGCGGGCGAATATCCACTCACGGAAATGGTAATTGACTACACGTCTGGCAACTCCCATTGATTCAAGCTTTTCAGTGATGGCTTCCTTCGCGTCCTCAACGACCATTCCTGTAAATTCTTCCGAATTCATCAGTCTGCAGCCCTTACCCATGTAACTCTGCTTCTCAAAAGCACACTCGGATACGTCTGCTCCGTCGATGACCTGGATCATTTCTATATTATGAGCGACGGCATACTCAAAATCTCTCTGGTCATGACTTGGCACTGCCATAACCGCGCCTGTTCCGTAGCTTGCAAGAACAAAATCGCCGATAAATATCTCTACCTCTTTACCGTTCGCCGGATTGATACATGTGATTCCCTTCAGTCTGCAGCCGGATTTTCCCTTATTCAGATCTGTACGGTCCATGTCATTTTTCTTCAATGTCTCGTCGATATAAGCCTGAACCTCTTCCTTGTTTTCTATACGGTCCATGAGGCTCTTCACGATCTCTCCGTCCGGAGCAAGAACCATAAAGGTTATTCCGTAGATCGTTTCGATACATGTGGTAAAAATAGAAAACTTTCCGCCTCCCACGATCTGAAACTCTACTTCAACTCCTGTCGATTTTCCGATCCAGTTTCTCTGGATCTCTTTTGTAGATTCCGGCCAGTCAATCTCATTCAGACCTTCCAGCAGTTTCTCCGCAAACGCCGGCTGATCGATGACCCACTGCTTCATGTTTTTCCGGATAACAGGATAGCCTCCGCGCTCTGATTTTCCGTCGATGACCTCATCATTGGAAAGCACCGTACCCAACTCTTCACACCAGTTAACAGGCATATCGATGTATTTGGCGTAGCCTGCCTCATAAAGTTTTTTGAAAATCCACTGTGTCCATTTATAGAATCCCGGATCAGAAGTGGCCACCATTTTTGACCAGTCATAGTCAAAACCAAGCTCTTTAAGCTGTTTGGAGAAAGTCTGGATATTCTGCTCAGTAAATGCGGCCGGATGATTTCCTGTACTTACCGCATACTGCTCTGCCGGAAGTCCGAACGAATCATATCCCATCGGATGAAGAACATTATATCCCTGCATCCTTTTCATACGGGACATGATATCTGTCGCCGTATATCCTTCCGGATGGCCTGCGTGAAGACCTACGCCCGACGGATACGGAAACATATCCAGCGCGTAATACTTCGGTTTGCTGAAATCCCAGACATCAGTCTTGAATGTCTGATTGTCTTCCCAATATTTCTGCCATTTTGGCTCGACAACTTTGTGATTATAAAGCTCTGCCATTTTACGAATCCTCTTTCCTGTTATTCTTTTATATGCGAGAACAAAGTCCGCCGCCATGCTGCTTTATCCTCTGTGCGGCGTGTGCATCTCCCGGAGGTTTTTGTCATAGGAAACGATCTTATTTTTCTATGACATAAAAACACATTTCTGATATTACGTACAGAATTAAATTATATTAAAAAAACATATTTTAGTCAAGATTTCGGCAATGCCAGTCCTTTTCCGCAAAATCGCAGGCAATTCTTGAATTATTTTATCAAAACTGATGAAATCGGTTTTTTATACAGTATTTATTATCTTTCCTAATTTAAATTTGTTCACGTGCACATTTCGTTTACAAGTGCATATTATAATCATTTTACTCGATTTTCTATTATTTTGTGACGAATAATTGATATTTTCGATTCTATATTTACCTCTGTATTGTTTAATTATTATTAATATGATATTTTTCTCTCTGATGACGGATTATCGTTCGAAGATACGTCAGCTATCCTTCCTGACACATATGGAAAGCTCGCACCTTCCCATCAGTGATCAGGTACCGGGAAGCTCGCACCTTTCCGGCCGCGTTTTTGCCATCAGAAAACTCGCTCTTTTCTGACATGGAGACTGTTCATCTTATCCTGCGATCCGACGGACAGCCTCCGGCAAAAACCATTCTCCCTGTAGATCCGATGACCCGCGGATATATAGGAGGACGGTCCTGCGCTGAAGGACATGATCAGAGCTGTCTATCCGGTCTTTGCCGGCTGTCATCAAAAAGCACTAATAAACTGCGAAGACTTCCCCATGTCATTTCTGAACACTCTGAACACACCTGACCCTGTGACATGAAGCAGGAAGTTTTTGTAAGTACAGGTAATTGAGAAACTTAGCAGAACGGGAAATTTGTGTGAATGATTCAAAAGATTTCCTGATTAAACGGAGTTTCGAAACGCCTGGTTTGTGAGAAAGAGAAAAGGAGAAAGGTAATTATGGGATTCTTTAATTCCACATTATGGATCATCCTGACTTTCATTGGATTTACTGTTCTCGTCGCAGTAATTGCCAGTCTGAAAACCAAGGATGATAATCTGGAAACAGCGGATGGTTATTTTCTGGCGAGCAGAAGTCTCCCCGGTTACGTGATCGCAGGATCGCTTCTGCTGACAAATCTATCCGCGGAACAGCTTGTAGGACTGAATGGACAGTCCTGGATGACAAATATGAGTCCATCCGCTTTTGAGGTTGGTTCTATTTTTACACTGCTGATCCTGGCACATTATTTCCTTCCCAGGTATCTTAAAATGGGAACAACAACCATCCCGGCAATGATGGAAGAACGCTTTGGCAAAGGCGTCAAGTTAATGTTTTCTATCATTATCGTTCTGATGTATTCCTTCCTGAATCTTCCCGTTATTCTTTATTCAGGCGCAGTCGCTTTTGTTCGTATTTTCAATTTCGACACTTTCTTCGGCGGGGATATGTTTAAAGCCGTTGCCGTTCTGAGCGTAGTTATCGGAATTGTCGGCGCATGCTATGCTATTTTCGGCGGTCTGAAAGCCGTAGCCGTATCTGACACGATCAACGGAATAGGTCTTCTGATAGCCGGTTTCCTCATTCCGTTTATCGCACTTTTTGTTCTTGGAAAAGAAACAGGCGGTACAGGCATCATCGACGGATGGAAATATATCGTGGCAGCAGAACCTGCAAAGCTTAACGCCTGGTCTTCATGGAATTCCGCGCAGCCTAATCTCCCATGGCCGTTGATCTTTACAGGAATGTTATTCTCCAATCTGTACTGGTGGTGTACAAACCAGTCCTTTGTTCAGCGTGCACTTGCGGCAAAGAACCTTATCGAGGGACAGAAGGGCGCCATTTACTGCGGCTTCCTGAAATGCATCGGACCCCTGTATCTGATTTTCCCGGGTATCATCGCGTACCATATGCCTTCTATACAGGATACGATCAACAGCTCCGCTTCACCTATCGATATGGCTTATCCGGCGTTGATCGCACATGTGGTTCCGACGCCTATCATGGGCTTTTTTGCGGCAGTCCTGTTCGGAGCGATCCTGTCCTCCTTTAACTCTGTACTGAATTCGGCGTGTACAATGTTTACGCTGGATGTATTCCGTACATTTGAGGCAGGTAAGAATAAAACAGACTCTCAGCTGGTAAAGATTTCAAAGACCTACGGAACGTTTGCGGCTGTCATCTCCATCGTGATCGCGCCATTTGTTATGTACGCTAACGGTATCACGACTTTCCTGAACTCACTGGCAAACTTCCTGTCACTGCCAGTACTCTGTACTGTACTGGGTGTAATGTGGTTCCGCCGTGCGCCGAAATTCACTCCGTATCTGATCACAGCGGTTCACTTTATAGTTTACGGAGCATTCCTGATCATAAAACCGTGTTATCCGGGAATAACCGAGGAGATTCATTATCTTTACGCAATGGCTGTTCTTTTCCCGGCATATCTGATCATCATGTTTATTCTTTCAAAGGTATGTCCGAGCGAAGAATATCAGATCAAAGATGTGGGTGCTGTAGATCTTACGCCATGGAAATATCGCTGGCCGGTTACTATTGCAGGTCTTCTGGTCGCAGCTGTTTTCTATATTATATTTTCTCCGTTGGGACTCGCTGCCTGATGAATTTCAGACCGAAAAACTTTCGTTTTTGCTGAAGCCGGAAACCGGATCTCTCCGGAAGCGCGGGATTCAAAATCGTATGTGAGGAATCGATTGAATATGCTGAAAAAGAACTGTGTTAAAATTTTGCTTGCACTTATGATACTGATCACGTTCCCTGCATTCGCAGGATGTCAGAAAACAACCTTCAGTCAGGAGGACATAGGGGAACCGCCGGCCGTGATCGATGAGACTACGATCCTTGGCAAATGGTATTTTGAAGGTAATGAAAATGAATATATCGAGTTCTATGAGGATAACACATATATCACATACAACGACGGTGATAAGGGAAACGGCAGGTACAGCTTAAGCGAAGATTTCCTTACGCTTCATCTGACGGAAGAGACTTCTTCGATCGACCAGGATGTGACTCTGATGTACGGAGAAAACATTCTGTATATCATCTGGAACAGGTCGCGTGAACAGATATTTACGAATTACATCATCAGTCAGAAAGACAAATAAATAATAGCAGCGAGTCAGGACCACCGGCTTAGCC
>DFHP01000136.1:0-8233 GCA_002371335.1 Eubacterium sp. UBA3720
CCAGTCCGGAAAGGGCGGCGTAGGATATGTGCTGGAGAAATTCTACGGAATAAACATGCCGCCTAAGATGAGAGAGACCATGGGATACGCAGCGAAGGATCTTTCCGATCATCTGCATAAAGAACTTAAACCGGATGAGATCTTAAGCCTGTTCAAGGAGACGTTCGAGTATATCGAGGCTCCGTATCAGATCCACGGCGTTCACTTCAGACAGCTTGAGGAGGGCCAGATCGAGGCTGAGGTAAATTCCAAATATAAAGACAATGAGTGGGTGAAGACATATGCTGTAGGAAACGGCCGTCTTGACGCCGTTTCAAACGCGCTTAAACAGCAGTATGGTCTGGATTACCAGCTCACCACATATCAGGAGCATGCGCTGGAGATGAGTTCCAAATCAAAGGCTATCGCTTATGTAGGTCTTACGCATCCCGACGGACATATTTCCTGGGGAGCGGCGGAAGATTCAGATATCATCCGCGCGTCCATAGATGCTCTTGTAACGGCTATCAACAACGCATAATATAGGGTTTCATGCAGATCCTGCATGATGCCGCGCGGAAAAGATCACAGAACAGACTGCCTTATCCGGCAGTCTGTTTTGCTCTATCCAATCCTTTTCACAGGCCATTTTATATGTTATAATCACCACGTTATTAAAAGTTTGAATAAGTAGGAGGATTCTATGGATATCAGATATACAAGCACCAGAGGTGGAGAAAGCGGCGTTACTGCATCCCGTGCCGTTCTGAACGGTCTTGCGGCGGACGGCGGTCTTTACGTGCCGCAGGAAATGCCGAAAATGGAGGTTTCCTTTGAAGAGCTTGCAAAAATGGATTATCGCAGGATCGCCTTTGAGGTGATGAGCCGTTTTCTGACTGATTATACAGAAGAGGAACTGAAATACTGTATCGACAGTGCATACGATGAAAAGTTTGATATTCCTGAGATCGCGGCTTTGAAAAAAGAGGATGACGCCTATTTTCTGGAACTGTTTCACGGCAGAACGATCGCTTTTAAGGACATGGCGCTCTCTATACTGCCATACCTCATGACGACTGCGGCAAAGAAGAATAACGTCGATGAAAAAATAGTTATTCTGACAGCCACCTCCGGAGACACAGGAAAGGCCGCCATGGCTGGTTTCGCAGATGTCCCGGGTACCGAGATCATTGTCTTTTATCCGAAGGACGGGGTCAGTCCGGTACAGGAAAGGCAGATGGTGACGCAGAAGGGAGAGAACACACATGTGGTTGCAATCCGCGGTAATTTTGACGATGCGCAGACCGGCGTAAAGAATATATTCGGGGACAAAAACACAGCGGCTCTTCTTCAGAAAAAGGGTTACCGTTTCAGCTCGGCAAACTCTATCAACATCGGTCGTCTGGTGCCGCAGATAGCATACTATGTTTACGCATATGCGCAGCTGATCGCAAACGGCGGGATCAACGCGGGAGATCCGATCAATATAGTTGTTCCTACGGGTAATTTTGGAAACATCCTGGCAGCATATTACGCAAAACAGATGGGATTCCCGTTTGCCAGACTGATCTGTGCATCCAATGAAAATAAAGTACTGACAGACTTCTTCCGGACGGGAACATATGACAGAAACAGAGATTTCTTCGTGACTTCTTCTCCTTCTATGGATATTTTAGTATCCAGCAATCTGGAGCGTCTGATCTATAAGATAGCCGGAAATGACGCAGCAAAAACGAAGGATCTGATGGCAGCTCTTTCAGGAAACGGTCAGTACACCATCACGGATGATATGGCAGAAGAGCTTGAGGATTTCTACGGAAACTATGCTGACGAGGCGGCTGTTTCCTATGAGATAGCTTCGATGTATGATAACACAGGCTATGTACTGGATCCGCATACTGCAGTCGCAGGCGCGGTATATGAAATGTATCGTGAGGAGACCGGAGATGATACGGTCACGGTGATCGCGTCGACAGCCAGCCCTTATAAATTTGCCAGAAGCGTGCTTCATGCCATCGATGCGGAGAAATATGATGAGCTGACAGATATGGAGCAGTTCGATGCGCTTGAGAAGGTTTCCGGAGTGAAAACGCCGGAAGCGATCGAGGAGATAAAGGAGGCGCCTGTCCGTCATAATATAACAGCAGATATTCAGGACATGGAAAAAACCATCCTTCAAATCCTGAAAATAGAAAAATAAACAGAAAATGTAACTGCCGCAGCATACATTTTAAAGAAGACATTCTTATTGTATCATGCGGCAGTTATTTCTTTATGAAAAAGACAAATGTATAAAAGCAGCATATTAAGGGAAACAATACAAAATATCGTTCCTTTGGATGGAGCAGTGATGAAATACGCCGGAAAGCATTGGAATTCTCTGGCAAAACCGCTGCACAGCCTGGGAGACCTGGAAAGCATGATCATTCAGATGGCAGGCATACAGCGGACTTTGAATATCCGCCTGAAAAAAAAGGTACTGGTCACATTCTGCGCTGATCACGGCGTGGTGGAGGAAGGCGTTTCTCAGACTGACAGCAGTGTTACCGCAAAGGTCGCGGATAACTTCCTGAAAGGCGAATCGACAGCCTCTATCGTTTGCCGCAGGACAGGTACAGAGCATGTGGTAGTTGATGTTGGCATGCTGGAGGGTAGCGGGAAGGCTTACACGGAAGAGATATCCGAAAGAAGTGGTATAAAAACGGAAAACGACCGCTGCACAAGGTTTATCAGAAGAAAAACGGCCTGCGGGACGCGCAATATGCGCAAGGGTCCGGCTATGACCGCCCGCCAGGCGGAGGAAGCCCTTGAATGCGGTATTTGCGTCGCAAAGGAATACTCTGACGCGGATATTTTTGCCGTGGGTGAAATGGGCATAGGAAATACGACGGCGGCCAGCGCAATGACTTCAGTGTTTCTGGGGAAAGAGCCTTCTGAAGTAACAGGCAGAGGAGCTGGGCTTGACCGGAAGAAGCTGGAAAACAAGATACGTGTCATAGAGGATGCGGTTCGTGTAAACAGTCCTGATCCTTCAGACGCTATAGATGTACTGGCAAAAGTCGGGGGATTTGATATCGCGGGAATGACAGGGCTGATCCTCGGCGCCGCTTCGCAGGGGATCACCGTGGTGATCGACGGATTTGTTTCGTCGGCTGCCGCACTGTGCGCGGTAAGGATTTGTCCGGAGGCGGAAGGTTACATTCTGGCGTCGCATCTTTCAAAGGAGCCGGCATCGGAAATGATACTTCAGGAAATACATAAAAATGCGGCGCTGCACTGCGGGATGTTTCCGGGTGAAGGTGCCGGAGCGGTAATGTTTCTGCCTGTGCTGGAAATGGCGTGGGCAGTCTATGCGGGTATGCCTTGCTTTGAAGATGTAAATATCGAGGCATATACCGAGTATGAAAACTGATCAGGGATTCCGGGATTCAGTTCAACTCAGATGAGGAGTCCCCCGCCTATAGGCGGAAAATTTTTAAATGGATCCGGGTTAAACTTAGGATCAGTCAGTGGAGGAAGTTATGTTTCATCTGGTCACGGGTGGATCCGGCAGCGGAAAATCGCTGTATGCGGAAGAGAGGATCGCTGAATTTAAAGACGGGCCGAGGATCTATATAGCTACGATGAATGCTTCGGATCCGGAAAGCATGTCCCGCATTGACAGACACAGAAAAATGCGTAGAAACAAGAACTTCAGGACTGTTGAATGCTTCACCGGGCTTTCCGGTCTGCAGCTGCCTGCAGGGTGCAATGTACTGCTGGAGGATATGGGAAACCTGATGGCTAATGAGATGTTTATGCAGGACGGGGCCGGAATACATGCATTTGAAGCGGTCAGGGACGGCGTGGATCATCTGATGGGTATAGCCGGAAACCTTGTGATCGTTACTAATGAGATCTTTTCAGATGGGATCAGGTATCAGGATTCCGCAGTACTTTATCAGGAATATATGGGACTGATCAATCAGTATATGGCCGGAAAGGCCGGCAGAGTAACGGAATTGGTTTATGGTATTCCGGTCACAGTAAAGGATATGATGAAGAGAGTATGAAATTTATAAAAAGGATCGTGAATGGGTTTCTGACCTGTTTTGCAATGTATACATGCATCCCGATGCCGTTCTGCAGCTGGGAGGATGATAATCTGAGATATATGTTCTGCTTTTTTCCTCTGACAGGGGTCCTGATCGGTCTGGCCGGGTTTTTATGGTTCGTTCTGGCAGGAATGCTGGGACTTGGAACCGTATTTAAAGCTGCGGTATATGTCTGTATACCGGTAATGGTCAGCGGAGGCATCCATATGGATGGATTTCTGGATACCGCGGACGCTTTTTCGTCCTGGAAAAGCAGGGAAGAAAGGCTGCGGATATTGAAAGATCCTCACCTGGGAGCTTTTGCCGTTATATGGGCGGCTGTTTATTTTGTCCTGTATGCGGGCGCGGCTTCAGAAATCACAGCTGAAAGTCTGCCGGCATTCTGTATGGTTTTTGTTTTGTCCAGGATAATGGTGCTGTTTGGTATATTGAGCATGCCTGCCGCAAATCCGGAGGGAACGGTTGCGGCGTTTTATCAGAGAGCAGGAAAAAAGACGCTGCTGTCCGTAAATTGTATCTGGCTTATTCTGACAGGTGCGGCGCTGTGGTCTGTACAGCCGATAATGCTTGCGGTCATTGCGCCTGAAGCAGCCTGGTATTTTCTTTTCAGAAAAATGGCGATGGATAATTTCGGGGGAATATCAGGAGATCTGGCGGGCTTTTTTATTTCTGTCAGCGAATTAATGCTTCACATTGTTATAGTGCTGCTGATAAGGGGCTGAGACGCAGCGCGAAGGAAGGCAGCTGTGCTGCCGGCACTTTGAATTCATAAATGACATGTGGGAAGTTATAGTTATTTCGAATAATATAAAGGGGAACGAGTATGATCTTAATAACAGGCGGCGCATATCAGGGGAAATATGAATTTGCGCGCAATGAGCTGGGAATAAGCGACGGATGGATAGATGGCGGACACTGCCGGTACGTAGAGATTTTTTCCTGTAAGGGTATTAATCATTTTCATGAACTGATCAGGCGGTGTATGGCTGAAGGCAGGAGCCTCGACGGCCTTCCTCATGAGCTGATGAAACGTAACCCGGGGATCTGTATCATAACGGATGAACTGGGATGCGGAATCGTACCTGTTGACAAAGCTGACCGTAAGTTCAGGGAGACGCACGGCAGGATCTGCACGGTCCTGGCGGCAGAGGCAGCGGCTGTATACAGAGTTATCTGTGGAATAGGGGTGAAGATCAAGGATGATTAAACTGACAATGATAAGACATGGAAAGACTGCCGGAAATCTTCAGGGGCGGTATGTAGGAAAAACGGACGAAGGAATCCTGGAAAGTGAGAAGGAAAAGTTTTCGGCACATCAGATGGGATTTATCGACCGGTTATATACGAGCCCGATGTTAAGATGCGTAGAGACGGCGGATATTCTTTATCCAAGTTATAAGAAGAATATTGTTCCGGAATTTCGTGAAATAGATTTCGGAACATTTGAATACAGGACCTACAAAGAGCTGTCCGGGGAGCCTGCTTATCAGGAATGGATAGAAAGCGGAGGAACGACGACGTTTCCGGAGGGAGAATCTCTCAGCAGTTTTCACGCCCGGATCAGAAAAGGCATGGAAAGGATCTGCACGGACGCACTGACCAACGGCTATCAGAATATCGCCATGGTGGTGCACGGAGGCACGATCATGAGCATTCTCTCCAGATACGGGATCCCGAAAAAGGGATATTACGACTGGCAGGTGAAAAACGGGGAAGGGTATGTTATTCGCTTTACGCCTGAGGCGTTCCTGGCAGGGGAGCGTGACATGGTAGTGGATGAGCATATCGTACTGTGAAATGGCCGGGAAAGCATATGCCGGCTTTTTAAGGAATCATATTTTTTTATGGTCAGCCTGTTTGGAAATAGTATGCGGGAAGGTTTGGTTAAGTATCATAAATGCGGAGGTGAGGATACCTTGAAACTTGAAAACACCAGAACTGAGAAGGATTCCGAGCCTTGTTCCGATGGGGAAAACACAGCAGAGCCTGCTGTTTCTCTGGAGGATATGTATACGTTTGTGAATCACAGAAAGCTTCGGTTTGGATATACCACGGGATCATGTGCGGCGGCTGCGGCAAAGGCCGCTGCAATCATGCTTTTTGAAGGGAAACAGATAGAGACTGT
Source organism: Eubacterium sp. UBA3720 (assembly GCA_002371335.1). Lineage (GTDB taxonomy): Bacteria > Bacillota > Clostridia > Lachnospirales > Lachnospiraceae > DFHP01. The sequence goes on from DFHP01000136.1 coordinate 6,199, forward strand.
TGAACTTCTGACGCCGGCGAACGTTCAATTGCACCTTGAGATCTCGGAAAAGAAAGTCACCAGATATCCTGACGGATCTGTCAGGAAGGTCCTTTGCGGCATTTATAAGGATGGCGGGGACGATGTGGATCATACCAGCGGTGCTCTGATATGTGCTGAAGTCGGAAGAATAGAGAAGAAGGACTCCGAAGATGCGTATGTGGTGATCGACGGCGGGAACGGAGTAGGCCGGGTCACAAGGCCGGGGCTTGATCAGGAACCTGGACAGGCAGCTATTAACAGTGTACCGCGGAAAATGATCCGGGAAGCCGTTCTGGATGTCTGCGGGAAGGCCGGATACCGGGGAGGAGTAAGTGTGGTCATTTCCGTTCCGGACGGCGAGAGGATAGCGGAAAAGACTTTTAACGGAAATCTGGGCATCATCGGGGGTATTTCGATACTGGGCACAAGCGGGATCGTCAGACCGATGAGCAGGAAAGCCATGATAGATTCCATGCGCGTGGAGATGAACTCTCTCTGCAGGCAGGGGGGAACACACCTTCTGATCTCTCCGGGAAATTACGGGGAAGAATTCGCTAAAGTCCTGGGTATCTATGATATGCGTTTTTTCATGCAATGCAGCAATTATGTGGGCGAAGTTCTGGAGATGGCGGAGGAGCTGGAAGTTGAAAGCATACTTTTTGCCGCGCATATAGGGAAGTTTATCAAAGTCGCCGGGGGCATCATGAATACGCATTCGGGAGAGGCAGACGCCAGAATGGAAATACTGGCGTCGTGTGCGGTAAGAGCCGGAGCCGGAATAGACACAGTACGTGAAATACTGAATTCTAATACGACAGAGGACGCTCTGGCGATATTGAAGAACGGCGGCCAGGAGCTGTTTGAAAGAACTATGGAGATCGTCGTTGATAAGATCATGTATTATCTCGCACGCAAATGCGGAAACTCATTTGAGACCGGGGTCATTCTTTTTTCAGGGAAATTCGGTAAACTGGCTGAATCTGAAAACGCGGCCATGATGGCTGAGCGTCTGAAGAGGCAGAAACTGCCCTGATGAGATCAAACAAAGTAACTGTCATGAAGGGGAGAAAGAAGGAGCAGGATCAAACATGGTACATTTCGTAGGAGCGGGTCCGGGAAGTCCGGACCTGATTACTTTAAGAGGACACAGACTGATCTGCGAGGCGGATGTGATCATCTATGCCGGTTCGCTTGTAAATCCCGCGCTTTTGGATGAGGCGAAAAAAGAATGCAGGATCTATGATTCTTCAAGAATGACTCTGGAAGAGGTGACGGAAGTTATGCGGGAGGCTGAAGATTCGGAACTTATTACTGTTCGCCTTCATACGGGAGACCCCGGAATATACGGCGCCATCAGGGAACAGATGGATATTCTCGATAATATGGGCGTGGAGTATGATTACTGTCCGGGTGTAAGCTCTTTTTGCGGAGCGTCTGCCGCGCTGAACCTGGAGTATACGCTTCCGGAGGTCTCCCAGAGCGTGATCCTGACCAGAATGGAAGGAAGAACCCCTGTCCCGGAGAGAGAATCGGTCCGGTCTTTTGCGGCGCATCAGGCTACGATGGTGCTGTTCCTCAGCGCGGGCATGGCAGAGAAGCTGTCGGAAAGCCTTCTGGAGGGAGGATATAAGAAGGATACTCCCGCGGCCATTGTTTACAAAGCAACCTGGCCGGATGAAAAGATAGTTATCTGTACCGTGGGTACACTGGCAGAGCAGGCTGCAAAAGCAGGAATTAATAAGACGGCCCTTATCATAGTCGGCGACGTGGTAAAACGTACCAGTCCGGCACGTTCCAGATTATATGATCCGAATTTTACTACCGGATACCGCAGGGCAGTTACGCCGGAGGATAGCTGAAAACAGTATGAAAATTGCAGGAATATGTTTTACGGAAAACGGCTTTCGCCTGATGAGCACTCTGGACGCTTTTTTCAGATCCGGAGAAAAATATAAAAACGCCGGGCTGATGTGGTTTGGAAAAGGGAACTTCATGAAAGAGAATGTCATGAAAG
>DFHP01000136.1:8297-13496 GCA_002371335.1 Eubacterium sp. UBA3720
CATGAAAGAGAATGTCATGAAAGAAAGTTCTATGAAAGATAGTTCCATGAAAGAAAGTGTTTCTGCCATGAACGTCCGTGAGGCAAAAGAATCTTTGAATGAATGGACGGAAAAGTATTTTTCCGAGGCTGATGTGATCATTTTTGTCTCGTCCGCGGGAATTGCCGTAAGGAGCATAGCCCCTTTTATCAGGAGCAAATATACGGATCCGGCGGTGCTGGTGATCGATGAGAAGGGAAAATTCTGTATATCCCTGCTTTCGGGACATTTCGGGGGAGCGAACAGGCTTGCGGAGGATATTTCGAAAGGGACTGGCAGCATACCCGTAATCACCACAGCTACTGATCTTAACGGAATTTTTGCCATAGACGCCTATGCGGCTGAGCATGGCCTTGTTATGGCAGGGGATTCATGCAGACAGTATGCAAAAGAAATATCCGCGAAGCTTCTTTCAGGAAAGAACGTGGGATTCTATACGTCATATCCGGTATCCGGAAAACTGCCTGAGGGGCTTGTTCCGTTAATGGATCATTCGTATATGTTCGATAATGCACCGACAGGATCCCGGGCGGATGAAACGGAAGAAGAGCTGTCCGCGAACGGAATCTCCCGGGGTGAACTGGGGTTTGTCATAGGAGTGGACAGGGGCAGAGACTATTTCAGAAAGACTCTATGGCTCGTACCTCCTGTCATAACCATAGGAATCGGATGTAAAAAGAATACGCCTGCGGAGGCCATCGAGGATGTGTTTCATGATTATTTTTCAGAAAATGGATTATTTACGCAGGCCGTAACATCTGCGGCTACTATTGATCTGAAAAAAGATGAGGCAGGGATCCTTGAATTCTGCAAAAATCATAAGATTCATCTTACGACATATTCCGCAGAGGAATTAAACCTGGTAAAGGGTGATTTCAGCGGATCGGATTTTGTCAGAAGGATAACCGGGGTGGATAACGTATGTGAACGGGCGGCAGTATTGAAGTCGGGCGGAAAGCTAATTGCCCGAAAGAAGGGGAAAAACGGAGTGACCATCGCGGCGGCGTCGTCGGATTGGAGAGTGGTATTTTGAAAAAAATATATGTAGTCGGGATCGGTCCCGGAGATCAGAAGAAAATGACCGTTGAGGCGCAGGAGATCCTCGGTGAATGCAGCGTGATCATCGGTTATACAAAATATATTGAGATCGTACAGGAATACCTTAAAGGAAAGAAATATATGTCTACGCCGATGACCAGAGAAGCCGAGCGCTGTAACATGGCTTTTGAAGAAGCGATGAAGGATCAGCGGATCGGGTTTGTCTGCAGCGGAGACCCCGGCGTTTATGGCATGGCGGGTCTGCTGTATGAGCTTTCTCCGAAGTATCCTGAGGTAGAGATCGAAGTGGTTCCCGGCGTTACGGCGCTCTTAAGCGGGGCCGCAGTCCTTGGAGCGCCACTTATCCATGATTTTTCCGTTATCAGTCTTAGTGACAGACTGACATCATGGGAACTGATCGAAAAAAGACTTCTGGCGTCAGCAGAGGCCGATTTTGTCATCTGTATTTATAATCCTTCCAGCAAGGGGAGAAAAGATCATCTGAAAAAAGCATGCGATATACTGCTGCGGATAAAAGCACAGGATACCGTTTGCGGTCTTGTGCGTAATATCGGCCGGCCGGGACAGGAAAGCAGGATCATGACGCTCGCAGAGCTGCGTGAGGCGCATACCGATATGTTTACCACATGCTTTATCGGAAACAGCAGCACTATGAAGATCGGCAATGCAATGGTAACGCCGAGAGGATATAAAAATGTTTGATGTATTATTGTTTGCGGGAACATCTGAGGGCAGAATGATCGCCGAATATCTGAGAGAGCTGCCTGTCCGTGCATGTGTGTTTACGGCGACCGAATACGGGGGAAGTCTGATCCGGAAAGGAGAGACTCTGAGCGTCAGAGAGGGACGGCTAGACAGAGAACAAATGGAAGCATTGTTTCTGAAGGAAAAAGAAGCAGTCGTTCTGGACGCCACGCACCCTTATGCCTCTGATGTCACGTCAAACCTGAAGAAGGCCTGTGAGAACACGGGCAGAGAGTATATCCGGATCACAAGAGAAATAGGCAATCCTTCGGATGCGAACGCAGTGTATTTTGACAGTCCCGCCGATGCGGCGGAATATCTGAATCACACGGAAGGAAACATTCTGGTCACAACCGGAAGCAAGGAACTGAAAGCTTTTCAGGCGGTCGATCATTACCGGGAAAGGATCTATGCGCGCGTACTGTCCCTGGGAAAGGTCGTCGAAGCATGCGAGGAGATGGGGTTCAGAGGCAGGCATCTCATATGTATGCAGGGTCCTTTCTCAAAGGAAATGAATATAGCCACACTGAAGGAGTATGATATACGATATCTGGTCACGAAGGATGCGGGCGCTGCGGGAGGATATCCGGAAAAGGAAGCCGCTGCGCTTGCCTGCGGATGCCGGATGATCGTGATATCCCGCCCAGAGGAGGAAGATGGTCTTTCACCCCGGGAATGTATGGAGTATCTAAAAAACAGATATGGAAATGACCGGATAAGCAGCGAAGGGAATGCGGAAAACGAACTCTGGCCTGTCTGTAATGCCGCCGGAGACGCTGCCAAAGCAAACGATCAGATATTACGGACAATATCGATCGTTGGCACAGGTATGTCCGGGGAAACTTCAGGTATGACTGTGCAGGGAAGAGAGATCTGCAGAAACGCGGATATCATTATCGGGGCAGAAAGAATTGCGGATGCCGCAGCATTTCCGGGCCAGAAGATATTGTATGAGTACCGCCCCGGTGAGATCGCTGAACATATTCATCGGCATGATGAATACGTAAATATTGTAATCGTTATGTCCGGCGATACCGGTTTTTTCAGCGGGGCAAAAAAACTGCTGGAGAGATTTCACAGGACAGGAATAAAGGTAAATATCTATCCCGGGCTGTCATCTTTATCTTATTTCACAGGGCGCATCGGTGAAGGTAGATGGGAGAACATATCAGCGTCATTACACGGCAGGGGCGCCGCGGCAGAAAATGATGATGTATTCGATAGAAAAATGACAGTTTCCCTGCAGGCGTCGTCCTGGGAGGACGTGGATATATGCAGCTTACACGGCAGGACCTGCAACCTGATCGGTCATGTCCTGAAAAATGAGAAGGTGTTCTGTATCCTGGGCAGGAAGGAGCATATATCCGGGATATCGAAGAAATTCCTCCGGTATGGGATGAATGATCTGCTGATCTTTCTGGGAGAGCGGCTTGGCTACCCGGAGGAAAAGATCCTTCTGGGCAGGCCGGCGGATTTTGCGGAATATGAAAATGATCCTCTGGCGGTCGTATTGATCATCAATGCAGCTGCCGATCACAGGACCGGCACCAGAATCCCGGATGAGTTCTTCGTCAGGGACAAGGTCCCTATGACAAAAGAAGAGATCAGAACCATTTCCGTGGCAAAGCTGGATATTTCCAAAGATGATATCATATATGATGTGGGAGCGGGCTCGGGTTCCGTGACTATGGAAATGGCTTCGGCCGCTATCGACGGAATGGTCTATGCAATCGAAAAAAATGAAACCGCGCTTTCACTGATCGAAGAAAACAAAGGGAAATGTAAATGCGATAATGTGGTGATCGTTCCCGGAGAAGCGCCTTGCGCCATGGCGGATCTTCCCGCGCCGGATGCTGTTTTCATCGGTGGCAGCGGGGGGAATCTTCCTGATATCGTCCGGGATCTTAAAGAAAAGAATCCGAATGTACGTCTGGTCATTAACGCCGTTACGATCGAAACGATCGGCCTGGCGATGCAGGCATTGAAGGAAGAAGGGTTTCATATCACGGGAATATCCTGCGTCAGTGTTTCCCGCGCGAAAGAAGTGGGAGAATATCATCTGATGATGGGACAGAATCCGGTTTACATTATCACGGCAGAATCTGACTGAACATTACTTTCCCTCACTGACGGCCGTATCGTATTTTCTCATGAAACGGCTCTGTTCCTTCATAGTCTGTGGAGTGTGAGCCGAAGTATACGAGCTGACAGTGAAAGCCGGCTATAACGCTTCTCATCTGCCCAATAAAGGCATTCGTGTCTATCAGGTAAAGCCGGATGTTGCCGATCTGCCTGCTTCCGGTCGGTTATGCCACAGAGGACTGCGTCCCATATGCGCCTTGGCATGACGTGTACAGACCGATTGAAGATTTTGTCGAAGAATTATAAAGAAAGGAGAGATTCTACAATGAAAAAAGATTTAGGATTAGTACAAGCTGTTTATCCGATGCCCGTACTGATGGTCGCGGCATACGATGAAAATGAAAAAGTCAATGTGATGAATGTGGCATGGGGACAGATCTGCGATGAGGATAAGATCATCCTCTTTATCGGAGAAGGAAAGAGAACATGGCTGAACATCAAAGAGAGCAAGGCATTTACGGTTGCCCTTGCTGATGAAGCACATATGGACGTTGCGGATTTCTTTGGCATTGCATCAGGTAATAAGATCAACGATAAGTTTGAGAGAACGGGCTATCACGCAGTGAAGAGCGATAAGGTTCACGCTCCGATCATTGAAGAGTTCCCGGTCGTTATGGAATGCGAGCTTCTGGAATTCCTGCACAGCGATTATGTGGATGGCATTGTTGGCAAGATTGTGAATGTGAAGGCAGAAGAAACTGTTCTCTCAGAGAACGGCAAGGTTGATCCGGAGAAGCTACATGCTTTGATGTTTGATCAGTTCCAGAATGGGTACTATGCAACTGGTGCAAAGGTTGGTCAGGCGTGGAACGCAGGTGCGGATCTGATGAAGAAAAAATAAGCCTTGTAAACTGAATAACGAATTGTAAAAACAGCTTATGGGCATTGGGAGAAATCCTGATGCCCATCAGCGCATGAGGGAGTTTTTGGAGAAGACGAAGAATCCTTATGCGGAGAATGTCGGGGAATACATCCTGCAGGTTACGTATTCCAGAACACCAGAGGAAACGCTGGAGGATAAGATGATCCAGCTGGCCAAGAGGATGACAAGGTCAGGGATCTGAACCGGATGAAGATGTATGAGAGTTTTGCAGTTACGAAGCTGACGGAGGAACTTCTGGATGAATATATGGAGAGTATTGAGGTTCATTCGGGAAATGAGGTCAGGATCGGTTGGAAATGAGTATTGTTAGAGAGGGGCCGGATTATAAAAAT
>DFHP01000103.1:0-329 GCA_002371335.1 Eubacterium sp. UBA3720
ACTGAGACGAGCCTGTCATAAACCCGCGTTTAAGAAGCGGGAGTATTCTCACACTAAGATAACAATTTTCCGTAATCTTCATCTGAAACGGCTTCCAGCCACTCATTTGAAGTTTCTTCACCGGCCACCTCGATCGCAAGGTGTGAGAACCACTCGTTCGGTGCAGCTCCGTGCCAGTGTTTGACTTCCGCGGGAATATTGATCACCGTTCCGGGCGTCATCTCCACAGCAGCTTTACCCCATTCCTGATAATAACCTCTTCCTCCGATACAGATCAGCATCTGGCCGCCGCCGTTTTTTGCATGATGAATATGCCAGTTGTTGCGGCA
>DFHP01000103.1:425-2604 GCA_002371335.1 Eubacterium sp. UBA3720
CTGCTCGGTGGATACCGGTGCCAGGTAGCTCTGTCCGACGAAAAACTCTCCGTACGGGTTTGGTTCGCCTACAGGAAAGCAGATCGTGTTCTGATATCTATCCTTATCCGTCAGCTCCGGAACCTCTTCGTTCCATACTTCTTTTGCCAGACGGAACACGGCCCAGCCCTTCGGCCATCCCACATACATAGTTGCATGCGTAATGATCGCAGCAATCTCTTCTTTTGTCACGCCGTGCGCTTTCGCATTCTGCAGATGATATGTCAGGGAAGAATCTGTTATACCGGACGCCATCAACGATACAACTGTGATGATACATTTCGTTTTAACGCTGATTGCTTCTTCATTCCACACTTCGCCGAACAACACATCATCATTGAGATGCGCAAACATTGGCGCGAATTCGCCAAGCTGATCCCTTCCTGCTGTCTGTACTATTTTTTTACTCATTTCAATCTGTCACCTCCGCTTATTCACGACCAACAGGTAATTAAAAATGCCTGTCTATTCTGACTTGATGTCAACAGTAATTATATTCCCGTTCTGACGTCACGTCAACACATTAATCCAGGATCCTGCCGTCCCGCGAGATGGTAACTACCTGCCACGGAATAAACTTTCCACTGCTGCGAAGAGCATTTTCCGCAGCTCTCTGCAGGCCGCCGCAACATGGTACTTCCATGCGGACGATCGTCACGCTCCGGATATCATTGTCACGAATGATCTCTGTCAGCTTCTCTGAATAATCGATATCATCCAGTTTCGGACACCCGATCAGCGTTATCCTGCCCTTCATGAACTCCTCGTGCATGCCGGCGTAAGCATACGCGGTACAGTCAGCCGCGATCAGAAGCTTTGCCCCGTCGTAAAACGGCGCCCGCGTGGGAAGAAGCTTGATCTGACAAGGCCATTGATTGAGCCTGGATACGGGCTTTGCATACATAGCAGAGGTCTGTTTACTTTCTTCCTGTTCACCGCTGCTGTGATCAAACTGCATGAACCTGGATCCGGGACATCCATGACCTGCAGCATGAGGCAAGTTTCCGGCTGTACGTTCATTTTTATTTCCTATTTCATTCTGTTCCGCTTCCCTGATCATGCTTTGCTCCCTCTCTTTTAAATTATTTTTTTCTGTTTTTCTTCTCTGGCTTTCCTTCACTGCCGCTTCATCATAGGCAGGCGCTTCCCGTTCCTCAAATGTGATCGCTCCTGTCGGGCAGTTCGGCAGACAATCCCCGAATCCGTCGCAGAAATTCTCCCGCACAAGTTTTGCCTTGCCGTCAATGATATCGATAGCGCCTTCATGACAGGCGCCGGCACAAATACCGCATCCGTTGCACTTTTCCTCATCTATATGAATGATCTGTCTGACCATCTGTACTTCCTCCTTCTTGTCTTGATGAAACCAGTATAGTATACTTGTGCCATCAGGTATGTGGTTCAAACCACGTTATTCATCTTTTTATTCATTAAAACTTCCCACTTCATAATGAAGGGTCAGTCGTCATCATGAATAATAACATCGGAAAGGTTTTGGATTGCGGCCGGCACTTTGAATTTTCAAGTGTAAACGCCGAAAATTCATTAGTACCGCTGCCTGCAAGACATAAGCGGGAGCGCCCTAACGATGTTATTTTCATGATCAGACTGTTAAAGATAAGCCATGTGGGAAGTTTTTATTATTTTTTATTCATTTTTCGGAGATAAATATGTACAAGGATGACCTTAGCAAAACGATTCTGTTCAGGGGAATGTCTGCCGACGAGATACGTAACTGTCTGGCTGCCCTGAATTCACATGAAAAAAATTACCAAAAAGGAACCGTCATCATGCATGCCGGCAGTCTGACGGACAGAATGGGCCTGGTCCTTTCGGGCAGCGTCACAGTAGAAAGCAACGATGTCTGGGGAAACCGTACGATCCTCAGCCATATCGGAACCGGTCAGTTCTTCGCGGAAACCTATGCCCTGCTTCCACACGAAGTCATGCTGGTAGACGTCGTCGCAAATGAAGATTGCAGCATTCTTTTCGTCACGGTCGGCGGGCTTCTTTCCGGTCCCGCCTCGTCCTGGAGAGAAAAAATGATCAAAAATCTGCTGATGATCTCCTCGCAAAAAAATCTGACGCTCTCAGGAAGAAGCTTTCACACTTCCCCTAAAAGCGCCAGAGGCCGTATATT
>DFHP01000198.1 GCA_002371335.1 Eubacterium sp. UBA3720
CCGGCATACCCATCATCCAGTATGCCTTCCTCATATCGGCGCATTTTAATCTGCTCAAATGCCTCCGCCAGTCCGTCCTGCATCTCATTATACTTCTTGCGCACCTTTACCTCGAATATGTAAGCAGGATCGAGGGGTTTTCTCGGATATAGAAGGACCTCTGGTCGCCCATCCCCTTCTTCACGATTTGATCTTGCTCCATAAGATGGGAAGCCTGTGAGCATAGAAAGCAGATATCCATGGTAGAAACTCTCTTCAGAATCAAATGTGCTTATTGAACGCTCCAGCAGTTCTGTCAGGATATCTCCAATCCTGTTCACATTCTTTGCCAGTATTGCCGCATAAAGTTCTTTGCGGTCGGCGCTCTCCACAAAGCGGTCGAACCACAGGCGTATCTGGTTCTTGTAAATACTTTTAACTTCAAGATTAGGGACACACATTGATACATAGATATCTTGTCCATCCCGTCTCTCCGAAACTTTCTTCATGTAACCTGTAAAAAACAGGAAGTTCCATATGTTATCTTCCGACTCATACACATCCGCATAGGTAATATCCTCATGAATGCGCTTCTCAATCGTCCCTCCCTGAATCAGAACATCGAGCTCCTCTCTGATCTTTTCGTCTGCTCTAAGGACAAGATTCTTTACAATAGAGTTGGATGAAGTGTTGGACCAGTACGGTTCAGGGAAAGATCCCGGTCTGTCCAGCTGTGCATATACATACTTGGTCACACTCCATGGGTTATAGATTTCCTGATTTCCAAAAAGGTATCCGTCATACCATTCCCGAACTTCGTCAAACCTGTCAAGCATGTTATAGTCTGAAAGCATCTGCATGGTCTCACTTTCCGTAAAACCGAAGGCTTCAGAAAAACTGCCGGATCTGACAGATATAACATTCGGGTTATTCATCCCTGTAAAAATGCTCTCCCGACTAATACGCAGACAGCCGGTTATCACTGAAAACTCCAAAGAATCATTTGTCTTCAGGGCAGACTCAAAGAGCAGACGGATAAAACCGACCATCTCGTCATAAAAGCCGCACTTCCATGCATTTTCAAGCGGGACATCGTACTCATCTATCAGGATAATAGCATTTGCCCCATGATGCTTTTTCAACAAAGCGCTAAGATCCTTCAAAGCAAGCGCGTATTTTCCTACTTCCTCACGCACAGCATCATCTCGTTCCTTCTGGCTCCTGAACACCTTTGTACGCGCATCCCACTCTTCTTCTCCTAACCAGAGCTTTCGGAACAGGGCTTTCTCCCGTTCATCAAGTTTCTCAGAATCTTTCAAATACAGATGTCTTTCGTATTCCAGAATAATCTCATGACGAAGACTTGCAAAAGAAGTGAAAAAATCCTGCTGCTTCGCCCCCTTAAGGCTCAGCTTGATGACGGGGTACTTCCCCATTTTGGAAATAATCTCTTCCCCGCACTCCATTATCTTCATGCCATCGAAATACCTGGACTTATCTACTACATTTCCTTCCCCGTCATACTCCAATTCAAAAAAAGTCTGTAGCATTGACAGTCCCAGAGTCTTTCCAAAACGCCTCGGCCTTGTCAGCAGGGTCGCTTCACCGCCCTTCTCCAGAACATCGCGGACGAGAAGGGTCTTATCAACATAGTACAGATTCTGATCGATAAATTTTTTATAATTATCATACCCGATTCCGATTTTCTTCATGCCCTGTTACCCGCTCCTTTGATCTTACCTTCAGACTCTCTTTCATACAATTCTGTCATTATTTTACATGCTTTTGGGGTTTATTCCAACTGCAAAAAGATTTTCTGTCAATTCTTCGTTCGTATCCTCTTATAAAACAAATAATGCTATAATTTATTATACACACGGTAAATATGAGCGAACCAACGGCATGATTTGCACATTGCGCTCTATGAATGAGCCTAAATTGAACTGAATACACAGCTCTGATATAATGGATAAAAGATTATTTCTGCAGATGTAAGGGAGGACGCTATGAGAATAGTCATAGTGGTATGCGCAGCATGCGCAATCATGATGGTATTAATCGCCAACCTGCTATTGAAGCCGCAGGCGACAAAAAAATTTTTCATCATTGCGGGCGGAGCAGCTAACTTCCTCGGCTTCTTCCTCTACGGGTACGGCTACGCGACCCATCCGCAAGAAAGCACAATCGTGGCTATTCTCAAAACACTCTTTGCCGTCTTCGGAATGTTTCTCGGAAAAGATGGGTTCGATGACATGTCAAAGCTGCCGTTTTTTGGCTTACTTCCTGTCAAGTTCTTCTTTTACATGGCGCATATACTCGCTCTCTATGTCACCGCAAGCGCCGCGATGGCCGCTTTCGGCGCGGGCCTCATTAACCGGGTTCGGGCTCTCACGCTCCGAAGGGGCGATCTGAACATTTTCCCGTTCGTGAATAATCACACCCTGTATCTCGGAAATGAGCTGTGCAGTCAGGGTAAAAAGGTGCTCTTTATTTGCAACAAAAACGCGACCGGCGAAGTCATCGCGAAAATTCAGGAAATGCGGGCGGTCTACACCTCGAGTGATGCCGCCTCCTCGGCGTCCGAGTTCTTTCTGAAGTCAATCGCCCTCGCGCGTATGGACCGTCAGGTCACAGTGTACGCACTTGGGGATTCCGTTTCGGATAATATCACTTACGCGCGCAACTTCCGCAA
>DFHP01000047.1 GCA_002371335.1 Eubacterium sp. UBA3720
CAGGCTTGGCGTGTAGATCCGAAAAAAGCAGGCCCGGCATTCTCCATGGGTGATGTAGGAACACATATGCTGTACCTCATCGAGGCAATGTGCCCTGACATGAACATCAAGAGAGTAATGTGTACAAAACAGTCCTTCGTAGAAGGCCGCGCTCTGGAAGACAACGCAATGTCTATCATGGAATACGATAACGGCGCTATCGCATACCTGTGGTCATCAGGAATCAACGCCGGCGCACAGTTCGGATTCAACTTCCGTATCGTAGGCGAAAAAGCATCCATCGAGTGGGACGCTGAGCATCCAAACTTCCTGAAATATGAAGTACAGGGACAAATCCCGCAGCTCCTTTCCAGAGGAAACGGATACCTCTACGAATCAGCAAAAGCTGACGACAGAATCGGCGGCGGACATCCGGAAGGCCTGTTCGAAGCATGGAGCAACATCTATACAAAATTTGCAAAAGCCATCGACAAAACAGAAAAAGGCGAGACGATCGACTTCTGGTATCCGGACGTACACGCAGGACTCATGGGAACAAAATGGGTAGAAAAATGCGTAGAGTCAGGAAACAACAACTCCGTATGGGTAGACTTCGACTAAAACAAAACACAGCCAAAACATTTCATAACATATAATCTTTTTTGTAATTACCTGAGTAAGGCCCCGCGGCGTTTAGCCGCGGGGCCTTACTACGTTACTGGCCTAATCGAAAACTCATATCACTGGTGCAATCGAAAACTCATGTCACCGATCCTATCGGAATCATCACCAATCGTCGGCCCGCACAAAAATCACCGATACCTTACGAAGCCGCCTCCTACCGTCGACTCACACTACGCAGGCACAGCTCCCATCCCCTCGCAGCGACTTTTGGACTGAGCGAAGCGAGGGAAACGGAGCAAGAGGGGATGGGAGCTGTGCCGTGCCAGTGCCATCCACCTCTCAGGCACCTTTCAAACCGCTTTTTAGCCCAGGCACTGCAGGAGCAGTCCCGAGAATGGCTCGAGTTCGCACACGAGCGTCTTTCCATACTCTGCCTGGAATTCTATCTCATTCTGATTTTCGGCGCCGCCCTGTTCTTTCCGTCCCGTATTTTTTTGCTTTGCGGTTATCTTTTCTGCAAATTCCTGATTTTCCTTCAGATAGCAGGCCTTTTTCTCCAGAGGTGTGTTTCCGCCGTACATTTCCCAGTCGGTATTCAGTATTATGCGGATATCGCTGACCGGACCGGCCTCATCGGACAGAACCAGCTCGTAGTATTGTTTTTGTCCGCTGAAATTAAATACGGAAATCAGTTTCTCGCTGATGCAGCAGCGCAGGATCGTATATATGCAGGAATCCTTCTGTACGCAGTCGAGCCATTTGAAGCCTTTATCCGCGTAATCCCACTGGTACAGCGCGGGATGTTCCAGATAAACGTGGTTGAGGGACTTCATATATTTGTTAAACTCGGTATGTTTGGGATAAAGCATCAGGACCCAGTCCATCTCTTTGTCCTCGTCCCACTCGCGGAAATGACCGATCTCGTTCCCCATGAAATTCAGTTTTTTGCCCGGGTGAGAGTACATGAAGAGATACATGGCGCGGGCCTGAGGCCATTTCATATCATATTCGCCATTCATTTTCTGCAGTATCGTGGCTTTTCCGTGAACGACCTCATCGTGGGAGAGGGGCATGAGATAATGCTCGTTATTAAAGTACATCATGGAGAAGGAGAGTTTATGGTATCCGCCGCCCCGGAAAAGGGGGCTGCTCTGGAAGTATTCCAGAGTGTCATGCATCCATCCCATATCCCATTTGTAATCATATCCAAGACCGCCGTATTCCACCGGAGTGGTAACGTTCGGGAAGCTGGTGGAGTCTTCAGCTACCAGGAAAATGCTGGGATTCAGGCTTTTCAGCCCGCTGTTCATTGTTTTGACAAAATTAAGCGCCGGGCCGTTGACGCCGCGTTTTTCGTCGCCCATCCAGTAGATGATGCGGCTGATGGCGTCCATGCGCAGACCGTCAAAGTGATATTCCTTCAGCCAGTAGTTCGCGGCGGACTGAAGAAAGCTGGCTACCTCGCCGCGGTTGTGCAGGAAGTTCGGACTGCCCCATTCGCTGACGCTGACGTCGCTGTCGGGGTATTCGTAAAGTGAGTAGCCGTCGAAGTGAGACAGACCGTATGCGTCGGAAGCAAAGTGTACGGGGACAAAATCGAGTATTGCGCCGATGCCGTTCCGGTGCAGATGGTCGATCAGGTATTTCAGGTCGTTGACGGTGCCGTAACGGCTTGTGGGGGCAAAAAAGCCCGTACTCTGGTATCCCCAGCTGTTGTCGCTTGGATATTCGTTCAACGGCATGAATTCTACGAAGTTGTAGCCATTGTCTTTGAGGTATTCCGCCAGCGGCTCTGCCAGCTCGCGGTATGTGTACCAGTCTTCTTTTCCGGGACCTTTTTTCTTCCAGGAGCCGGCATGCATTTCGTAGATATTCAGGGGTCTGTCCTTCATATCGGAGCGCTGGCGCATCCATTCGTCGTCATGGAAGTTGTAATCATACATATTCCTGATGATAGAGCGATGCGCGGGGCGCAGTTCCATCCCAAAACCATAAGGATCGCAGTGGTCAGTGTACTGGCATCCGTGGTGATAGATCCTGTATTCGTAGCAGTCGCCCTCCTTTGCGCCTTCCAGGAAGAGCTCATAAAATTTATTGTCGGCGGTTTTATTCATGGGAATCTCCCGGTCGTGGATCCGCAGACATACGCCGTCGGCCTGGGGAGCGTACACGCGAAACATAGTCGCGCCGAAACCCGGATGCGCGCCAAGCCACTCATATGCGTTAAACACATGCCCTGTATAAAACTCATAAATATTCATTTTCTACGCCTCTCTCGCAATGTTATTGGCCAAATTGACACTCGTATATTATTTTTTTATAATTATAATCAATAAGGGACAAAATATGGTATTATCAATGAAGCCAAAAAGTACAATAATTGACGGTTTGGGGAAATCGTCTATTATTTTCTGCGCGATAAGGCCTGAGAGCGGGCGCCATGCCTGCATGTTCGCCCGTTCGACGGCCAACGTACATCGAAGCGGCTTTGCCGCGGGATGTGTGCATCGCCCCGGATGGGCTGCATAGCCTGCCCATCCGATCGCATCGCAGGATTCGGGAAGCTTGAGGTTCCCCGGTCCTATCGAAAACGACTCCTTGAAGATCTGAAGTAAAGACGGGCATAATGATGAAAGGACATTAAAAAAAGCGGATCCGGCAGGGACGGACGAGAAGCTGCCTGTCGAAGGCGGTGAAGAAGCCGCCTGGCAGGGGTATTGAAGGAAGTTGGAATGGATCTTAGAGAGAAGAAAACACAGAAAAGTATCAGAAACGCGTTTTTGCAGATACGTGCCCGTAAGGACCTTGGAAAGATCACTGTTAAAGAGCTGGCGTCAGCGGCTGAGATAAGCAAGTCGACATTTTATCTGCATTACAGAGACATCTACGATCTGTCTGAAAAGATGCAGTCAGAGGTGATTCGGGATGTCCTTGAAGGGATCGGAAGGCCGGAGCTTTTTTTTCATGACAAGGCTCAGTTTCTGGATGAATTCGTGCAGTCGTTTTACGCAAAAAAAAGTATGATAGATATTCTTTTTGGCGGAAGCCAGAACGGTATTCTGGCGTTGAGCATTGAGCGTGAGATGAAAGATTATCTGATAAAGATGAATCCCGATCTGCAGGATGACGCGGAGTTTAATACGCGGTTTACGTATTGGGTAATGGGAGGTTTCTACGCGTTCTGGGAGAATACGAAACGCTTTTCGACGGAGGAAATCATAAAGACTTTAAAAGCAATGGTGCGGGAGTGATTTTGCGAAATATGTAATGTATAGGGGAAGCAGGTTACATATGAGCGAGACTTGAATATAAAGGGGAGAAAAATTAATGAGGGTTACCTGGTACAGGACCGCCAGTCTGATGCTGGAGACTGATAAGGGGAAGAAGATCGCTGTGGATCCATATCTGCAGTATCCGATAAAGAAAGACAAACTGAAACAGAGATTTT
Source organism: Eubacterium sp. UBA3720 (assembly GCA_002371335.1). Lineage (GTDB taxonomy): Bacteria > Bacillota > Clostridia > Lachnospirales > Lachnospiraceae > DFHP01. Next base: position 4,052 of record DFHP01000047.1, read on the forward strand.
TACAGGCAGACAGAGTGCTGATAACACATGGGCATTTTGATCATATCGAAGATATTGCCGATATTTATAAAGACAGGGACGTCCGGATCTATGGAACGAAGACGCCGCTGAAAAAGATCATCAAGAGGGGAGTTAAACGTTCCGGAACTCATCCGGTGCGGCCGGGGAGCAAAATTAAATTTGACGATATGCATGTTACAGTATATCAGAGCAGACATTGTCGTTTTGATTTTCCTATGTTGGCAAAAACGATGTTTTCCCGAGCCGTGTGGAGACATCCGATGGATGCTCTCGAAATCATATTTAAGCATTTTTCCTTCAGAGAGAAGGGGGAAACTGTTTTTTATGAATGCGAGGAACATGGCAGACGGCTTCAGATCATGGGCAGCATGAATCTGGATCCGAAGGTGAAATATCCTACGGGTGCGGACGTTCTGATCCTGCCGTTTCAGGGCAGGAGTGACCGGGATGTATACGCAAGGCAGTTTATCAGGAGACTGAAGCCGAAAAGGGTATATCTGGATCACTATGACAGTGCGTTTCCGCCGGTATCGCAGCAGATCGATACCCGGTTTTTCTGCGCGGTCGTGGAGGAAGAGTTCGGGATCCCGTGCGAGGCGATGATCTACGGCGAAAGGATCCGGGTATAGAAGAAAAAGGGCTTATAGATTGAGCCGGAAGGCGATACATCCTGCGGGAAGGAAGAC
>DFHP01000178.1 GCA_002371335.1 Eubacterium sp. UBA3720
GCTGCGGCAAAACCTGTCATGTCGCCTGTAACGCCTCCGCCAAGGGCGGCCAGCATATCTGTCCTGTCAAACTTATTGGCGATCAGATAATCATAGATGCCGATGATCGTTTCTATGTTTTTGTTTTCTTCTCCGGCAGGGATAACGTAATGATATATCCCGGGAAACAGCGTTCGCAGTTCAGAAATCACGGAGTCAAGATACAGCGGGGATACATTGCTGTCTGTTACTATGCAGATCTTTCCCGGCGCCGCGGGGATTCCTGAAACAGCGTCAGCAAGTCCTCTGAAGGTGTCGGTCCATATGATATCATAGGAAAAATCTCTGCCGGTGTTTTTACTGCTGATCGTTAATAAGTCCATAGTCAGTTTTCTCCTTCTGAAGTATGCGAAACAGATTTATCATATGTATTTATATAATTTTACTATTGAACGTCCCTTTTTTGTAGTCTTCAAAGAACCTTCAAAACGACATTTTCCATATCCTCTGACAGAGATAACATCACCCGGGGATATCTGGAAGGCAGCGGATGTCACAGGTCTTGCATTGACCTGTACTCCTCCTTTCGGAATAAGAGCAGAGATGGATGAACGTGAAACGCCGAAAGCCAGAGCGATAATGCTGTCAAGACGCAGGGAAGCTATGCTTCCGGAAATCTCTTTCATGTCCGGCCTGACATCTTCAGGATCAGCGCTGCTTATTCTTACGGAAACCTCTGTATGTCGGATCATGTGAAGTTCATTCATGAAAAAATCGATCAGCTGATCATGACAGAAAAACCAGGCCTGACTGTTTTTTACAATAATATCGCCGATCCTGGAACGGTCTACGCCAAGGGAAAGGATGCTTCCCATAAAATCACGGTGGTTCAGTTTCTCCGCGTATTTCGGGTTTAACGGTCTGATCTCAAGGCAGGAAAAAGGATAATCCCATTCATAATAAAGTGTATCCGGAATGAATGCAGCCATCCGGCGTTCGGAAAACTCATGACCGCCGTTAAACTCTACATGGACGCCGGTATTCTTCCAGGATATCGACCGCACGACAGATTGTTGATATAAATCAAGAAAATCACTGAACATTACCATATCCTTCATAAAAGACATGGTACCCAGCTCAGTGATCCTTTTTCTGAATTGTTCTTCTGTATTCATTAATATTCTGCCCGCATGGAGGGGATTCCGCCGTTCAGGACATCAGTGATATCACCGGATATTTCCACTGAAGACGGTGTCAGAATGAAAATGTAATTGGAAATTTTCTGAAGGCTTCCATCGATTGCATAGCAGGTACCGCATGCAAAATCGATGATCCTCTGTGCCAGTTCTACATCTACTCCCTCCAGATTCAGAACGACCGTACTGTCTGCGAGTAAAGTGTCCGCGATCTCTCGGGTATTTTCCATTGTAACCGGTTTAATAACTGAAACTTCCATATCATTCGCTGTCCTTGAAGAAGCCGTTCTCCGCATCGGCGTCACTTTGGATCGCTGAGATGTTCTGGCAGGAGATGTAGTACGGGTGGTCTTTTTCGTACTTCTTACCGGAATATCTTCCTCTTCGTAATCGGTATCCTCATCTTTTTTCATCTTTTTGAAGAAACGATTCTTCTGTTTCGGAGGCTCTTCCTCCTCAAATTCCTCATCGTCCTCGAAATCATCGTCATCATCATAAAATGCGTCGTCATCATCATAATCATCATTGAGACGGACCGCATTCAGAAATCGGTCTAAGAAACTCATATGTTGTTCTCCCTCGTTAAGCGAAACTTAAATATTGTATTCTCTGGCACCAAAGATCGCCGTGCCCACCCTCACAAGAGTAGCGCCCTCTTCGATCGCAACTTCAAAATCACCAGTCATACCCATACTTAAGTCAATCATACTAACATTATTAATGTTTTTGGAGGCAATGTCAACACTTAATTCCTTTAATTTTCGGAAAACAAGGCGGTTTTCCCCGGGATCGTCTACAAAAGGAGCAATCGTCATAAGGCCGTTTACATGAATATTCGGCAGTTCTGCTATCTGCCGGATCAATGCTTCGGCATCCTGTACACGCACGCCGAATTTACTCTCCTCTTCCGCCACGTTTACTTCGATCAGCACAGGAAGAACGCGATCATGCTTTCCTGCTTCACGACTGATCACTTCCGCAAGGCGGACAGAATCGACAGAATGGATCATGGCGACTTTATCCGCAATGTATTTTACTTTGTTTGTCTGAAGATGACCGATCATGTGCCAGCGGATATCCTTTGCCATGTTTTCATACTTCATTTTTAATTCCTGTGCTTTGTTTTCTCCGAAATCACGCTCTCCTGTTTCATAGATTTCTTCAAGCATGGAAACAGGCTTTGTTTTGCTCACGGCGATGAGGGTCACCTCTTTTCGATCGCGGCCTGCCCGAAGGCAGGCTTTTTTTACCCGGTCTTCAACCTGATAATAATTATCTTGTAACATTTTCTTTGAATCCTTTCCTGACCATTCATATCAAAACTGTCTAACGGAGAATCTGATCTTCATGTACGTCCGCGCCGTTTCGTACGATATAATCGAACTGCATCAGATCAGATCTCTCATCATTGGAAATGATGCAGTATTCTTCGTTGGAGTCGATTATGGTCACTTTTTCAAAAAGCGCATATCCTTTGTTTATGTTATATACGCCGTCAAGAGATACGGTTTCGCTGATCGCATAACGATCTTCGGAATCCGGTCTTATGATCCGGTCGCCTTTGTTAAAATACTCTTTTTCGACCAGATAAAAAGAAGCGGAATCTTCTTCTGAAGCATCAGAGCCGGTCATGTTTAGCGTTCCTTCTGCAGTATTGATACCGGCCTTGTCAAAGATAGAACCGGCGACAAAAACAGAGGTCTGGTTTCCTTTTTTGTCAGTGGTTTCAACCATAAAACCGGTTTCTCCTCCGGTTCCTCCCTTAACCGCATATTCTTCAGGAATAAGATAAAAATCCTTTTGGATGATGGCGGATTTTGGGACCTTCAATCCTGATATGCTGTTTGTGATCAGCTCCACGTCCAGAAATCTTTCCTTACAGTAACGGACCATTCCGTTTGTGAATGAAATCTCGGCGTAATGCTGTTCATTCCGGTCAAATAATCTTACGGTGCCGGTCTCTGTTTTTCCGTCTTTTTCAAATCTTACAGGAATGGTCTCATAAGATGAGATGCGGTTAAGCTGACCTTCAGAGAGAGGTATCACAATAGACCAGTTCTCGCTGTTGATCAGTTTATAGACGGGAGCTCCCGCGCTTACTGCTTCAGATGTCTGAAGCCGCTGCTTATGATATTTATTATAAATAAAATCATCTTCTGTAACGGTATCGGCAGTCCTTGGCTCATAACCATCCGTATAGTAGGAAATGATTCCGTCGGAATCTGCCTTCACCTCCGTACCTGCAGTGGATTCCCGGGAAGCGGTAAGGTTTTGCGACTTAAGTGAATACTGCAGATCATACACGGAATTATAACGGTCAGATGAATATATTCCGGAGAAATCAGAAGAAAGCTGTTTCAGCGTTTCAAGGGTCTTATCACTGTTACTGCCGGCGGAGTCTGCGGCAGGCAGGGTCTGCGGCGAGGCGTTAACCGAATAAACGGTTTCATTGACCGCCGTACGTCCACCCTCAGGCACGTAATAAGTCAGGTAACCGCCGCCGGGAGATGTGACAACGGTCTCGTCCCTCAGAGCGACTGCCATATAAGTGCTGTTCTGTGACAGAGTACCCGGCTTTACCTGATAGGACGTAATGTGATCCGTCGTAAAATAAATAACTATGGTAGCCAGCAGGTATATAAAGATCATGAGGAAAATGACCAGGCTGATATTAAAAGAGGTCCTCGATTTTTTTTTCAATAATATTCTCCTAAAAAATCAGAAGGAACTATACGCTATCAAAAGAACAGGTATAATTCCTTCTGCTATTGTCATCTATTTTCAATGTATGCATTATTATGATTATAATGCAACAACAACTTTCTCCTGTAATGCCGGGCTCAGCTCCTGTTTGTCAAGACCGATACTGATCACAAAATTTGTGCCGAAAGTATTGCTGATACTTTCCAGTTCAGCTATGACTGAATCCAGTTCTTCTGCATCTTCAACGATAGCAGCGATCTTGCGGAAATTATCTGCGTATACATACTGAAGATCGTGATCCTGTGAGATAATTCCACATACGAAACCAATGAATTCTGATGAGTTTTTAATAGGATATGATGTAAGGTTTATCAATCTGATACGATTGTTTAATTCGTACATTTTAGAAGTATTTTTATCGAGGTAAACGATATTTCCTGTAGCCTCTTTTATGTTTTTGTTCGCTTCATCCAAAAGATATCTAGTCTTACCTTTACCATTATTACCTGCAATTAACTGAACCATAGCAGTTTCCTCCTTAGTTTTATGATTTTAGACTAAAAACTTATGCGTTCATGTATTAATTATAGAGTGTTTGACGAAAAAATACAAGCAAATTAACTCCTGTTCGTACACCTTTCATCTCAGTGCGAGAAGCTTCCCGATACTTAAGCGGCGGGTTATGACAGGCTCGTATGACAGGCTCGTATGTCAGGCGTTTGTTTTTGTCAGGAGCGTGTCCATATCCGCATAAAGTGTTGGTTTGTTAAAGGCGTTCAGGACAATTGAAATATATGGGATCCCGTATCGGTTCTGTACGGCCAGTGCCAGACATGAGCCTGCTTCATCAGTGGTTCCGGTCTTTCCCGCCATAATTGTGATCCCTTCGGGAAGAGTATGCTCGCCGTTAAGGTATTTATCCGTAGAAGGAAGGTTATAAGCTTTGTAGCTTCCGTCCTTTCCCCATATTTCAAGAGTATAATAGGCGTTCTTCATGACGTCCGTGATCTCGGTGTATTTGGATATCTCATTCAGCATGAGATAGATATCATATGCTGTGGTATAGTGGTTGTCGTCGTGAAGACCATGAGGATTGACAAAATGTGTCCCTGTCATACCTAACTGCTGTGCTTCCTGATTCATAAGATCAACGAAAGCTTCCGTGCTGCCGCTCATATGACGGGCGATCGCCATGGCAGTGTCATTCGCCGAATACACGAGAAGTGCCGAAAACAGTTGTTTCATAGTCACCTCGTCTCCTATATCCAGGCCGGACATCTGAGACTGGGCGTCAAGAGCAAAATCTGAAGCTTCCATGGTGACTTCATCATCCATGTTTCCGTATTTAGCCACGATCAGGGCAGTCATCAGTTTTGTGATGCTGGCCGGATAGACTGTATCATACGCACCCTGCGAGAATACAGCTTCCTTTGTTTCAAGATTGAATAAAAGACCTCTCTCCTGGCCTGAGGAAAAACTGATATCAGAAGCAACGTTTCCGTCCGACACGCACAGATCAGAAGCAAATGAAGGGGCTACGTTTGTGGTTTTATACGCCGTATCCAGATAAGGCGTGAGGTTTTCACAGGAGTACGGATACTGAAGGTCATGAATTTTTCCACTCTCATTGAAAAAAAGATAACCAATGATTCCGACCATGATCATTATGACAGTGATCAGCGCTATCAGAAGGTTTCTGACCAGACGTTCCTTTCTGGTTTTTCCCGGTAAAGTAATTGGATTCATCTGTATATGTCCTCTTTTAAAATTTAAGAATTAAATCTCTGCAAAACGGTACGAAATCTGCTGATCCTTCGGCGTTTTACCTGATTGGTCTCATATATATAGTAATTCTTATTCTGCAGTCCTATATTCAAAACGATTCCCATTCCGATATACATACTAAGCAGGGAAGTAAGACCATAGCTTACAAATGGCAGCGGAGTGCCGGTATTCGGGAACAGTCCGGTAGCGACGCATATGTTTATGAAGCTCTGCACGGCGACCAGCGACGCGATCCCCGTACAGACAAGAACCCCGGAAACGTCTTTCGCGGTCCGCCCTGTCTTTATGCATTCATAAACTATGAACAGCAGAAGAAAGACAATGAATGCGCACCCTATAAAACCAAGCTCCTCTCCTGCCACGGCAAAGATAAAGTCGTTCTGCAGCTCGGCAACGAAATTACCTTTGTTTGATGTAGAAACCTCATTGTTGCTAAGGCCCTTTCCTGCCAGCTGACCTGATCCGATGGCCGTTATCGAGTTCGACTGCTGGATCGCGTCCTCTGAATATTCTTCATCCTCCGGATTAAAATACGTCATGATACGGTCGCGCTGATAGTCTTTTACGATCGGAAGGTTCGTTCTGGTAATAAGAAGCAGAGCAACGCCTCC
>DFHP01000138.1:0-16014 GCA_002371335.1 Eubacterium sp. UBA3720
AACGCGGCTGTTTATTACAACAAACACATGGATGAGCAGATGAAGCTGCGTATTATTCTGGGAGAGGCGTCACCGGTGCAGGTGGTGCGTGAGAAGGAGCTGGATGAGCTCCGGTCGGTCTGCGGAGGGAATGCAGATATCGATTATGTTAATTTTGGATTTAATTCAGGCTACGGCAAAGGCCATAACATTCTGTCGGCACACGCGGATGCGGATTTTCTCTGTATCATCAATCCCGACATCATGGTAACGGCTCCTTTTTTCTGTGAAATGCTTGCGCCGTTTGAGAAGGCTGATACCGGAATAACGGAAGGAAGGCAGACGCCCGTGGAACACCCGAAGGAATATGACCGTGTGACGAAAGAGGTTGACTGGTCCAGCGGTGCATGTTTTATCATAAGACAGGATCTTTTCCGTGAACTGAATGGTTTTGACACAGAGACTTTTTTTATGTACAGCGAGGATGTGGATCTTTCCTGGAGAGTCCGTAATAAGGGACTGAAGCTTCTTTACTGTCCGACGGCTCCTGTCTTTCATGCGAAACGTCTGGGAAAGAACGGACGATGGAACGCGGCGAAGACAGAAGTTCAGTATTCGGCGCTGAGCCAGATGCTGATGGCTTATAAATGGGGCGATGAAAAGAAGGCAGATTATCTTTGCAGACAGTTTAAAGAGAGTCCGGAAAAGCTGCATAAAAGAGCCGCGGCCATCTATGAACAGAAGAAAGAAAAAGGGGAGCTGCCTGCGCAGATCCTGGAGAAGAATTTTACTGTAGACGATAGAAACAGATTCATTTTATGAGGGCGGGAAGGAAATAGCAAATATGAGTATGAGTACATATACAGATTTTTTGGCCGAAATGAAGGCAGTCACTGAAAACATTCCTTCTTTTCCGAAGAGCAGCTCGCCTGCTGTCCAGTATTTCCAGTACTGGAAGGATGAGCTGTTCAAAAAGGATGAACTGTTCGTAGAAAAATATCAGAAGATCGTAGATGCGGAAAAAACGGAAATGGAAGCATCAGGGGCAAAGGCGCCTTTTTTGAGCGTTGTTATAAGAACACAGGGAAAACGTTCGGAAATGTTAAGGGAGACCTTTCTGGCGCTGTACGGTCAGTCTGATGATGATTTTGAAGTCATTCTGATAAAGCACAAAGCTCAGCCGCAGGATGACGCCATGGTGGAGGAGATCATTGCCGAGCAGCCTGAAAGCCTCAGACGCAGGATCCGCAGCTTTGCCCTTAACGAAGGTAACCGTACTGCGCCGATCAATGAAGGCCTGGCTCATACCAGGGGAGAATACATGGTCATCCTGGATGACGATGATATCGTTTTTGATCACTGGGTAGAATCCTTCCATAAAGCCGCAAAGCGGGATGCGGGATGTATCCTGCACGGATACGTGGTAGAGCAGAAATGGGAGATCCTCGATGAGGGGGATGGAAAGATCGCGCTTCGGGCAGCAGGTACGCCGGATGATGTTTTCTGCTGTGATTATAATTATGTGGAGCAGAGCAGACAGAACCGGTGTCCGCTGATGGGACTGGCCTTTCCGGGATTTTTGTTCAGAGAATACGGAAAAGTGTTCGACGAGTCTCTGACCACCACCGAAGACTGGGATTATCTGATGCGTTTCTCGTATCTGCTTGGCGTTTCTGACATAAAGACTCCCGTAGCCGTCTACAGACGTTTTGAAAACGCAGTCAACGCAAACACGATGCATAAAGAGTCGGAGTGGAATAGGAATTACGCTTCGATCATAGAAAAATACCGTCCGATGCCAAAAGTGCTGACAACGGCTGAATGGCAGGATTATATGGTGAAGAACAGAGGTATCCCGAAAAGTGATCCGGGCAAGGGCGAGCCACAGCATTTTGACTGGGCTACCCTGTATCCTGATTACGGCGAGGGATATGCCGAGGAGAATATCATCCGGAGAAATATACTGAACACAGCAAGTGTTTTTGATGTGGATTTCCAGCTGGATCATATCACAAAGACCATGGAGCATCTGCGTATAGATATCACTGAAGGAGGTCTTTTCGGCGTATGCGACATGTATTTTGTCATTGAGTATATGGACGGAACTGTCTTCAGGGGAGATCAGGATGATTTTCTGTACACCAACGGATGTGAGTATACATGGAAAGGTTCGAAAGGCATCTGGTTCGAGGGAACGGATCCTCAGATCGAACTGCCGCTGGAAAAGGGAAAGCTGATCCGCTCTGTTCATTTCTATGGCTGGAGGACACACTATCTCCCGGTAAAGGAGCTGCTGAACAGAACTGACGACGGATGTATATGTCCTTTCTTTGTGCAGAATTATCAGGGAATATATGACGCGTATCTGAAGAGGATCAGATATTTCAGGAACTGCATTACGGAAGAGAAAAAAGAAGAGAAGCGCACAGGAGAATCCAGGGAAGAAAACATTAAAAATCTCCGGAAAAACATAAAGACCTACGCCCGGTATGTGGAAAACGCGATCGATAAAGATATCGCATGGTCTCACGGACATTCACGGCTTGGAATCGTCAGGATGAACAGAATGAAGATGAGGTTTATCAGGGAAAACCCGAGACGCTGATTGCAAATCCTTTAAACAGCAAATAAAAAAGACAACAAAAATAGCCCCCTAAGTGGTAAGAGATGCTGATCATATCAGGATCGCCTCTTTCACTTTAGGGGGATAATTTTTTATATGTGCAGTATCAGATCAAGGAGCGAGAGTGTTCCAAAGAAGACAACGATTCCAACAGCCGCTTTGTAGGCTTTGTCATGGCTTCTCATTCTCAGTTCGCTAAGAAGTCTGAAGATGATCACGATCATGGTCATAAACAGGAAGAAAGCCGTCCTGTAAAGCGATGCATACAGCGAAGCCGAAAAGCCCATGATGAATCTGGTACAGAGCCCGCCGAAAAACAGAGCTGCAAAAAACAGTGATCCAAAGGTCTGCCGGAATATCAGATAGATGTCTATCATGATCAGGAAAATCAGAAACAGTGCTATGATCGTGGACATATACTGCCTGATATTAATGAAATTTCTGATGCCTACATTTTCTCCGAAAAGGTAATCGAGATCAGGGAACCAGGTCTCGAAAAAACTGCTTCCAAATCCGAACACCAGCATGATCCCTGCGGGAATGACTGCCAGTATTCTGTAGAAGGTATCCCGGTACATGACAAAAACAGTCATGCAGATCAGCACAGTGAGGATCGTCAGAGTCATAGGCTGTCTGGTAATGATGTATTTCATTGTGTCCTGGAAGCCCAGATAAAGCTTATCATAGGGCTCCAGCGAGAGATATTCCACGAACCAGAGCCTGATCTCGCTTGAGAGACGTTCTGTATTGGAAGGCCATGTGACCGCCCTGAAGCATTGAAACGTGCACAGGAGAAAGTTCAGAATAAGAAAAACATCAGAGGGAACAGATATTGCTTCTGAAGTTTGTTTGTTCTTTTTCCTCAGTATTATCTGAAGGATTTTCCAGCATATCATGACCAGCGTAAGCCCGAAGAAAAGCGTCGAGGTCTGCTCATGGCAGGTGCCCATATACATGCAGAACAGATAAAACGGATAACCATACCAACGGATCCTCTGGCCGAGGAAACATTTTTTGAGTCCGATCGCGCCGCACAGCACAAATGCCAGCGGAAGCACATACACGACGGAGGTAGAGAGCCAGCCGGCCTCCCCCATGGTAAGAAGAGGGAATAAAAGTATCGCAAAGCAGGAGATCACCGCATTCTTTACAGGCGTTTCGCCGCTTATCGGAAAAAGTTTTCCAAGAGCAAACGCAGAGACGACGTAGCTGCCGCCGATCACCGGACGCCAGAGGATACCTCCGTGGATTTTTCGCAGCACATAGCAGATCACGGTATACCAGTATCGGCAGAAGATTTCTCTGCCGTGTGAATACGCGAAGGAGATCACTTCACGCATGGAACTGTTTTCGATATCAATGTGCCCGCCGGCAACGGCGTCATCACCGATGTTCAGGAACATGAAACGATAGATGAACATGAAAAGGATAAAAAATACAGCATACACCAGATAAGGAGCCAGCTGATGTTCCTTGATAAATTTGCCTGCCCTGCCTGTTAGGGCGTTTATTTTGTTTGCCATTTCAGTTTACCTCAATAAAAGTGTCAGTGTAGATCACGAAATCATGGTAGTCATTCTGATAAAGGATGAGCACCTGATAGTTTCCGTCCGGGATCGTCCTGGAATCAACTCTTGCCACAAAGCCGCCGTCCTTGTAAGAGAAACCGTTGCCGGCGTAATCTGAAAGATCATCTCTGCTGTTCATGGCAGTGCGCAGCTTATAGCACACAGATGAATCATCCTTCAAAAGAAGAACGTGGGTATTAAAGATCTCCACAGATTCGTTGGCAACTCCCGACCATCCTTCGATGACAAAATAATTGGGGTCGGCGTTGCTGAGGCTTCCGTCATCGTTCGGCGTCAGGTTGTCCCGCTCGGCCCGATCGATTCGGTAGTATACAATACCGTCAAAATCTTCGCTGCGCTGATAATCATCAGTGAGATCAAATTTTACGGCACGGGTAGACATGTGTTTTATAAACGGATATGAAAGCAGGGACAATGCTGCCGCCAGAATAACCAGAAAAACGATTACATTTTTCTGTACGGGTTTGATCGTCATTTGTACCTCCTGTAGATCTGAAAAAATTAAAACTCCAGGTAATTTTATCAAAATTGCATTTAAATGTACAGTCTAACCCTTTATTAATCATGTTCAGGGAACCCGCCCCAAAGGGCGTTGTGAAGTATAGGGCGGCCTTGAACCTGAGAGACTTCGAAATGTGTAACTTGCCTCCGTCCCCGGTTTCGCGTAACTTAACTCCGTCCCCGGTTCCGATGGGGTAATTTGTATAGTAGATAAAGCGGCGGGAAGATGATATAATCAGAGCTGAACAAAAAAAGAAATAAGAGGAGGCTTCCGATGTTTTATTTTACTAAGAAGCGTTTTATAGAATTCTGTAAGAGGGATCGTTTGCTGATCGTTTTTTCGACTTTGCTGATCCTGTTCTGCTACGGGGCGAAGATCGCGTATCAGACGATCTCGGCAGATATGGAGATCCTGCTGGATGATCCGCGGAAGATCTATGAGCAGTGGCTGGCCGTTCACCGTTGGGGAATGATCGTTTATAAGTGGTTTACCGGTACCATGTCATTTAACATGCCGCTGGAAACGGCGCTGCTGTTTCTGAATCTGGTACTTGCGGCTGTCGTATATACATTTATGCTGGATACGCTCACAAATGGTAAATGTAAAGCGGGTCTGTATGTGTTCACGGTTATTTTTCTGACGCATCCTGTTTGGGGAGAGCAGTTTGTTTACATGGCGCAGGCGGCGGGAAACTCCTTCGCGCTTCTGCTTGCGGCCGTCGCAGTGATGCTTTTTACGGATGGCGTATTCGGAAAGAGTCCGATCCGCATCGTCACCGGCTTTCTGGCCGGAGTATTCTGCTATGGAACGTATCAGTCCTACGATCTGGTGGTAACAGCCATCGTGCTGGCAGTATATATGCTGCTGATGAAGGATAACCGGTTCAGGGCAGGGCAGAGAGCTTTGCTGGGCCTGTTTTATGTAATCTATCTGGCGGTCGTCAGGATCGCGGCTTCCGCAGTGGCCTTTGCTTCAGTGAACGATCTGGGAAATTCTCAGTACAGGAATTATCTGGAGGAGCAGATCAGGTGGGGAAAGGATTCCGCATGGGAATGCTGGAAGACTATAGGCGGAGGTCTTGTAAGACTTCTGTTTGCGGGAGACGTCTGTTACAATGTGCTGTTCGCGGCGGCGATCGTGGCAGCGGTCGCAGCGTACGTGATTTCTGTGAAAAAGTACAGAGGGTGGCCGTTTATGCTGATCGCGCTGCTGATCATGATCGCGGTTCCGTTTGTACGTCTTTTCAGGACAGCTTCGGAGCCGGCCATAAGATCTAATCTGGCAATGACGTTTGTTACTGCGTTTCTTTGTTTCTATGTGCTGACGGAGGTCACCGCAAGGTGGCTTATGTGGGTACTTTGCGTACCTGCTCTGTATGTGGGATTCAGGCAGATCGAAACGGTCCATCGAATCAATTATACGGAAAATGTGCGGTATGAACAGGATCTGGCTCTTGTGCATGATATATGGGATCAGGTGGAGGAACTGAATCTGGGAGATACCTCGGAATATCCGCTTGTCATTGTCGGAAGCTATCAGGCGCCGCACAATGACGCATGTATGGAAGAAAGAGAACTTTCCATTGCGGGAAGATCGGTATTTGAAATGGAAGAGACGTCGCGCAGCAGAGTAAGCGCATTGTTCAGGGACCTTGGTTATAAGGTGGCCGACGGAACGGATGAGCAGTATGAGCTTGCAGTATCGCTGTCAGGCTCCATGCCGGAGTCGGCGTATGCAAGCGAAGGCTTTGTTACATGTACGAACTGTATCATCATTGTCAATATGGACAGATTTGGCACGGTGGGTGAGAACGCGGTCCAGGGAACTGCAGAAGATCACGCCACTTATCTTCTCGGAGGCGAATAACATCAGTTCAAGTCTCGCTCGCGGGACTTGGCGCGGTATTCGGGACAGCTTCCAAACCGAATCCATGCTCATCCCCGCGGAGCGTTTATCTCAGCGGGAGATTGGACCCTGGCCTGTTATAACCCGCCGCTTAAGAAGCGGGGGCCTTCTCAAAGTGATCTCACAGTGAGATAAAGAGATCCTGCAGAGCAGAAAAAGATAAGGGCGACGGCATGTGCCGTCGCCCTTTGTTAATTTATTTTGTTTCGTATGTGCCTATCTCGTATTCATAACCTTCGCTGTTGACGGCGTAGCATCTGACCAAAAGCTTCTTACCGATCTCTTTAAGCTGATCTGCCGAGACCGTTCCGCTGTAGGTGCCGTCGCCGTTATCATTCAGCTGGTAGGCTTTCTGTAAGGATGAAGTATCATCTTCTGCAGTATCATCTTCTGCGGTTTCTTCACCCTCATTATTATCTTCACCGTCATTTTCAGCTTCATCCCCGTCCTCTTTTTTTCCGGTGCCGGCCTTCTCTTCAGTATCCGCAGGAGCGATCGTCACATATGCTGATGTGGTGGTGCCGTCATCGTTCTTTATGTCTGATACGGTCAGAAGCAGACCCTTATCGGAGGTTTCCTTTGCTTCGAACTTTCCGGAAGGAGAATACTTTGTCACATCTGTGTTTTCATTCTCCAGCGCGGACAGATTGTCCATAAAGGAGGATTTTTTTGAAAGACTGCTGATCATTGTCTTCAGTCCGAATGTCTCCAGCAGGGTATCGGTGGATGAGAAAAGATTCGTTCCGAGTCCCAGACGGTTTCCTTCTATATCAACTCCCAAAGCTGCCAGCGTGGTCGGAAAATCATCAAAGGTAGAATAGGAGCGCCTTATGTCCGGCTCCTCGACTTCTGTACCTGCGTTGATATATGTCGTATATACCTGCCGCTGATAAATGTTCTCGTCATACACGTCTTTCAGAAAATCGGCATCCATGGTCGGATGATCGCCGGAAATGACGATAGTAGTATTATCGAAAAAATCCTGCTGGCTGATCCATTCCACAAAAGCCGCCACCTGACGGCTGGAGCATGCGATCACGTTTGCGTACTGGTTGTCTCCGAATCTGTCATCACAGAGATCGCAGATATATCCGTCCTCAAAGTGGGTATCTACTGTCAGGAGAGTCAGATTAAAGGGTTCTCCCGAGGAGGCAAGGTTTGTAAGCTCGTTCCTTGCGATACTGAAAAGCTTCTCGTCCTCATATCCCCAGAACACATGATAATCCGGAGCTATCAGTCCGGTGTTCCTTGCATAGTTATAATCCAGAAGAGAATAATTGCCATGTGTGGAGAAATAAAGATCCCGCCCTCCAAAAGAGGCGTCCGAACCGATCAGGAGTTCGTTCCTGTAGCCCTCTTCCTGAAGAATATCTCCAAGGGTAGTGATGGCAGGGAAAAAGTCATTGGCGTCACTCATTTCATTTCCGCCGATGCTGATCTTCAGAGGGAGACCAGAGGTCTCCGCAAACATAGCTCCGACAGTCCAGGTGCTTCCCGGAAGTGAGGTGCCGCCGTTAAGGGTATCTTCGCTGCCTGAGAAATCCTCGTTTTCCTGCGCCAGCGCGGTCAGTTCCGGGATAAGATTATCTTCTCCGAATTTGCCGCCGTTCTTATCATCACTGAAGGTCGTTTCCATGGATTCAAGATAAATATAGATCAGGTTTCGTTTCTGTTCAGGGAATGTAAGCGTTACATCCTTAGGATCGACATAATGCTCCGCAATGAAATCTTCACCGGTGGAGTCCCCGAAAAAATAATCGTCGCAGCCAATATCAAACCAGAAATAAGTACCGGCGATACCGATGGTCAGGATCGCGGCCAGGGAAATACATCCGGTGGTGATCAGATAAGGCGCCGTGCGAAGTTTGCGGAACAGCCACAAAAGGCAGAACCAGAAGACCATAAGTATCGATGCCGGAACGACCGCGTTCAGGATAAAATCGCCGATCATGCCTCCGCCGGTGCCTTCCAGAGGCATCGTCAGCTGGTATACGATTTCCTCGAGGGCAAGCTCGGCCCAGGTTTGCTTGACCCATACGATGGTAAACAGTACGATGGAGGCCAGAAGAAGAAAAAGGACCATCAGGACGGAAAAAAAGATCCGCCATCGTCTGTGTGATCTTCCGGAACGGATCCGGTTTTCCTGTATGGCGCGCCCGGCAGATCTTTCGGCGCGTCTTTTGGTTTTTCTGTTTTTAAAAAAAGGTTTTTTACTCATAAATATAGTATTGATAAATAATCAATTGATGTGCGCTCACCGACATTGTTGTTATCACGACTAAATTTTTTAGTGTATGGAGAAATCCTAGTCAGCTGCCATTCAAGGCTGGCATTTTAGTCACACTTAGGGTTGCATTCATTAGCTTAATCGAAATATATGAAAAGTGCAATAGGTAAATCTGTCCGAAAACACCGATGTTCTTGACAAAAATCTCTATTTCATACATATTATATAAGGAAATGTATGCGTTTTCGCATGTCCTTATTTTTCCGGTGCATCTTATATTCATCATATGAAAGAAATAACCGGAAACTGTACGGAGATCATATGGAAATGTAAACATTAATGAGGCTAATAAGGCGTCCGGAGGAGTTATGGAGCAACATATGAGGATTTCGAAGAATTCTATGAGCAAAATAATTGCTTTTTTCATCTCGGCATTCTGCATGCTGGCGTTTGGAGCGGCATGTATGTGGATCCCGCGGATATCTTCTTTTATAGAAAGACATGGAAATAAAAATCTTCTGATCTACGGAATGACGATAGTCGGCTTTTGTTTCCTCTACATGATCATATACGGGGTGCTGCTCGCGCTGTTTCCTGAGACGGAGGGAAAATTCGGAGAAACGATCGGCACAGGCATCAGAGATAATTTTGATAATGGGGCAAATCCCGGAATGAGCGGGGGCAAAATGGCTTCCGGACCGGTCTGGGCCGCGGCCTGGATCCTGACTGCGGGCGTGATCATTTTCCTTATGATCATGATGAGGATGGAGACAAATATCTACGGCGGCGTCGCAGACAGATATCTCTGGCATAAATATCCCTTTGCGCTTGTGATCGTGCTGATAGCCTGCGAGCTGGTCCTTTTCTTTTCCGTGCTGCGGAAATATGACATGAAGCTGCCGGCGAAGGTGTTCTACATTTTTTACGCGGGAATGACGCTGATCATGCTTTATACATATTATACTCCCTATACGTTTTCCGGGGCGGATAACGGCTATCGGTTTCATGGCAACGCATACTATAATTCGGTATATAATGTGCTGATGGGGCAGCCCTATTCTCCGGATACGATCAGCGTATACGGACATTACGGCATCATTCTCAAAGGCCCGATGAAGCTTCTGGGAGGAGATTATCATGCTTTTATCCTGCTGATGACGGCAATAGGCGGACTATGTTTTCTGCTGATGTTCCTCACGCTTCATTTACTGGTGGAGAATGGGTGGCTTCGTATTCTGGGAAGCATTGCATTTACCTTTCCGTCTCTGTCTATGAGGGCGGGATTTTACTGGCAGGAGTGGCCTCACAGGATTTTTTTCATGACGCTGATCCTGTTTCTTGGAGCTGTATGCATACGGTTCAGAAAAATGAACATTCTGACGATGGCGGCCGGTTTTATCATAGGAGTTATCGCGATCGTGTGGAATGTGGAGAGCGGCCTGTTCGTTACGGTAGGCTGGGCAGGTTTTCAGTGCATTTACTGCCTTTGCAGAAATAAACCAGGCATCCGGAGCGTTCTGTTTGTCGCTTCACAGTTTGTGCTGATCGGAGCATGTTTTGCGGCGGCGTACGGCATCGTGGCAGTCTATGATCTTTCATGCGGCGGTTCTGTGGACGGCGTCAGACATTTCGTATATCCGCTGCTGGAAAGAGATTATATAACAGATCTTTTGAGGGTGGATCTTACGGCGTTTCCGAGCGCATACATGACGATATTGATCCTTATGTTTCTCTGCCTGGCGTGGGGCATATCCCACATGCGCTTTTTCCACAGGGATGAGGTGCTGGCTCTGAATGACAACGGACAGGCGGAGGATTCTCTGGTCATGATGCCGTCATACGCTTTTTTTACGGCGGTGGTATCGCTGGGACAGATGTCCTACTACATGAACAGGGCGGCGTATCATAACCTTGATATCTGTCATCTGCCGTCTATACTGATGATCTGTATCCTGGCTTCTTACGGGATGGAGCATCTGAAGGATATTGACCTGAGAAAAATGAGAGAATTTTCCGCGGCGAAATTATTCCAAAGCCTTTTCACTTTGATCGCCTGCGGGATCCTTGTTCTGATAGTTACCGGAAATATGATACAGATGGGATATAACGCAGAGCTTAAAAGCCAGTTCAAGGATGATTCAGAGCTGATCCGCGTGTCGGAGGAGATACGCTCTTCCGTGCCGGAAAATACATACGCCTTCGGGATCGGAGCTGCGGAAATCTATTCCGTGCTCGGATGGGATACAAACTGTTATTACCTGGATTTCCCGGATATGTCGGTACACCAGTCTGTGGCGGATGTGATACTGAGAGATATAGAGAGTAAATCTCCGGAAGGTTTTATGGAATTTGAGGACGGGCTCAGGAAGCTTCAGCTGTTCGGCGACGGAGAACTCTATGACAAAATCATCGGCGGATACGTACTGAAGCAGTCATTTGAGCTGAACGGCGCTGTCTATAATTATTATGTGAAGGCATAGGGAAATATTTCTTTTCAGACTTGAACCTTTAAGAGGAAGCACGAAGTTTTAAAATATCATTATAAATAAGCGGCGGATATGCGGGAATGATCCGTTATGCGGGAAAAATAGGAGAAAAAATGAAAGTTGTA
The DNA here is from genome assembly GCA_002371335.1 of Eubacterium sp. UBA3720. Classification (GTDB taxonomy): domain Bacteria; phylum Bacillota; class Clostridia; order Lachnospirales; family Lachnospiraceae; genus DFHP01. Next base: position 11,437 of record DFHP01000138.1, read on the forward strand.
ATTCTGGCAGGCGGTTTCGGAACGCGTATCAGCGAGGAAAGCCATCTGAAACCGAAACCAATGATAGAGATCGGTGAGAAGCCTATCCTCTGGCACATAATGAAAATGTACTCTCATTACGGCTTTAATGAGTTTGTGATCTGCTGCGGCTATAAGCAGCATGTAATAAAGGAATGGTTCGCTGATTATTATCTGCATAACAGCGACATTACATTCGACTTTACCCAGGAAAACAAAATGATCGTCCACAATCATTTCCAGGAACAGTGGAAGGTGACTCTGATCGATACGGGTCTGAACACGATGACCGGAGGACGCATCAAACGTGTTCGCCCGTATCTGGGGGACGAACCGTTCATGCTGACCTATGGGGACGGCGTGGCGGACATAAATGTACCGGAGCTTCTCCGGTACCACAGAGAAAGCGGAAAGATGGTCACCATCACCACGGTGCAGCCGGGCGGCCGTTTCGGGATCCTTGATATGAAGGAAGACGGAGAGATCACCAACTTCAAGGAAAAAAAGAAAGAGGACGGAGGATGGATCAACGCGGGATATATGGTCCTGGAGCCGGAGATCTTTGATCTGATAGAAGGAGACCAGACGGTATTCGAACAATATCCGCTGGCCGAAAGCGCCAGAAGGGGAAAGATGAACGGATACCGTCATCACGGATTCTGGCAGTGCATGGATACCATGCGGGAAAAAGAAATGCTTGAAAAAATGTGGGCGTCAGGGCACGCCCCCTGGAAGATCTGGGATTAAACTGCCGGCGGAAGCCGTTTGGAAGATGTCAGCTGAAGCTGACCCGGATACCGCGCCGGGTTTCTTAAGCGAGGCATGAACCGATTTCCGGTTATACGGCGTTTTACGATTACCTGAGAGCATGTGTCTGAGAAAGGATTATCATGAAGGATTGGATGGATTATTATAAAGGTAAGCGGGTTCTTTTAACAGGACATACCGGATTCAAGGGAACCTGGATGACAAAGATGCTCCTGATGACGGGGGCTGAGGTGACAGGATATTCTCTGGATCCGCCGACCGACCCCGGTATTTTTACTTTGTCGGGAATGGAAAAGGAGATAAGATCCGTAAAAGGCGACGTCCGCGACAGGGAACATCTTTTGCAGGTTTTCGGTGAAACGAAGCCTCAGGTTGTTTTTCATCTGGCTGCACAGCCGATCGTCCGGGAATCATACAGAGATCCGGTGACGACATATGAGACAAATGTAATGGGAACCGTGAACATCCTGGAAGCAGTGCGTCTTAATGATTGTACGGAAACATTTCTGAATGTGACGACGGATAAGGTATATCACAATAACGAATGGGCATGGGGATACAGGGAGACCGATCCGCTGGATGGATTTGATCCCTATTCCAACAGCAAGTCCTGTTCCGAGCTGGTGACGCACAGCTATAAAAATTCATTTTTTGCCGGCGGGACTCCCGCGATTTCTACGGCCAGAGCCGGAAATGTCATAGGCGGCGGAGATTTTGCGAAGGACCGGATCATTCCGGACTGTATACGGGCGGCAATGAAAAAAGAACCGATCCCCGTGAGAAATCCGCATTCCACGAGACCGTTCCAGCATGTGCTGGAGCCTCTGGCCGCATACTTGATGATCGCCGCGGCACAGGCGGAGGATAGCAGATACGCCGGTTATTATAATGTGGGCCCGGATGAAGAAGATTGTGTAAACACGGGAACGCTGGTAGATATATTCTGTGAGGCCTGGGGGGAAGGACAGACCTGGGAAAATCATTTTTCCGGAGGTCCTCATGAAGCCGGACTGCTGAAGCTGGACTGTTCTCTGATAAAGTCAGTATTTCATTGGAAGCCTGTATGGCATATCCGGGAGGCTGTGGAAAAGACCGTTTCATGGACCAGGGCCTGGAATGAGGGCGCGGATGTTCAGAAGGTCATGGAGCGGCAGATCAGAGAATTCATGGAATGCCGCAGGTCACAAGACCCGGAAAGATAGCTGCAGCGACATGACAGGATCCGGGCCGTAAAGGCGGGAAAAGGCCGGGAAGCCTCAAGGAAGAAGTCCGGGACGCCGGAGAGCAAAGTCAGGGATGCCGGAGTAATATCCGTGGATCCATGGGAAACACGTTAAACAGGCAATTGTGAAATACCATACGATCGAGGAGTTTCGTAATAGATAGGAAATAAGTTGAGATCAGAAAGGATTACATATATGTTTGAAGGTAAGAGTGAAAAACAAGCCCGCGATGAAATATTGGCGATGGTGAAAAACTACTGTGATGAATATCACAACAGGCCGGAAGAGTTTCGTGAGGGCGACCGCATAGCCTACGCTGCCCGTGTGTATGATGCGGAGGAAATGGTAAATCTCGTAGACAGCTCACTGGAGTTCTGGCTGACTGCCGGAAGGTATGCGGACCGGTTTGAAAAAGAACTTGCAGAGTATCTGGGAGTGCGTTTCTGTTCACTGGTTAATTCAGGCTCTTCCGCCAATCTGATCGCATTCATGGCGCTTACATCTCCGCTTCTGAAGGAAAGGCAGGTCCTTCCAGGGGATGAGATCATCACTGTAGCCGCAGGATTCCCTACGACAGTGGCACCGCTGATCCAGTACGGCGCGGTTCCGGTTTTTGTTGATGTGACGATACCTCAGTACAATATAGACGCGGCACAGCTTGAAACTGCATATTCAAAGAAAACGAAAGCAGTCATGATAGCCCACACGCTGGGAAATCCTTTTGATCTGAAGGCCGTGAAGGCTTTCTGTGACAGACATGGTCTGTGGCTGATCGAAGATAACTGTGACGCTCTCGGATCGAAATATACGATCGACGGAGAGGAGAAATTCACGGGAACCATAGGAGACATAGGAACATCCAGTTTTTATCCTCCTCATCATATGACGATGGGAGAAGGCGGGGCAGTCTATACGGACGATCCGCTTCTGAATAAGATCATACGTTCCTTCCGCGACTGGGGAAGGGACTGTGTATGTCCTTCGGGCCGTGACAATTTCTGCGGACACCGGTTTGACGGACAGTACGGAGAACTTCCCGCAGGCTACGATCACAAATATGTATATTCCCATTTCGGATATAATCTGAAAGCTACGGACATGCAGGCGGCTATCGGCTGCGCACAGCTGAAGAAATTTCCCGGCTTTGTGGAGAAAAGACGCAGGAACTTTGACCGTCTGCGCGAAGGCCTTTCGGGAACAGAAGACAAACTGATACTCCCCGTCCCCTGTGAAAATTCAAGGCCCAGCTGGTTTGGTTTCCTGATCACATGCAGAGAGGGCGTTGACCGGAACAAGGTCGTTCAGTATGTGGAAAAACACGGAGTACAGACGAGAATGCTGTTTGCCGGAAATCTTACGAAACATCCATGCTTCGATCAGATGCGCGCGGCAAAGAAGGGCTACCGCATTGCGGGCGCGCTTGTAAACACGGACCGCATTATGAAGGATACTTTCTGGGTTGGCGTATACCCGGGAATGACAGATGAGAAGATCGACTACATGGCAAAGATCATCGCGGAAGCAGTCGAACAGTAAGAACACAGACAGAGCAGACTTATAAAAAAGGATGACCTATGGTAATTGATGAAAAAATGAGATGGGCCGCCTTCTGGACTTTGGACAAAGCCCGCGGCGGACATGTGCGCAAATATTATGACGAGATCCGCGACAGCTTCATCCATGGAACGCCGGCGGATAAAACAAGAAAAAAGATCCGGGATCTTATCCTTCACGCTGTAAAGACAACTGAGTTTTATAAAGGATACTCGGCGTACTCTTCTCTGGAGGAGCTTCCGGTAGTGAACAAAGATACATTCAGAAATAACTACGACGCCTTTGTCTCCTCAACCTACAGAGACGCGAAAGACAACCGGATCATGTGCACAAGCGGTTCCACGGGAACGCCGCTTTCAATGGTGCAGAACAAGGATAAGATCGATCATAACACTGCGGCAGGTATCTTTCTGGGCGCTGCCGGAGGCTATTATATCGGCATGAAGCAGGCTTTTATCCGCGTGTGGGTAAACAATGTACGCAAAAGCAGACTGCAGCAGACAGCAGAGAACTCTCTTATGATGGACAGCTCAAAGCTTGACGGTCCCGCGATCGAAAAGATGCTGGATGTCATGCACAGACAGAGGGTAAAATGCCTGGTCGGCTATTCTTCGGCGCTCGGTGAGATCAGCAGGTATATTGATGAAAACGATGTAGATACCTCGAAGTTCTGCGTTACATCTATCATACCGATTTCTGAAAGCATGCCCACCGTGGTGCGGGATGCGCTGAAGAGACAGTTTGGGTGTAAGGTAATGGCATGGTATTCCAATGAGGAAAACGGCATCATGGGAATACAGACACCTGACAGCGAAGCATATCATATCGATACAGAGAGCTATTATTATGAGATCCTGAAGCTTGACTCCGACGAGCCCGCCGAAGACGGAGAACTGGGAAGAGTGGTCATCACAGATCTTTATAATTACGCGTTCCCGATACTTCGCTATGATAACGGAGATCTTGCGGTGGCACATCACGCGGAGAACGGCGGCCGGGTAAAGCTGTATCTGAC
>DFHP01000138.1:16139-17730 GCA_002371335.1 Eubacterium sp. UBA3720
TATGTCATCACAAACAATATGTGGGACGTGAAAGGCGTGAAGCAGTTCCGGTTCATCCAGGAAGACGTAAAGAAATATACGCTCTGGCTGAACGGAGATGAAAATCTCATAGATAAAGAACTGATCCTTGACAGGATAAAGCCGTATTTTGGCAGGGAGGCGGAGATAACGATCGAGATGATCGATGAGATACCGGTCCTGAATTCAGGAAAGAGAAAATATATAGAGAACCGTTGTGAAAAGTATATCAGGTAACAGCGAAAGCAGGCATATATTTTGGCACAGACAGTAAACAGTACACATACAGGTAAAAAGGGAATTTTCGGAAATACTATTTATACCATGGGAGGCAACCTTCTGATGAACGGCGTGCTTCAGCTGGCAGTTTATCCGCTGCTGAACCGCAGGATGGGAAGCGCTCCTCTGGGAGACCTTCTGTTTATCATGGGCATCGTCGCGATCTTATGTCCTACGGCAGGGCAGTCACTCAATACCAGCCGTCTGGTGGTCAGACGAGAGATGGATGTGACAAATGGTGATTACGACAGGATGCTTCTGTTTTTCGGCGGCATCGGCAGTGTGATCGCGCTGATCCTTGCCAGGACGTCGATCGAAAACATGGCCGGCTCGGTATTTACGGTGATACTGATCATGACCACGATCTTCCGCTATTACGGCGATGTGGAATACAGACTGAGCCTGCATTACAGGAAATATTTTATTTATTATTCCGTGCTGACGGCGGGATATCTGATCGGATTCGGGCTGTACATGCTGACGGATATCTGGTATCTGATCTTTGTGACAGGAGAAGTGATGGCGCTGGCGTATGTGAGCCTGACAGGATCCATATTCAGGGATTTCCTGAAAAAAAGCCCATATTTCCGGATAGCTTTCAAAAGAGGCGGATTTCTGCTTTTTTCCTATCTGATCACAAACCTTACATTAAACATTGACCGGCTGGTGCTGAAATTCCTGATTGATAATACCGCCGTAACACAGTATTACGTAGTATCGCTGATCGGAAAAACAATGGTCCTTCTGGTAGCGCCGGTAAACACGATAGTCATTTCCTATCTGACACGGCGGAAGGAGGATCTGAACAGAAAACAGTTCATGAAGTTTGCAGGGCTGGGACTTGCGGCAGCGGCGGTTTTTCTGGTGTTTGCCCAGATCGCCACGCCGGTTTTCATACGTCTGTTCTACAGCGATCTTTATGCCGGCGTAAAGCCGCTTATCACCATCGTTAATATCAGCCAGATACTGGGACTTCTGTCCGCTTATCTGTTCATAGTCGTTCTTACCTTTACGGGTGAAAAATGGCAGCTGATCCTGCAGATCATGCATCTGGTGATCATTTCGGTTCTTGTAATGACAGTTGGCGGCAGGGGGATACAAAGCTTTGCGATTGCGGTGCTGATCGCCAATGCGATCCGCGTGGCAGTGGTTATCCTTCTGGGAATGGTCAAGGCAGGTAAATAAAGGATATATATGCAGACCGGTTGAATCATTTACATATATTTCCCAAACTCCATATAATGGAAAATATGTGTGAGAACTTCAAACAATCTGCACAAGCATTAGAACTTCT
>DFHP01000030.1 GCA_002371335.1 Eubacterium sp. UBA3720
GAACGGTAGTACAGGAATAGATAATGAGGCAATGGATATGTTCCTGACCGCGTTTATGTGAACAGGCGCATGAAATGATTATCTATTTCGTTGACTCGTGCCAAGCCGTTTTCATCAACTGACAGGATGGTAAAGCACCTTAACGAGCTTGCTGGATCACTTAAGGATCATGAGAAGGCTGTTTTTCTGCAGGTTTTCCAGTATCGTATAACAGAAAAGAAGGAACGTCTGAGGTCAACGCACTATGAGGAGGTGTCACAAACCTTCAGGAATGCTGCGAAGGCAGACGTTGAATTCTGGGAGATTCAGCTGGATTTCAGACCGGAAGGGGTAGCGCTTTACAAAGTAACGAGAAGTGAAGACTTATAAATCCAGCTTGTAGAAGCGTTCAGCCGACGAAAAACAGTAGATTTCTTCGGTTGGAGGCGCTTTGGTTGGCTAATTTGCTTGTACTGTGGACATTCATAATGGTGTCTCGGGGCATGTCGAGACAGTCGTCTTGATGTCGAGGAAAGACACATAATCGGCCTCAAAAAGGCTGAAAACAAGGGCTTCTGCACAATCGGCGTGATGATGGAACCGACTGCCGGGGACGCAGGAGTCCTTTTTGCACTCTTTTGAGAAAACATATCCAGTGAAAAATCTGTGATAGGGTCGGAGATACAGGATTGATAACAGGGGTGTGTGGCTACGGAATTGATGTGTGCGGAAAAAGGTCAATCGCTATCAAAGAGGAGCGGGAAGAGAAGAAAAGCCGCTGACGGAATGATCCATCAGCGGCTCGCTATGCTACATATTCAGTTGTTTTGATGCCGGGCTTCTGCTCCTGATTGTCTGGAGGGAGCCAGTGCATTATTGCTTTACTTCAGGTAATATTCTCTCATCAGAAGCTCATAACCTTCTTCCTGAACCTGCTTGATGTAATCGTAAGCCTGGCTTTTTTCAGATCCGGGCGGACGGCAGCGGCGACCTCTTTCTTCGTATAACCTGCTCCGAGCATTGCCAGTACATCCGCATAATCATCTTTGCCGGATCGTCGGTATGATTCCAGAAGCATATCCAACGATATCTTAAGAAGCGCCAGATCCTCCTTCTCGGTTGTACCGGTTGGGTCATAACCTTCCTCATTATTGTCATCCATGGCGTCGAGCATCGCGTCCAAGGAAAGATCATCGGTATCTTCCATGTTCGGATGAAGCTGGCGATTAACATCCTGATTAAAAATCCGCATCATTCCATCAAATTGCTCCGGATCGACCCAGGTGAAGCCGACCAAAATCTTTTTCCCACTAAAGTGCCAGGTTTCGAGATTATTGAGATTAAAACCGTAATGCTTAGCCCTTTCGTTATCAGTGACGAATGGCGCGAGAATCTGCCCTAGTTTGGGACGGGCGTCGTTGTAAGGCTTGCGAGTGCTGAAATCTCTGTAATGTTCGTCTCTTGTCTTCTGCTTGCCTTTGAATGTTTTTGCCTGTGATTGTCTTGAATAGTTTTTCATTGCGATACCTCCGTTCGCTGTGTCCCAAACCGGAGGTGCCGCACGAAAAAAGGACATGGCCGACCTATCCGGAACGGGAAGTTAATCTGTTCCGAAAGGCCAGCCACGCACGTAGGCTGGTGATCTTATTCAGTTTTGACCGCTACAGACGCTCGAGCCACCTCTGTGCACAGGGTGAACGGCTGCAACAGCTTTCAGAAGAAAGTGATAAACTCTGTTAAACAGATAGAGCCATGTGATAAAATAATAAGTTATGTATCAACTCGTAACCGCTTTCTTCTATGCCGCGAGTATAGCAAAGTGACCCTTTGAAAAATGGAAAGTAACGGAAGTGGACGGAAGCATACGGAGAAGGGCTGGAACATTCTTCGACGAGGTTATTGCCTAAGGGGACAGTTTGTTTAAGCTCGCGTGCACCAATTGGCTATGTTGTTATAGCCAATAATGAGTTATGTACAAATCAAGGATTTAAGTCGTTTACACCGTCTGAATATATTTTTCCTAAGTATCTCTATTGGTACCTTAAGGGAAACAAACCGATGCTCGAATCCATGGCAAGCGGGACAACTTTCCTTGAAGTGTCAGGAAAAAAAGCAGGTCAGATCAAAATGCCGCTACCGCCGTTTGAAGTTCAAAAGGAAATTGCGGCTTTTATCAATAAAGAATTCTCCAGTCTGGACGAAGCCAAAGAGCAGGTGTACTCCGTCCTGGACAGCTCCGAAGAGCGTAAATAAAGCATATTGAATAAGACATTTACAGGCGAGCTGACGGAGAAGTGGAGAGCTATCAATAATATCAGCATTTCTTTATGGAAACATAAACCTTTAATAGATGTATGCTCTGGCCTTAAATATGGAACTTCATCAAAGTTTGTTAAGCAGGGAAAGATAGCAGTTGTCCGGATGGGGAATTTACAACACGGAGAGATTGAGTGGAATGACCTCGTATATTCAAACAATGAGGCAGACAATGAGAAATACAAACTGAAGGATGGAGATGTTTTGTTTAACAGAACAAACAGCCCTGAACTTGTCGGTTAGACATCTATTTATCGCGGACAGCAGCCTGCTATTTATGCCGGATACCTTATAAATTGGATTATGGAGATGAGCTTATTGGTGAATATTTGAACTTTATTATGAATTCTCCGGAGGCTAAGAAATTCTGTAATAGTGTGAAAACAGATGGTGTAAATCAGTCTAATATAAGCGCAAAAAAATCGGCGAGTTTGTGATCCCGGTACCGACCATAGCTGAGCAGGAAGAAATCGTAAAAATAGTCAATCAATATGTGAAGCATGAAAATGATGCTACAGACGTAACAGATCAGGTAGAAGAACAGATCGAGCAGACAAGGAAATCAATTCTTAGCCAGGCTTTTCATGGCGAGTTAAATCTGAAATAACGCAAACGAGGGAGTCAGATCAGATGCCGCAGTTAGGGAAAAGCATAAATCTATATTTGATGGACGGAACTGCGTCCGGCCGATGGCAGGCTGATCTGTCGAATTAGAATGGAAGAGCCTATAAGATTCCGCGTAAGGACTTAAAGGACAGCGGAGAACTTACGGATCTGAATTCTCCCGGAGTGTATTTTCTTTTCGGAAAAGACGATGAAACCGGGAAACAGTTTATTTATGTCGGAGAGGCAGATGACGTTTTGAAACGCCTTATGCATCCGCTTTTGTCTGTGGCAAGAATTCGAATGGGCTTATAGAGTGGAAGAATAAAGTCGGTGTGCCACTTAAAAATATGGATACGGAGACGGTTTCTGCTCCGGTTAAGAAGACAAAAGGCAAAAAGACTTCTCGGGAAACAACTCTGCATACTGTATTAAATCCGGATCTGTTGCATATAGCAGGAAAGAAAGCCGCTGCTTCTGGATATGTTGTTGCAGATGGATTTGTGGTATGCAAAGGATCCGATATGTGCCTTACAGAAACGAAGTCCTGTCAGAAGTGGATTAAGGATATGCGGGCTGAATTTATTGCCAGTAAGAAGGTTATAGGCGGAAAGTTCATTGAAGATGTTCATTTCAAAAGTCCATCAGCTGCGGCGGCATGCGTGACCGGCGGCTCAGCGAACGGAAATATTATGTGGCTGTATCCGGACGGGGAATCGATAAAAGATAAGGCGGAGAAGAAATAACTTTATAGATCGCCTGAAGGGAGAATTATATTGGGTAAGAAATCAACCAGGGACAACAAAAGCATTTACCAGATAAGCCGGGAAGAAGCGGGGATGACCCGTGAGGAAGCCAGCGAGGTAATGCAGTTTGTCTCTGACAGCCGGATTGAGAAATATGAGACCAGAAAGTCTCCGGTGCAGCCGGAAGAAGTCATGGCTATGGCCAAAGCTTATAAGAAACCGTCGCTCTGCAATTATTATTGCTCTCATGAATGTCCGATTGGCCAAGAATATGTTCCGGAGGTCAAGGTGAAGGAACTGTCTCAGATCGTGCTGCAGATGCTCGCCACTATGAATTCCCTGGAAAAGGCGAAAGACCGCTTTATAGAGATTACCGCTGATGGCAAGATATCCGAGGATGAATTTGCTGACTTCGCAAAGATCGAGAAGGGCGTGGAAGAGATATCCATGGCTGCGGATTCGCTGTCGCTCTGGGTGAACAATACGATTGCATCCGGAAAAATTGATGAAGAGAAGCTGGAGGCGGCACGCAAGGCCTTAGGAATATAAGAAATTCTGCCGATATAGAAACCATAACTTCATATTTTGCCAAAATAGAAAAATAAGACATCCCTTTTCTCCAAATGTGCCATGTACCCCATCAGGCGTTCCGGATAGAATACCGTCAGATATATCCGGGTTCCTGATCTTCTCTTGGAACTGCAGTCAGCGCGGGATAGCGGCAGGTTCAAGGAGGTACTCAAGAAGTATACCAATCCTGTTCTGCTGATCCTGGATGAATGGCTTCTCATGAAGGTATCTGAGGAGGACTCGGCCAACCTGCTAGAACTGATTCACAAGCGTCGCAAGCATTCTTCAACAATCTTCTGTTCACAGTACAGAGAAGAAGAATGGTACGAGAAGTTCGGCGGCAAAGACAATCCGCTCACCGATGCTATCATGGATCGGATCGCTTTTGATTCATACAAGATCCCGATTGAGAGCCTCGACCCGAATCGGGACGTCTCCATGAGAGAAGTCTATGGACTGGATCCATCGCTGGCGCAGTAAGCACTGGTAACAGACGGACCGGTATGGGTAGCATCCCTGGCGGCTCCGCTGCACAATGAAGAATCGGTGTGGTTCCCGCTTGGCCGGACTACTGGTTTCCTGGTAACCGGACAGGCGGCTTTGCCGCACCGGAATAATCAATACGTCGAATTCAGGCTTTCAATCGCATTGGTAGTGTAGATAACGGTCCGGACATCTGCGGAAAACTTGAAAATCGGCGTTATGACGTCCCAGTCCTGATCCCAGCGTTTCATGGCATTCGGATATTTTTCTGACCATTTTTCGGTTACACGGTCGCGGTTTATACGGCCCTGTTCTTCTGTCGGGGCATTATAGATTGTTTTCAGGTCTTTGGCGAATGTCTTGCGGTCTTTATCTGCCACATATTTCAGGGTGTTCCGGACCTGGTGGACGATGCAGCGC
>DFHP01000064.1 GCA_002371335.1 Eubacterium sp. UBA3720
ACGCGGAGATCACCTGCAAGGGGAATCCGATACCATTCGTGGGAAGGGGCGGACTGAAACTGGCAAAAGCGGTGGAGGTCTTCGGCCTGAAGCTTGAGGGAAGGACCTGCATGGACGTGGGAGCCTCCACGGGAGGATTTACGGACTGCATGCTTCAGAACGGTGCAGCCAAAGTATATTCCGTGGATGTGGGCAAGGGACAGCTCGCATGGAAACTGAGGGAAGATCCCAGAGTAGTCTGCATGGAGAAGACGAACATTCGTTACGTGCTGCCGGAGGATATTCAGGAGAAGCCTTCATTTGTTTCCATAGATGTGTCATTTATCTCACTTACGAAAGTACTTGCGCCGGTCCGTGAACTGATGACGGAAGACGGGAGGATCGTCTGTCTGATCAAACCGCAGTTTGAGGCGGGACGAGGAAAAGTAGGAAAAAAAGGGGTCGTCAGAGACCCGAAGACCCATGAGGAAGTCATCGTATCCGTGGCACTGTATGCGGGGAGCATTGGCTTCGAGGTGCTCGGTCTGGATCATTCGCCGATCAAAGGCCCCGAGGGAAATATTGAGTATCTTATCTATATGAAGAAACAACAGGCGGGATCACCCGGGGATACGCCGGGAGATGTGCAAAATACAAACACATCTGCGGAAAACGCTGACATATCCGCAGAAAACCGGGAAACAGAACTTCAAAAACTTGTTGCAGAAACGGTAAAAGCAGCACATAAGCAGCTGAATACGTGAGGAATCGATAATGCATAATTTTTATATCATCACTAATCCGAAAAAAGATCCCGACAGAACTATAACAGATTCCATTATTCATTATCTGGAGAGCAAGGGGCAGAGCTGCTGTGTGCGTGAGCACGATGACCGTGACCCTTCCGGAAGATACCGCTATACAGATCCGGATAAGATCCCTGCAGATGTGGAATGCATTATTGTCCTTGGCGGTGACGGAACCATGATACGATCCGCCGTTGACTGCATCGACAGGCAGATACCCATACTGGGGATCAATCTGGGAACGCTGGGATATCTGGCGGAGATCGACAGGCATTCCCTCCTTTACGCGCTGCGCCATCTCATCAATGATGAATATATGCTTGAGCATCGGATGATGCTGGAAGGTACAGTATGGCGGGGAAATGACATCATAGGCCAGAGCATTGCCATGAATGATATTGTCATCCGGAGAGAGGATACAGGGATGATCCGTCTGAGCAATTCGGTAAACGGTTCATATATGAATTCCTATAAGGCGGACGGAATGATAATATCCACTCCGACAGGGTCTACAGGATACAGCCTTTCCGTGGGAGGGCCGATTATCTCTCCGCAGGCTTCCCTTTTTTTGATGACGCCGCTGGCTGCCCATACGCTGAACAGCAGGAGCGTCATATTTCCCGAGAGCGATCAGATCACGGTGACGATCGGCGAAGGAAGAGACGATGAATCGGTAAACGCCCTTGCGCTGTACGACGGGGACGTAAAGATCGAGACCAGGACGGGGGACAGGATCGTTATCAGAAGAGCAAAGAAAGATGCGCTGGTCCTGAAGATACATAACGACAGCTTTATGGAAACGCTCCGCCGCAAGATGAGCGCTCTGTAAATACAGAACAAAGTCCGCGAGCGGACTTCAACTTCCAACCCCTCAATCCTGAGGGGAGCGAACCGGACTTTGCGCGTCTCAGCACAGCAGCTTTGCAGCTTTCCTTTGTGCGGAATGTGCATCCCCCGGAGGGTTTATGTCAAGGAAATTGACGCAAATGTCAAGGGCATATCTGAAAAAGCGTAAAATGGTGAATAAATGAAAAACGCAAGACATGTGGAAATATTAAGACTTATCCGCGAATCCAGGATTGAAAAGCAGGAGGAGCTGGTAAAAAAACTGAACGAAATCGGCTTTTCGGTGACGCAGGCAACGGTTTCCAGGGATATACGGCAGCTGAAGCTGACAAAAGTGGCAGGCCCGGAGGGGAATTCCTATTATGTGGAGGCGGAACCTCAGAAAGGAAACGAAGACCGCAGATTCCGCGTATTCCGGGATTCATTTTCGTCGATGGATACAGCAGGAAATATTCTCGTGATCAAAACAGCTCCCGGCATGGCAATGGCGGCGGCAGCGGTCATTGATGAGCTTGGATGGCAGGAGATCGTCGGAAGCATTGCGGGAGATAATACGATCATGTGCGCCGCCAGGAGCAGCGAAGACGCGGAAGCGATCATGCGCAAATTCGAAGGGATACTTCAGTCATAAAAATGTTTGAATTTACATAAATCTGTGTTATGATATGAACAGACGCGCGAATATTATGTCTACATTCAAGCGCGCTTCGAAAGGAAAGATATATGCTTACACAGCTTCACGTTAAAAACCTGGCTCTGATCGATGAGACTGAAGTGAACTTCGGTCCCGGTCTGAATATCCTGACAGGCGAGACGGGCGCGGGAAAATCTATACTGATCGGTTCGATAGGAGCGGCGCTCGGACAGAAAATGAATAAAGAAATGATCCGCGAAGGCGAGGACTCCGCCCTTGTGGAGCTGATATTTCAGATAGAAAATGAAAAACTGGCCATGAAACTGCAGGAAATGGGGATAGACCTGGAGGACGGCCAGCTTATCATTTCCAGAAAAATGCAGAACGGCAGGACTATCAACCGCGTCTGCGGCGAGACAAAGACAGCATCCATGATAAAAAAGATATCATCTCTGGTGCTGGACATACATGGACAGCATGAGCATCAGTCTCTTCTTTACGCTGACAGACAGCTTGAGATACTGGACGAGTACGGCCGGGACCATCTGCAGGGCATGAAAGACAATGTCCGGGAAAGCTATAAAGAGTACAGAGACGCGGAAAAGGAACTTTCCGGTTATCAGCTGAATGAGCAGGAGAGAGAACGGGAGATAGCTTTTCTGAATTTTGAGATAAACGAAATAGATGAGGCAGGACTTACAGCCGGTGAAGATGAAGAACTGGAAAAAGATTACCGCCGTATGTCCAATGGAAAGAAGATCGCCGCTGCGCTTCAGCAGGTCTATGAACTGACGTCAGAACAGGCAGGCGAGGCCGTCGGCAGAGCGGTGAGGGAACTTTCAGCAGTGACTCAGTATGATGAAGCTCTGACTTCGGCCGAAAACATCCTTGGCGACACGGAAAACCTTCTGAATGATTTTAACAGGGAGATCGCCGGTTATATATCATCCTTTACTTTTTCCGAGGAAGAATTCTACAGGACAGAGCAGCGGCTTGACCTGATTAATAAACTGAAAGACAAGTACGGAAGAACGATCTCCGATATACTGGCGTACAGGGACAGACAGGCGCGGCGCCTTGAAGAAATGGAGAATTTTGCCGAACGCAAGGCAGCACTGGAGAAAAAACTGGCCGGTGCGGAAAAAAAGCTTGAGGAGCAGTCAGAAGCCCTCTCCGCGGAACGCAGGAGATATGCGGAGGAGCTGTCGGTACAGATCGGGCAGGGACTGCAGGATCTGAATTTCCTGTCGGCCGATTTTGAAATTCATTTTGAAAAAGCCGTAAATTACTCGGCCAACGGATTCGATGAGATCGAATTCAGGATTTCCACGAACCCCGGCGAACCGCTCCGTCCTCTTAACAAAGTGGTCTCGGGCGGCGAGCTTTCACGTATCATGCTTGCGATAAAGACGCTTCTGGCCGACAAGGATGATACCGAGACGCTGATCTTCGACGAGATCGACGCCGGCATAAGCGGCAGGACAGCGCAGATGGTATCCGAAAAAATGAGCAGGATCGGGCGTCATCATCAGGTTATCTGCATCACACATCTTCCGCAGATCGCGGCTATGGCAGATGAGCATTTCCTGATCGAAAAATCAGTCAGATCCGGCGCCACCATCAGTGAGATCAGGGAACTTCGGGAGGACGAGTCAGTGGAAGAACTGGCACGCATCCTTGGCGGGGCAGAGATCACTCCGGCGGTGATCGAAAACGCGGGAGAGATGAAAAGACTTGCGGCAGAGAAAAAAATGAAGCTCGAAGGATAGTGACGCACGAAACAGAGAAAAAGAGATTTTTTGAAAAAACTGCTTGCACTGATACTGTAATCGTGATAATATTTTATTGCTGTTGACGCGGGCAACTGTGCGTCAAGGGAGTGTGGAGTTCCGCTTTTCCCGGGCGTGAAAGCCATTGAGCTCCATTAAAGCTTCAAGCCGATGTGGCTCAATTGGCAGAGCAGCTGATTTGTAATCAGCAGGTTATCGGTTCGAGTCCGATCATCGGCTTTAAAAATATTATATTTATGGGGGAATTCCCGAGTGGCCAAAGGGGACAGACTGTAAATCTGCTGGCGATGCCTTCAGTGGTTCGAATCCACTTTCCCCCACTCGCAGAGCTTTCGGGCTCTGCAAATTATATACTGTCGCGGGGTAGAGCAGTCCGGAAGCTCGTCGGGCTCATAACCCGGAGGTCACAGGTTCAAATC
>DFHP01000176.1:0-2955 GCA_002371335.1 Eubacterium sp. UBA3720
ATAAAAAGCGTTAGCGCCTATTGACGTCACACTTTCCGGTATTTTTATTTCAACAAGATTCTCACAATACTGAAATGAGTTTACTCCAATATCTTCAACTGTTTCAGGTAATTCAATACTTTTTAGCTTACTACAACCCGAAAACATTCCTTCACTTATATTTCTTAATGAATCCGGCAAATTAATATCTTGCAACTGCCCGCAACCAGCAAAAGTATATGGACCAATATCAGTAAGACTGTTTGGCAATACTATTTGTTTCAAACTTTCACATGCTCGAAAAGCATCTTTATCTATACATTTAACATTTTTTGATATTTCAATACTAGTCATGCTGTTGCAATTATAAAAAGCGTTCACACCGATTTTCTCAACAGGATACCCTTCGATTTCGTCAGGAATAATAACGTTTGTCTCATCCCCTGTATAGCCACTAATCGTCACACTTTCATTTTCTATATAGTAATTAAATGGGATGTTTTCCGTCTCCTCATCCGCTGCTTCATTCTCTTCTTCAGGAAGTGTGCTTTCAGCTTCAATCTGCCAAGCTTCGACCTGTTCAGTCTCTTCAATCTCTGATATCATTGAGTCACTTAAACTGTCAATTTCAACTGATTCCATTGCAGAGACCATTTCCGGTCCTGATATGCAAAGGATCGCACTAATACATAATATGAATATGCTGTTTTTCATCTACACCCTCCAGAAAACAAATAGTTTGTTAGACTTCTCTAATCAAATAATAAAATATTATTATCCCGATATCAAGAACGTGTATTATTGCTGTTATTTTATATTTCGCATAATTATTTCTTATGATATTTCTGAAGGATAGTTTTATTATTTGAATGATTTGTAGATAGAACAGGGGTTGAATTTCCGCTTCGCGTTGAAAGATCAGAAGTGATCATGAATAGACATATAGGAAGTTTTCGCACAGAAAAATATAATAAAAAGCAAAGAAGGCAATCTGTGACCCAAAAACCATGAAAAAAACAAAAAACCCCTTGCCGGGAAACCCGGCAGGGGGGATGTCAGTTATAGTTGTCGTGTAGAAAAGGGCGTATCTGCCTCAGGCGTACTTGCGCGCTTCAGCGATATCCCTGTTCATCTGCTTTTTCAGTTCATCGACGGATGCGAACTGCATCTCGGGTCTGCTGAAATGTAACAGTGAGACTCTCGCCTTTTTTCCGTAAAGGTCCTCGTCACAGTCAAAAAGATTCGTCTCTACCGTGAGGTTTTCTCCATCTACTGTCGGTTTCACTCCGATGTTCGTAATGCTGTTATAGCACTTGCCTCCTTCGATCTCAGTACGGCTGAAGTACACGCCGTTAGGCGGAAGAAGCTTGTCCCCTGAAGGAACGATATTTATCGTCGGAATCCCGATCGTCGTTCCCAGATGTCTGCCGTGTACGATCTTTCCCTCTATGTAGAAATTGTATCCCAGAAGGCCGGCTGCCTTTTCCAGGCGTCCCGCTGACACCTCCTCACGGACATAACTGCTGCTGATCTCCCGGCCGTTCTCTTCATCAGTCTTTTTTCCTGTGATCTCTACCGAAAAACCATATTTCTTACCCATCTTCTGCAAAAAAGCTCCGTCTCCCGCCCGATTTTTTCCGAAACGGAAATCGTCTCCGATCACGACCGCCGCAGCATGCAGACGATCGATCAGTACATCTGTGACAAACTTTTCAGGAGTCATGTTCATGACTTCTTTCGTGAAGGGACACTCCACCAGTATGTCGATATCCATCCTCTCGATAAAATCTTTTCTTTCGGAGTTTGTCATCAGCATCTGTCTGGGAGTGCTTCCCATACATACCTGCGGAGAAATATCAAAGGTAAAGACCACTGTGTTCCAATCGTTTTCTGCGGCCAGCTCTTCCATTCTGCCGATCAGCATCTGATGTCCGCGATGAACGCCGTCAAACTTTCCCAGTGTAACCACGCTTCTGCCTTTGCATTCGTAAGAAAAAGGCTCTCTGATATATTCCAAAACAATAAACTCCTCTCCTCAGGCATTTTCAGAAGGATCGTAAAACATTGTCTGCAGCCGATATTTCTGTGCCTTTTTATCAAATATATAAACCCCGATAAAGTGATTCTTCGAATCATATATCCTGTATAGGTTTTCCCGGGTCTTTTCCGGTATCTCCTGCAGATACTCCGGATCGATCGGATTTCCGTTATGCAGGATGGCGTCTCCCTGCGGCTTTGCCCTTCCCGCGGAAAATTCCGCAAACATTTCGTCCGCCGGGATCAGTATACTGCTTAATCTTCCATCCTTTACGATTGCTTCGATCTCGCTCAGCTTCAGAGCGTTTTCCGCAGAGAATTTTCCGGTCCTTGTCCGGACCAGTTCTTCCATGCACCCTCCGCATCCGAGTTTTTCTCCGATATCGTGACAGAGCGTACGGATATAGGTTCCCTTAGAACATGTGACCCTGAGCCACACCCGGGGCAGCTCCATTTTCCGGATCCGGATCTCATAGAAATTGACGGTACGCGCTTCTCTCTCGACGGTGATTCCCGCGCGTGCAAGCTCATACAGTCGTTTTCCGTCTTTTTTTAAAGCGGAATACATAGGCGGGATCTGCTTTTGCTCTCCCTCGAAAAGTTTCACTGTATTCCGGACGTCTTCCTCTGTACAAAAAACCTCTTTTTCTTCGATTATCCGTCCGGAAATATCCTGCGTGTCAGTATCTTTTCCCAGAAGGAGGCAGGTCTCATAGGTCTTTGTCTCATCGGTGATCATTCCGCAGAGCTTCGTGGCCTTGCCCAGACAAACCGGCAGCACGCCGACGGCGTCAGGGTCCAGAGTGCCCGTGTGTCCTATTTTTTTCTGACCCACGATCCCCCGCAGCTTCGCCACCACATCATGGGATGTGAAACCCTTTTCCTTATATACATTAATGATCCCGTTTATCATACAAACTCCTGAACGTTTCATTTTTT
>DFHP01000176.1:3070-8071 GCA_002371335.1 Eubacterium sp. UBA3720
CCGGTTCGTTTCCCTCATGAATGAGGGGTATGGGGAGTTGAAGTCCGTTCGCGGACTTTGTTCTTCAAAATATGGCAGCTTTACAAATGCGGTCAGAACTGGCGGGACAGCTCTCCTACCAGATTATTTATCACATCCAGATGCGTACCGTGCATGGTGCATCCCGCTGCTTTCTTATGTCCGCCGCCTCCAAACATAGCCGCAACTATACTTACGTCGATAAAGTCCTTGGACCTCAGGCTCACTTTATATGTTACCGTATCTGTTTCATATAAGAAAATAGCCACCTCAACGCCCTTTGTGTTTCGCAGCTGGGCGACAATGCCGTCCAGATCCTTCGGACCAATTCCATAAAACTGCATTGTTTTTCTGGAGACATAGCTGACGATGATCTTTCCGTTCAGCATCAGAATGCTTTCCAGCAGCGCGCGTCCCATTACCTGGTTTTCCACATAGCTTTTCTGGTAGTAGGAATCGTTGATGATCTTTGAGTGATCAATTCCTTTTTCCATAAGCTTCGCGGCTATCCTCATCGTCTCCGGCGATGTATTCGAATACTGAAAAATGCCCGTGTCGTGGGCTATACCCGTATACAACGCCTCAGCGCAGTCTTTAGTGATCTTTTCCTCATCCATGAATTTCCAGATCACTTCACATGCGGAGCTGGCCTGCGGCTCATTAAACAGCCATTTGTAGGATGAATCATTCGTCACATGATGATCGAAACAGATAATGTTTTCCATCTGTTCTGCCAGCGGGCCCGCAACGCCTATGCGCTCTGGACTGCTGATGTCTGTCAGGATAAGGATGTCATATGATACATCTGCGGAAAGTTCTGTCTTTACCCGGTCTATGCCGCTGATATAGGAAAACTCCGGCTTTGGCTGTTCCAGATAGACGTCCGCTTCGATCCCGGGGTAATTATCTCTCAGATAAAGGTACATACCCATGGTAGAACCGATACAGTCTCCGTCCGGATGCATATGTCCCGCTATCGCGGCTTTCCTTACTCCCTTCAGGTATTGATCCAGTCTGCTCATTAAAAATCTCCTTCTTCGTCAGGATCGTTTCCGTCATCGTCATATACGGCCTGTGAAACATATCCCGAAGCTTCTGCCTCGGAACGTTTCTTTTCATCATTCTCCATGACATCGGAAATCATTCTGGACATTTTTGCCGCATATTCCATGGATTCATCCAGACGGAAACTCAGCTCGGGAGTGTTTCTCAGATTCAGATTTCTCGCGAGCATTCGGCGAATATATCCGGCAGAGCTTTTCAGCCCTGCCATTGTATCTTCTTTAGATTTCTTATCTCCCAGGACGCTGACCGCCACCTTGCAGGTCTTAAGATCTGCCGCCACATTGACAGATGTGACCGACGCCATGGGGCTGATCCTGGGATCCTTTACCTCCCGCCGGATGATCTCTGTCAGTTCGCGTTTTACCGCGTCATTGATCCTGTTGTTTTTTATACTGTTTTTTCTCATATAAATTACCTTGGTACCTCGACCATGATGTACGCTTCAACGATATCAAGCTCCTGCACATCATTAAAGTCTTCGAATACAAGACCACACTCATATCCTGCTCTGACTTCCTTGACATCGTCCTTGAATCTCTTAAGAGAAGCGAGCTTTCCTTCGTGTATCTGTTTTCCTTCTCTGGTAATCCTTACCAGAGAACCTCTCTGGATCGTTCCGTCAAGCACATAGCTTCCCGCGATCGTTCCAACGCCGGATGCTTTGAACAGCTGTCTGATCTCTACGTGACCGATCACCTTTTCTTCGTATACAGGCGCGAGCATTCCCTTCATAGCTGACTGTACGTCCTCGATCGCCTGATAGATAACCTTGTACAGACGTACGTCGACCTTCTCCTGCGCGGCAAGGGATTTTGCCGTCATGTCCGGATGTACGTTAAATCCGATAACGATAGCGTTTGCTGCAGCTGCAAGAGTAATATCTGACTCGTTGATCGCGCCGACGCCGCCGTGTACGATCTTAACGACAACTTCTTCATTAGACAGTTTTTCAAGGGACTGGCGCACAGCCTCCACAGAACCCTGAACATCAGCTTTGACGATGATATTGAGTTCCTTGAGATCTCCCTCCTGTATCTGGCTGAACAGTGCGTCCAGAGACATTCTGCTTCGTGTATCCTCAAGCAGTTTATTCTTGCTTTCCGTGATAAATGTAGCAGCAAAATTCTTTGCCTCTTTATCAGTCTCCGTGGAGATCAGGATCTCGCCGGCATTCGGCACCGCGTTCAGACCCTGTACCTCTACAGGCATTGAAGGCTTCGCCTCTTTCAGACGTCTTCCATTCTCGTCTGTCATCGCGCGGACACGGCCTGATGCTGCTCCGCAGGCGATGTAATCGCCGATATGGAGCGTACCTTTCTGTACGAGGATATTTGCCACAGGACCTTTACCTTTATCCAGCTTTGCTTCAAGGACAAGCGCGCGCGCTTTCCTGTTCGGATTAGCTTTCAGCTCCAGAACCTCTGCCTGAAGAAGGATCATTTCCAGAAGGTCATCGATACCTTCCTTTGTCTTTGCGGATACGGGTACAAAGATCGTGCTTCCGCCCCAGTCTTCGGCGATCAGCTGATACTCTGTCAGTTCCTGTTTAACGCGCTCGATATTTGCGTTTGGCTTATCGATCTTGTTTACGGCAACGATGATCTCTACGCCCGCAGCCTTTGCATGGTTGATAGCCTCTACTGTCTGAGGCATTACGCCATCGTCAGCCGCAACCACAAGAACAGCGATATCCGTGGAATTTGCGCCTCGCATACGCATTGCGGTGAAGGCTTCATGTCCCGGCGTATCCAGGAATGTGATCTTCTGTCCGTTGATCTCTACCATATAGGCGCCGATGTTCTGTGTGATTCCGCCTGCCTCGCCGGATGTGACGTGAGAATGACGTATAGCATCCAGGAGGGATGTTTTACCATGGTCAACGTGTCCCATTACGCATACTACCGGCGGACGTGTGATCATCTCTTCCTCGGATTCTTCGTCTTCCTTCAGAAGCTCTGCGATGACATCGACCTTCTCCTCCGGCTCCGCGATGATATCGTAATCCATCGCGATCGCTTCGGCTTTATCATAATCGATTTCCTGATTAACTGTTACCAGCATGCCTTCCATGAAAAGCTTCTTGACGATGACAGATGCCTGCATCTTCATTTTCTCAGCCAGCTCACGGATAGTGATCTTCTCAGGAATCTTGATCTCTGTAACCTTCTCGACCTTCTTTTCCTCTTTCTTATGTACAGGTCTCTGTGAAGTTTTTGCAAGGCCGTCCTGTTTACGTCTGTTGTTCCTGTTGTTTGAGGAACGATCATTCGTATATTTGTTTTCCTTCAGGAATGATTTGTTTTTATCCTTATCTTTATCTTTATGGCTGTTTCCGCGGGATGGTTTGGAAATACCCATGTCCATTCCGGAATCCCCCGGTTTTCTGTCCTGACGATAACCCGGTCTTCCGCCGCGGTTATCCTGTCCCGGTCTGGTAGTTCTTCTTTCGCCGTCATCGCCCTGGTTTCTGAAATCAGGTCTTCCGCCCCGGTCATTTCTGCGGTCGTTTCCAAAGCTTCTCTCTCCCCGGTCATTCCTGCGGTCGTTTCCGAAACTTCTTTCACCGCGGTCGCTCCTGCGGTCTCCGCCGAAGCTTCTCTCGCCACGATCGTTCCTGCGGTCGTTTCCGTAAGATCTTCTCTCTCCGGAGCCTTCACCGCCCTGACCGTCTCTCTGTCTGTTGAACGGCCGTCTGTCTTCTCCCTGAGGCCGTCTTCCCGCATTGCCGCGGGTATTGACATCTTCAGCCTGCTTTCTTACAGGAGTCTGGGCTTTCTCAGCTGTATTGACTGCAGCCTTGGCCGCTTCCGGCTTCTGTGCCTCCGCAGGTTTCTCGGTCTCTGCCTTCTTTGGCTGCGGACGAACAGGAGCGGGTTTTGGCTGTTCCTGAGTATATTTGGCCGGATGGGCGCGGGGAACCTTTACCAGAGGCCTCTTTGGTGCCTCGTCCTCTTTTTTTGCGCCGGCTTTGTTCTGATGATCAGACTGCTTTTCAGCCGGCTTTCTTCCTCCCTGGCTCTGACGGCGGTAATTCTTTACTTCCTTGCTTCTCGCGTTCTGCGGATGGAATACCTGAATGATATTTTTCTTTTTCTTTTTCGGAGCTACCTTTTCCGGGGCTTTTTCTTCTCCTGTTTTCTCCGGATTTGTTTTTTCCGGACTTACTTTTTCTGGATTCTGTTTTTCTGTATTTGTATTTAATTCTTTATTCTCTGCCATATTTCGTATATATTCACCTCATCTGACACTGGTTTACCAAGTTTCATTAAGACCTCTGCGCCTAAGGACCCTTCTTCTCATTCCTTCTGTGATCCCTGTTCTGAACGGATGTTTTCTGCGATGGCTTTCGCGAACCCTTCGTCATATACTGCCAGCGTGGCTCTCGGGTCTTTACCTATGGCTCTTCCGAGAGATTCCTTCGAACCGTAGGTCAAAGCCGGTACCTCATACCAGGCACACATGTTTTCAAATTTTTTCTTTGTGTTCGCTGACGCGTCTTCTGCTATGATCAGCAGAAAAGCTTTTCCATTCTTTACTGCCTCTTCCGAAGCGAACTCGCCTCCTCTGACCTTGCCCGCGCGCATGCCCAGACTGATCATGGATATTGCTTTACTCCTGCTCAATAGCGCTCATCTCCTTCTGCAGTTCATCATATATTTCCTGAGGTATACTGACATCCAGCGACCTGGCGATGCCTTTGTTTCTGATCGCTTTTTTCAGGCATTCGGAGTTCGGACAGATATATGCGCCTCTGCCGTTTTTACGCCCGGTCGCATCAATGGTGATCTGTCCCTCCGGAGTGCGGAGCACCCGGATCAGTTCTTTTTTGCTTTTTTTCTCATTGCATCCGACACATTTGCGCATCGGGATCTTTCGAACAGTACTCAAATATACCTCCCTTTTCAGATCTTATCCTTC
>DFHP01000077.1 GCA_002371335.1 Eubacterium sp. UBA3720
AATGCTGGGATACACGAATCTGGACTCGGAAAAGGGATTCGCGTTTTTCCAGAAATTCCTGGCAGACGCAGGCATCCTGAAGGACCTTGAGGATGCAGGTATTCAGGATGGAGACACAGTGCATATGTACGGACATTCCTTCGAGTATTATAAATAACGAAAACTTCTATATATTATAGCCGTTGGAAATAAACAGATGTGGAGATAGAAAATATGACAAGTAAACAACGTGCGTTTCTTAAAAGTCTGGCAATGGATATGAACGCCATCGTACAGATCGGAAAAGATGGAATGACGCCGGAGATCACGAAGGCGCTGGATGAGGCGCTTGCGGCCCGTGAGCTGGTGAAAGTAAATGTACAGAAGAATTATTTCGGGGACCTGAATGAGCTTGGCGAAGACCTTGCATCCCGCACGAATTCTGATAAAGTTCAGACGATCGGAAGAAAGATCGTCTTTTACAGACCCGGCAAAGGAAGTAAAAAAAAGATAGAACTTCCCAGATGATATGGATTGAATAACGGGAGAAAGTAATGAAAAAAGTAGGCATAATGGGCGGAACGTTTGATCCGATCCATATAGGTCACCTGATCCTCGGAGAGGCGGCGTACGAGCAGCTGGAATTAGACCGGCTGCTGTTTCTGCCTGCCGGAAATCCTCCTCACAAGCGTCACAGGGAAGGTCGGGCGTCAGATGAACAGAGAGCGGAAATGACCCGGCTCGCGATCGCTGACAATCCCCATTTTGAAAACTGCCTGATGGAAATGGATCTTGAGGGCTATACCTATACATACAGGACACTGGAAATTTTGAAGGAACAGAATCCTGACTGTGATTATTATTTCATCATAGGGCTTGACAGTCTGAAGGATTTTGACGGATGGATGAAACCTGAACGGATCGCAGCAGCATGTCATCTGGTGGTGGCTACGAGAGATTCGGTCGATCCGGAAATGGTCGAAAGTCTTCTTGAAGAAAAAAGAATGAAATACCATGGGGATTTTATTCATTTGAATTCCCCCAATATTGATGTGGCGTCCCACGAGCTGCGGCAAAGGGTAAGAGACGGTCTTTCTATCAGATATTATGTGCCGGATGAAGTCATACGATACATAGATGAAAATCACATATACCGTTAGAAATTCTTCGTTGACCATTCAAAAATATCACGATACAATATTTTTTGGAGCATATGATCATCAGAGAATATGGGTGTGGTATGAAATATAAAAATGAGTGGGATGAACTGGAGAAGAAGCTGGAAAAGGATCTGACTGAGAGCCGCTTCCGTCATACGCTGGGCGTGGCATATACGGCGACCGCGCTTGCAATGCGGTATGGAGTAAATGTGGACGTCGCCAGAAGGGCGGGTCTGCTGCATGACTGCGCCAAATGCATGTCAAATGCGGATATGCTGAAAATGGCGGGACGCGATGGCGTTACAATAACCGATTTTGAGGTAAAGCACCCTGCGCTGCTTCATGCGAAGGTTGGCGTGAGCGTAGCCAGAAAGAAATACGGCGTAAGGGATATAGCTATTAT
This sequence comes from Eubacterium sp. UBA3720, assembly GCA_002371335.1. Taxonomy (GTDB): domain Bacteria; phylum Bacillota; class Clostridia; order Lachnospirales; family Lachnospiraceae; genus DFHP01. The sequence continues at coordinate 1,543 of DFHP01000077.1, forward strand.
GGAGGCTATCAGATGGCATACGACCGGCAAGCCGGATATGACCATGCTGGAAAAGATCATTTTTACGGCAGATTACATTGAGCCGAACAGAAATAAAGCGCCGAATCTGGACGAGATCCGGAAACTGGCCTTTGAGGATATAGACCGGTGCGTATGTAAGATCCTTTCGGATACGATAGAATATCTTTCGGCGAATCCGAAATCCATGGATCCGACTACTGTACGGGCTTACGAATATTATAAACGCAAGACTGGAGGTCTTTAAATATGAATGAATCAAAAAAAATGGCGGATCTGGCCATTCATGGACTTGAAGAAAAGAAGGCTGTTGATGTTAAGGTGATCGATATTGAAAAAATCTCGACAGTCGCAGATTATTTCATAATTGCCAGCGGTTCTAACAGAAATCAGGTTCAGGCCATGGCGGACTCTGCGGAGGAGATACTCGGAAGGGCCGGCTATATGCCGAAAAATATTGAGGGGTATCAGAACGCCAACTGGATCCTCATGGATTACGGTGATATAGTGATCCATATTTTTGATGAAGAAAACAGATTGTTCTATGACCTGGAGCGCATCTGGAGAGACGGAAGCCTTGTGTCCAAAGATGATCTTAAGATGTCAGAAGAATAATAGAATAAGAATAAAAACAGTAAAGTCCGGATCAGATTTTTAAAACTGATCCGGACTTTGTTATGTCATATTGCGGACTTTACTATGTTATTCTTCCAAGGCAGCCCTTCCGTAGGCGTCCGCTGCCAACATAGCGTTAAGGACGATCTCAGGATCGATCTCCATAGGCATGTTATGCAGAGTATCATTTTCGGCGCAGGCAGCAACTGCCACAGGCATCAGATGTTCACGGCTCGTATCTGTTATGCCAAGCTCGGCGAGGGTCACGGGAAGACCTACAGAGATCATCCAGTCCAGAATATCCGCGAGATCTTCTTCTGAAGTGTTCTCTAATACAAGCTGAGTCAGTGTTCCGAAATTAACCTTTTCGCCATGCTGCATATGATGGCATTCTTCAAGGACAGTAAGGCCGTTATGGATAGCATGAGCTCCTGCAAGACCGCCTGATTCAAAACCGATACCGGAAAGAAGTGTATTTGCTTCGATGATCTTTTCGACAGATTTTGTGCATGCGCCGGCTTCTATTGCAAGCTTGGCTTTTACGCCTTCCGCTATCAGGGTATCATAGCAGAGCTTCGCGATGCCGAGAGCCGCAGTGCTTATTTTGCCTCCGGCACAGGTAAGGGCATCAGAATTATAGCATGCCCGCGCTTCAAAATATGTGGCCATCGCATCGCCCATGCCTGAAACAGTAAGACGTACAGGGCTTTTACGAATGATCTCCGTATCTACCAGCACGAGATTTGGATTAGATGGAAGGAAAAGGTATTCTTCGAAAACGCCGTCGTCCGTATAAATAACAGAAAGTGCTGAGCAGGGAGCGTCTGTAGAAGCGATCGTGGGGGATACGATCACAGGCGTAGAAGAATAATAAGCTACGGCCTTGGCTGTATCAAATATCTTTCCGCCTCCGACTCCGATAATCAGGTCATAACCGCCGTCTTTCATGACAGAAACCAGACGGTTGATCTCTGTTCGGCAGCATTCTCCGTTGAAATAATCGAAAACAACATCTGCCGAGGAAGCATCAAAGCTTGTTTCAATCTGGGATCCCTGTCGTTTATATCCTCCATTTGAAATAAGACAAAGCACTTTCTTTCCGAGTTTTTCCGCATATGCGCCGATATTATTCATCTCTCCGGGCCCCTGAACGTAACGTGACGGGGAAATAAAAACTGTAGCCATGAAGTTCTCCTTTCTTGGTCTTTGTGTATTCAGATAATTGTGAGATTTCCCAACAATATGGAGAAGCACAATTACCTGGTTTTTGCTGGTTCGTCTGGTTTTGAGACGACATTCCGAAGTTGTCGTATCCTTTTATAATTTTAACATAAATAAGAGAAATCTGCTAATATTCAAGTCTCGCGGAGCGTTTATCTCAGTGGCAGATCGGTGCCCGCTGAGACGAGCTTGTCATAACCCGCCGCTTAAGGAGAGGGATCTTCTTTCGCTGAGATAAACGATTTAAACCGCTATTGGAGATGAGCAAAAAAAGTAGTAGTATTATATAAAAAACGATGGGAAGGCAATATTATGGTGAAAGAGAAAAGGTATATAGATTTACATTGCCATACCACATGCTCCGACGGAGAACAGACTGTTTCGGAGGTGATCGATGCCGCGTATAAACAGGGAATGAAGGCGATCGCGCTGACGGATCATAACTGCTTCGCTATATATGAACCCAGGCGCGAAAAAGATATGAGCATCATTCCGGGCTGTGAATTCTCGGTGAAATACACCGCAAAAAACGGGAAAAACAAAGAGATACACATTATCGGATTGTTTTTTGACGGAGCGGATCCTGCTTTGAACAGTTTATTTGAAGGGATTGATAAACTTGCCTATGTAAAGGCGATACTGCGCCAACTGGAAGATCTTGGCATGCATATTACGCTGGAAGAAATACGGAATAGATTTCCGGATGCGGAACATATAGGACGTCAGCAGATAGCAGCGCTCCTGGTCAGTAAAGGTTATGCGAAAGACATAACAGATGCGTTTGACAGTTGGATAGGAAACTTCAGCCCGTATTATCTGGATCCGATCGATTTTGTGACTTATGTGCCTATGGAGAAATGTGTCAGAGCTATCACGGAGGCAAACGGCCTTGCAATACTTGCACATCCTTTTCATTACCGGATGAACGATGATGAGGTAGAAGAGCTGATCCGTGATTTTCGCAGAATAAGTGACGGTCCTATGGGTATCGAGGTGTATTATTGGAAATATATACAGAAAAATATGAGGCTGGTGAAGTATCTGGAAGAAAAAGCCGTCAAATATGATCTGCTGCCGTCCGCAGCAAGCGACAGGCATCATGCAGATCTTCCCTTCGTTGAGGGCGATCCGTTACTGCTGGAAAATATGATAAAGGCAATGGCGGAAGAAAAAAGGAAAAAAGATGGACTTGTGTAAAGTGCATAAAAACGAAAGTGCGTACACGTGCACATTTTGTACGTTGTGTATATTGCGTACACGCGCACGCGGTGCTATAATACAAACATAGTCAAGGAA
>DFHP01000070.1 GCA_002371335.1 Eubacterium sp. UBA3720
TTCTGCATGCTTCCGTCTTCATAGAAAGCCTTGAATTCGTCGTTGATAAAATCTGTCAGATCGGAATCCTTGCGGCATCCCACCACATACTCTTCCGTGGTGAGCTCCACGGTATGTGCCAGATCCGGATAGCTGGTTCCCTCTCCGATCAGCGCGCCCGCCATCAGAAGGTCGATCACGCTTGCTCCCGATGTGCCTGCGGACACTTCCATCAGCGCGTCTGCCTGGGCTGTTACCGCAGTATATTCATAGCCCTTCTCTTTTACAATCTTTTCTCCCGCGGATCCGCTCTCTACCGCGAAATTAAGCTCTGAAAGGCTTTCCTCATCCTGATATTTGTCAGCGTCCTCCGCCGGTACGACCACGACCTGCGCGTTATTGCAGTATGCGTTCGTACAGTTCATGGATTTAGCCACCTCGTCGGTGTAGGTCATTCCGTTCCATACTACATCGATGCTCTTATTATCCAGTTCAAGGATCTTATTATCCCAGTCGATCTCTATGAATTCTACTTCGACATCCAGATCCTCCGCCACCTTTTTTGCCAGATCAGCGTCGAATCCGATCCACTCGCCTTCATCGTTCTTATAATCCATCGGCGCAAAATCGGTAATTCCGACCACCAATGTACCTTTGTCTTTAATATACTCGACATCACTGCCGGTATCGCTCTCTGCCGCCTGTACATTTTCCGCTCCCAGCGCTCCTGTCAGCATCCCGCTTCCAAAAACAATACCTGAAAACATAGCGGCGGCAAGAACTGAGCTGATTACTTTTTTCTTCATTTCTTCCCTCTCAATTATGACTTAGTTTACCGGTTCCACGGCACGTTTGCGATTTCGTGCTCTAACATTTTACTACATTAAACTATCACACGCAAGTGAACAATATATATTAGCACCCACTTACTAACATATATAAAACAAAGTCCGCGAGCGGACTTCAGCCCCCGGCCCCTCAAGCTTGCGGCGAGCGAACCGGACTTTGCGCGCCGCCGCACAGCAGCGCAGCTGCCTTCCTCTGTGTGGCGTGTGCATCCCCCGGAGGGTTTGTGTCACAGGAAATTGATGCAGTTTCCTGTGACACAACAAAGAAAGATCTCTCATGCCTGTTTTTTCCGGCATGGGAGATCTTTCGTGTTCTATATGCTTCCCGCTAAACGCAGATCATTTATCGGGATATATTCTCGGCACACGGGAGGTTATGGTACAGAGCATTTCATAATTGAACCGTCCCGCCGGATCTGCGATCTCTTCGATCGGGATCCTGTTTCCGCCGTCCTTTCCTACCAGCGTTACCACATCTTCCACCTGAACTCCGGGAATGTCTGTCACGTCGACCATCATCTGGTCCATGCAGACCCGCCCCAGGATAGGCGCGAAGCTGCCCCTGATCAGAACTCTTCCTTTGTTCGAAAGCGCGCGTGGATATCCGTCTGCGTATCCGACGGATACGGTGGCGATCCTCGTGGTCTCTCTTTTTGTCACAAAAGTTGCTCCGTAGCTGACGCCAACACCCGGTTTCACATCTTTTACATGAATGACACGGGCCTTCCATTCCAGCGCAGGTGTAAGGTCCAGATTTTCCTTTCGGACATCCTCCGAAGGATAGATTCCGTAGGTGATAATGCCGGAACGTACCATATCATATCTGTATTTATCGAATTCCATGATTCCCGCACTGTTGCATATATGCCAGACGGGGATTTCTGCGCCGCGGCTGCTGAGCATGCGCCGCATGGATTCAAAACCTTCAAGCTGCCTCATGCAGTATGCCTTATCCTCCTGATCGGCACATGAAAAATGTGTGAAAACGCCTTCCACATACAGATCGGGAAGTTTGCAGATATCCGCGATCACGTCGGCATCTTCTTCAGTGATCTGGAAGCCTATCCTTGTCATCCCCGTATCCAGCGCCACATGTACCTTCGCTTTCATCCCCATCTTTGCGGCGCATTCATTCATGGCCTTTGCCGCTTCTTCATGGTAAACGGTAACCGTTATGTCATTTCTGACTGCTTCTTCAAACTGCTTCGGAGAAGTATAGCCAAGGATCAGAATGGGAAGAGTGATCCCGTTCTCCCGCAGCTCTTCGCCTTCCTCAAGCGTCGCCACGGCAAAATAATCAACTTCGGGCTCCAGGTATTTTCCCACCCGGACCGCCCCGTGCCCGTAGGCGTTGGCTTTTATCACTGCCAGAAGCTTTGTATCTTCGCTGATCCTTTTTTTCGCCTCCTCTATATTATGTCCGATAGCCGAAAGCGAAACCTCCGCATATGTTCTTAAATATGGCTCCATATGAACCATCTTCCTCCTGCAAATATTTGAAATTCTGACCGGGCAGCCGGAAATCCTCTCCCCCTGCGCCCCCGGAATGCTGACTGACCGAAGCTGTTTCACTTCTGGCCTGCGTCAGGTTTTTTGATGGCAGAATAAATATTTTTTACATTTTTCAGGACTACATGAGTTCTGGTATCTTTTACGCCATCCAGACTCATGATCTGCCTGTGAGTCTGATCAAGCTCATCCGAAGAAGCACATGCGATCTTTAAAAGAAGATCGAACTCCCCTGTCTGATAGTAACAGGAAACAACCTGCTCCATCTCCTGGATCGTCTGGCTGAAGTTATCATAATACTTCGGGTTTGAAAGGCTCACCTCCATGAGGGCGGTAAGCTCATATCCGGTCTTCTGTTCGTCCACGATGATCGTATACTGCTTGATCACCCCGCTCTCTTCAAGCTTCCTGATTCGCTCGATCACAGCCGAAACCGATAAGTGAATTTTTTTACTGATACTAGATGCCGTCTCTCTGGCATTATCCTGCAGTAATTTCAGGATCGTATAATCTATTCTATCCATAAATAAAAACCCCGCGCGGCAGTGATCTTTTATGATTTTTGTCACCGCCGTATTTCTAAAACTTTATCCATTTCAGAGTTTAACAATGTTTTTTTCAGATATCAATGGAAAAACGGAAATTTTTACGTTTTTCGCCGTAATTTTTAAGGCGGGGAGCATCGCTTATATGTATGCTCTCTCTGTTATTTTTTTGTCGTCAGCCACTGAACAGCCACTCCCATGCAAAGCAGAACGGCAAAAAAAACAAGCGTGCTTCTTTCTGTTCCGCCCGGCAGTGTCACATAGTTTTTCACCTGGTCAACTATGACCGCCGATCCCGCTGCCGCGGACAAAAAAATGATCACTTTCTGTTCGTACTGCATTGCCATCACGCCGGACACGACTGCGACGACCGCCCATATCAGCATACTTATGATACGCCAGCTCTCAGTCTGCGGAAATGTGATAGTGTTCATCAGTGCGGTTCCCAGGATCACCGCCAGTACAAAAACTCCCAGCGCCTTGAATTTCAGGGCAATAATGACGCATAAAGCGGCGCAGTTCAACGCGATAAGCAGCAGGAGCGGCCTTGATAATCCCGTGACAAAATACGGAAAAATGATCACTCCCAGCGCGAAGCCTGCACAGCCGCTTATAAGCGCGATACCTAGCTTCATAAGCTTATAGCCGCAGAAGCATGCAACGGCCGCCAGAATGACCGATACGCCGCTGACCGCCATCGTATGCTGCATGATACTATTGAACATCAATCTCAGAAGTTCCATTTATACTATTCCTCATTCTTTCCTGTCCGATCTGTAATATAAGCTCCGGTTCACTCACAAACCAGATGATACTGATCCACCCATTTCCGGAGCGTATCTTCCAGATCCTCCGGCATGCGCGGCGTTTTTAACCCGGACAGTTCTCTCTCCATCTCCGCCTCTGTTTCAGCATCCAGTCCTGCTTCCTCTGCCAGCTGTCTGTATGCTTTTTCGCCGTCTTTCAGATACACCGCATAAAGATAGCTTTTCAGCGACGCCTTTGTATGAAGGAGCTCATAAGCCTGTCTGAAATAAGAAACAGCTTCCTCCATCTGGAACATTTTCGCGTAAACATATCCGATATTGTTATAGATCACGCCCATATACTGGGCACCGTATCCTTCTTTTTCCTTCATATCCAGCACGTTCTGATAGATGTCCGCAGCTTTCAGGAAACGTCTGTGTTTTACAAGGGTATCCCCCTTACGCTTGATCCTGTCGTATGACGGTCTGCTTTCCAGTACTGTCAGCTCTTCAAGAGCCTTCTTCATCATGACCGCATCCGGATATCCGCCCTCGCGGTAAAGCATCAGCAGCGTGTCGCGCACTCTGAATTCCTGCTTTGTGAGTATGACCAGATTCTGCGCCAGTCTTTTCATACGCAGTTCGTCCTTGATCCATCTGATCAGTTCTCCGGTCATAAATTCCTGATCCAGCAGCGGCAGATTGCTGATCATAAAGTAGATCAGTTCTTCCACGGAATAGATATTAAGACCTGTGCTTTCGATATAGAATGGTTTTTCAGCGCGCCTCACCTGGCATAAAATACATTCACTCATCTGACGCCCTCCAGTACTTCTTTCCATTTTATACCGCAGGATGGAAACATGTCTCCAAAGCCCATATCTTCCACTTCCACCGTACATTGATTTCTGGATTCAAACTCAACGTGCAGATGGATCCGCGTGGTCCTTGCCGGTCTGTCCGGCAGTCCTTCCAGATCGATCCTGCAAAGTCTGCGTCCGCCTTCCTTTGAACTGCTTATCACAAGGACGACTCTCTTCTGATCTCCGAGAATGAACTCACAGTCATGTCTTGCGTTATACCAGTGAGCGCCCGCGGTGATCAGCGGATAGTAGGCTGTCTTTTCTCCCACCTGAACGTTCATTCCTATATTATCGCGGACCAGCGAATCTCCGGCGAAGGATATTCCCCGTATCCGCTTTTCATCAGCTCTTTCCCTTGCTCCGAAACATGCTCCCCGCGCAAAAATATATTCCTCGGTAAAAGCAGGTCTTCCTCCTTTTACCAGAACTTTTTTGGACTCCAGAGCCCAGGGCTGCTCAAGGTCGCTGCCTGTGACAAAAACACTGGAATAGATGTCCCTGTTCAGCGTGTCTCTGATGATCCCGGCAAGCAGCCGGCCTTTTGTCTCCGGATCATCTCCGAAGTTTCCGAGCTCCTCCACCTTTACCGACGCCGTGACCGAAGAGGTCTTCCTGTTCAGCGACAGAGAATAAAAGCTTACGTCGTTCTCCTCGCCGATCACAAAGCAGGCGGCGTTGTGCTTCCACATTTCCTGCTTCTGATACATGATATAATAGTAGACGCTTTCCTTATAATCCTGCATATAGCCTCTGCTTTTTGATATGCCAAGGAGCGCTAATACCTTCTGAAGAAGGGTGACCATCGGCTTTGAAAGATCTTCCACCGTAAACATCAAACCGACGATCTCTCTCTTTATATCACTGATACCGACAGTGGCCAGCGCCTCGCGCAGGACTCCCGAAAGGACCTCCGCCACCCGGTCGTCGGAAATACTGTCAGCTTTTTCGAATATCTCTGTAAGATTCACACGGGCGTTTCCGATCTTCATCAGTCTGGCTCCGGTCTTCCTGCTTGCCATATCAAAATAGCAGATCTGAGGCGAACTGACATTCAGGTCGATTCCCATGATAATTTTTCTGTAGCCCAAATCATCTCCTCCTGTTTACATCAGCTGCAGGAACGTATCTACAAAGACTTCCTGCTTCAGATACTGCTCCGCAGCCGCTTTCAGTCCGTCAAGATCTTTTTCATCCTGCAGCTTCAGCATACGGTTCAGCAATTTATATCTGCTTCTTCCGGGATTGTCAGAAACCGGAGCTTCTATCGTTTTTTCTTCCGTGGTTCCTGTCACTCCGTTCTGTGTGACCTCCAGATAATATGTGACCTTCTCTCCGTAGAACAGGAGCAGCTCTTTTACAAAGATACCGTGATACACGTCTCTCATCTGTTCCCTGTACCACTTTTCCTCCCCGCCGCTGCGGTGGATCCTGTAGCAGATCGTGACCTTGCTTGAAGGGAGGAACTGTTCCTCAATAAAGACTTTATCCTCCAGCTGATATCTTTCGATCAGCTTCATGGGCAGCTGCCTGTAAAAACCGAAGCGGATGTTTCTGGCAAGAAGAGTCTCCAGAAGGCGGCTGATATCAGACATCCGCGCACCGGAGTATACCGGTGTTTTTTTCTCCGGATATCTCTGATCCGGGCTTGCCGGATTCATGTCCGCGTAAAACTTCAGAAGCGATATCTGCGTGCTAATGCTAAGATTCCACTGCCGCTCATAGCATGACTCGATCATCTGATGTATCTCCCGCGAAACCTTGCGTCTTCCCATCAGCTCCTGCCGGCAGATATATGACATATACTGTGTGATCACCTGAATGTTTCCCTGCGCTTTCAGATACGCCTTCAGGATACTGGTCTCTTCCTGCGGGAAGGTGTGAGCGAAAACGCACTGTTTCAGGATCTTTTCATCCACCGAATAGGTTTCCATTCCAAAGCCTGAGAGCATCTTTCGCAGGGCGCAGAGATCCTTTACCGAGCCGTCGTAATACAGACGCATATACTCCAGCACCATCTCGTCATATTTTCCGCCCCGGACCACATGAACTGCCATCGCCAGCAGCTCCTCGTCATACTTCAGGTCCGTCTGCCGGATGATCTCCCTGGTCATTCTCAGCATCAGCGTCGGATCGATATGCTCATAGCCATTCTCCGCAAGGGCTGCAAAAGCCTCCACAAATCTGCCCTCTTCCACAAGGAGCGTGACGCATTTTGTCTTATCGGCGGCCACGAACAGCGGAACATCCATCGAATATACAAAATCCGCCCGTTTCTTCTCATCGGTTTCCTGCAGATAATGATCCATCAGCTTCTGACGGACCGCAAGCTTGTAGTCACCGGCAAACCGCTGATCCTCCAGGATCATGCGAAAGGCTTCGATATTTTCATCATCTATCCTGATGTCTGATATGTTTTCTCCGCAGCAGTACAGCAAAACTCCCGGATGCTGAACATTCATAGACAGACATACCGAAGCAAGCCTTTCCTCGTCCATGAGCTTTTCCTGCGTGCAGGCGGCGTCGGTAAAACGCCTGTGAAGCTCATCCTCGAACAGGATACAGCCTTTCCTGTTATATATATTTACATACGCGGTCCCGCCGGCGACAGGATATGCCTGTTCCCCGCCGAGAGCGTCATATCTTACGATCACCCTTCTGACTCTCGGATCTTCAGTCACGATCTTATGTCTGAAAATGATATCCGCCATCAGCGCCGCGATCCTTCCGTTTTCCGGTTCCCCGAAAAACTCTCTGTAGAGAACCGTGAAATGCTCATTGATCAGGCCTTTTTCCAGTGAACTCTCCGCAAAAGTCCTCATTTTTCCGGAGAACATATCATACACAGCCGGATTTGTTTTTCTGTGTGTGATGACAGACGCGTAAAGCAGAGCTTTTACCTTGTCCGAAAGTGTATCGTTGTAGGCGAAATACATCAGGACCTGCATGGGCAGAGGTCTTCCCAGACTTCCGTCATGCGTCTCCATATAATACTCATATATCCTGGTGATCCGGAGATTTCGCCTGATGGCCCTCTCATACCAGACGAAATAAGCCCGTCTTACCGGCTTTCCCTTGATGATCAGACGGCAGACCGCCTCCAGGATATCATCTGAGCGGTACATCTCGTATCCTTTTTTCAAAAACCGGAATATATTACCTGAATAACGCTTCACATTATCAGAAAGGAACGCGCACCTTCTTATCGCTCTTTCGGTGATGACGCCTTTGCGCATGGCAAAACTCAGTACATGCATGTAAAAAGGCGTCAGTTTTCTCAGATACGCTTCATTTTTTCTTATGATCTTCCAGGCGTACATATACAGCAGCGGACTGTTGCACCCCGTGTCATGGCAGAATTCCAGCTGACGCAGAAGTCCCATGTCATCAAGTGTTCTGCGCCGTGATTCTTCCGACTGTTTCATATATAGTACCAGGATGTTCGACGGCACCATGGCAGATATCTGTTCCAGTTCGGGAAGTATGTTGCTTTCTTCATCGGGAAGAAGCCCTATATTCTTTGCAATATAAAGATAGGCTGCCCTCTCTTCCTGATAACGCAGGGGGAGCGTGCCGTCCTTTATCGGCCATATCACACGCATGGCTTCCGACGTTTTTCCCCGTACCATGGCCAGATACGCTTTATACAGGACATATCCCGCATTCGACGGATATGAAATGCAAAGGTCGTCTATAATGGTCTTTGACCGGATATACCATGTGCCCTCGTCCGATCTGTCAAGTTCATAGTCGAGCAGAAGCTCTGCAAGTTTTGTTTTCTGACGGTGTGTTTCTATTTCTCTGAAGTTCAGAATGCTTTCTCCGGTGGATGCGGAGACAGTAAACGTGATTTCCTGATGAAGACTGTGTATCCTGATCTTCGATGTCGTTTTCCAGGTCTTCAGTTTTTCGCGTCTGATCACGTAATCCAGGGCGAATACTTTACCTATAAATTCATCTGAGCTGATCGTTTTTCTGGACACTTCCAGAAAATCCCCTTCAACCTCGATATCCATATGAAGATATCCCCAGGTATTCCTGTAAATATAGAGAGTATCTTTTTCTGTGTCTGACACCTGGCCATAGTCGGCGGTATATTTATCGAAACTGATCTCCACCTGTTCCTTCAGGCCCGCGGCCACAAGAAACTCCTCCATGTTCTGATAACCGGTGGGCGGCTCGGAAAGTCCTTTATATAAAGACCTGTATTCCGCGTCATTTCCGGTAAGAATATCCGCAAAAGCAGGATCCCTGAACATCCTGAATCCTTCATGGGTGCTCGCACGGCACACTCCGGCAAAGTCTTCCAGAGAGCTGACGCGGTTTCCCGTGCCGCTGACCATTTTGTCTGTGATAAACGCCCTCACCGGAATGCGGACTTCTCCCAGACTGCTTATGACCATGATGCTTCCTTCGACCTTCTCTCCTGCCTTCAGGCCGGTCGTATCCAGTCCGAAAACGATCCGCACCTCAGTTCCGGAGAAGGTATTGTCCTTAAAAAGAATCCGATGGTTGTTGGAAGTAACAATGCCGTTTACTTTACTTTCATCCTCTGCCCTGATCCAAAAAGAGCTCTGAAAGTTCTCTCCCTCCGAGACAGAAACTTCATATTTTTCTTCCGATATCAGCAGTGCCGCTATTTCCGGATCTGCCTGTACTCTTACCTGAAACTTCCTGTTCATGCAACTTCTCCCGATCTTTGTCAGACTATGTAAAAAGCCTTCCGCTTTTTCATCCCGTGGTTGACGGATTCCCGAACGCATCTTATTATTAACGATGTAATTATTCATTCAAAAAACGTCATATAGATTTGATTATACACCACCTAAGAATACTACGCAAGAAAGGGGTATTTTTGCTCATGCTTAACCATAAAGATCATTTCCACGGCAGCGACCTGGAAAAAATCGAAGAAATCTATCATATTAATAAAGAGGATATTATCAGCTTTTCCGCCAACATTAATCCTCTCGGCATCCCCGGCGACCTGAAAAAATATCTCAGTCAGCACCTGGACGCCATCAGCTCCTACCCGGACAGGGAGTATAAAAACCTTCGAAGCTGCATTGCACAGTACTGCGGCACGAACCCGCAGAATGTGATCGTGGGAAACGGATCCACAGAACTGATCTCACTGATGATCGAAAATGTTCATCCAAAAAGAGCCATGATCCTTGGACCTTCCTATTCCGAATATGAACGGGAGATCTCGCTTTGCGGCGGACACACCCTTTACTATCCGCTGAAGGAGGAGCAGGATTTTCTCCTTGATGTGCAGGATCTGTGTGTTCACCTGACATCAAGGCTTGATATGCTGGTCATCTGTAATCCGAACAACCCCACATCCACGTCCATCACATATCCGCAGATGCGCAGGATACTGGACGCATGTCTTCAGCACGGTATTTTTGCCATGGTGGATGAGACATATGTGGAATTCACTGATCCCGCATCAGATGTTTCTTCCATTAAACTTACGAACTATTACACGAATCTGGTCGTCCTCCGCGGCACTTCCAAGTTCTTCGCCGCGCCCGGTCTGCGGCTCGGATACGCCGTCACCGGAAATCAGGATATGATCCGCAAGGTCAGCACAAGACAGAACCCCTGGACGATCAGTTCACTGGCGGAGATCGCGGGATGTCTCATGTTCCGGGATAAAGATTATCAAAAGCAAACGCTCGATCTGATCACAGAAGAACGTGACCGGGTCTACCGGGAGCTCTGCTCGTGGAAATCAGTGAAAGCATTTAAGCCTTCCGCCAATTTCATCCTGGTAAAGATCCTGCGTGAGGATGTAGACGCGGATGAACTGTTCGACCACTGCATCCGCAAAAACATGATGATCAGGAACTGTTCCACATTCCCGTTCCTGAACAATAAATTCTTCCGTTTCTGTTTTATGAAAAAGGAAGATAACGACCGGCTTCTGGCAGCGCTCCGTGAAGTGCTGGAGGATTGATAAAGTCCGCAGGCGGATCTCAACTCTCCAGCCCCTGAAGTCTGCAGGAAGCGCACGGGTCTTTCCGCGCCGCCGCACGGCAGCACAGCTGCTTTCGTTTGTGCGGCGTGTGCATTTCCCGGAGGGTTTTGCCACAGGAATTGAATTTCCTATGGCTCAAAAAAACGTGCAGCAGATAATGACCTGCCCCAAAATCATGTTTTTGGGCACCTGATCAAATCTGCCGCACGTTTTTTTGTTTTACAGCACCACCGGCTGTCTTTCCGGGAAATATATACTCAGATCGCGAAATCGAACAGAGAAATCTGATTCGTCTCGGGGATCTCGCCGAATATTCCAAGCCTGTCAAGCGTGTCGGAAATAGTCTTTCCGACCTTTGCTCTCTTTCTGAAATCATCCTTTGACAGGAATTTTCCGTCTCTTGCCGCCAGCACTACGCCGTCTGCCGCCTTGTCTCCGAGTCCGTCGATCGTATCGAGCGCGGGCATCAGTTTATTGTCTATGATCTGGAATCTGTGAGCCTGCGCCTTATAAAGATCTATCGGCATGAACTCAAATCCGCGGGCATACATTTCCTGCACGCTCTTCATATCCTTCAGCTGATCCTTTTCCTGTGATGTCAGGGTGTCGCTTCGTTTTTTGAAATCTTCGATATACTCCCGGAGACGGTCCGGTCCCATGCACATTTTTTCATAGTTGAATGCTGAAGCTCTGATCGAGAAGTACGCCGCATAGTAAGCCAGCGGATAATATATCTTGTACCACGCGATGCGGTAAGCCATCATGACGTAAGCCACGGCGTGGGCTTTCGGAAACATATATTTGATCTTCTTGCAGGACCAGATATACCAGTCCGGCACGTCGTGAGCCTTCATCTCCCGGATCCATTCCTCCTTCAGTCCTTTTCCCTTGCGGACCGATTCCATGATCGTAAATGACAGCTCGCTTTCAAGTCCTTTGCTGATCAGATATACCATGATATCATCCCTCGTGCAGATAGCCGAGGAGATAGTGCACTTGCCCTCTTCGATCAGTGTCTGCGCATTTCCCAGCCATACATCAGTTCCGTGGGAAAGCCCGGAAATACGGATCAGATCCGAAAAGCACTGAGGTTTGGTATCCTGAAGCATCTGTATTACAAAATCGGTTCCAAATTCAGGTACTCCCAGACTTCCCAGAGGTATTCCGCCTATCTGCTCCGGCGTGATCCCCAGCGCTTCCGTACTCCGGAAGAGACTCATGACCTTCGGCTCATCCAGCGGCACGTTTGTCGCGTCCGTACCTGTCAGATCCTCCAGCATACGGATCATCGTGGGATCATCGTGTCCCAGTATATCCAGCTTCAGCAGGTTCGCGTCGATCGAATGATAATCAAAATGCGTAGTAATAATATCGCTGGTACTGTCATCCGCGGGATGCTGCACCGGAGTGAACGCATTGATATCCTCGCCGAACGGAAGAACGATGATTCCTCCCGGATGCTGGCCTGTAGTCCTCCTGATGCCGACGCATCCGTTTACGATGCGGTCGATCTCACATGTCCGCTTGTGCTCGCCGCGTTCTTCATAGTAATTCTTGACATATCCGAAGGCCGTTTTGTCCGCCAGTGTGCCGATCGTTCCCGCACGGAAGGTCTGGCCGGCTCCAAAAATGACCTCCGTGTACTTATGGGCTTTACTCTGATACTCGCCCGAAAAATTCAGGTCGATATCAGGCTCCTTATTTCCCTTGAATCCAAGGAAGGTCTCAAAAGGAATGTTGAATCCCATTTTCTGCAGCGGCTTTCCGCATCTCGGACAGACCGCGTCCGGCATATCACAGCCTCCCTTTCCGAGGTTCTTGTATTCCTGCACCAGTTCCGAATCAAAATCCACATAATGACAGCTGTCGCAAAGATAGTGCGGCGCCAGAGGATTTACCTCCGTTATTCCTGACATGGTCGCCACGAAGGAGGAACCGACAGATCCCCTTGATCCCACCAGATATCCGTCCTCGTTTGATTTCCATACCAGTTTCTGGGCAATGATATACATAACGGCGTAACCGTTGGATATGATCGAATTAAGCTCCCTCTCCAGCCTTGCCTCGACGATCTCCGGCAGATCGGGGCCGTATATCTCCTTCGCGCGCCTGTAGCATATCTCACGAAGGGTCTTATCCGAATCTTCGATCACAGGCGGGAATTTTCCTTCACGTATCGGGGAGATCTTTTCACACATTGCCGCTATCTTCCGGGAATTCGTGATCACCACTTCCCTCGCTTTTTCCATACCAAGATAGGAAAATTCCTCCAACATCTCTTCCGTCGTATGCAGATAAAGCGGAGATTGATCGTCGGCGTCCTTAAATTTCTTTCCGGCCATGATGATCCTTCTGTAGACCTCATCCTCCGGATCCATGAAATGCACGTCGCAGGTGGCTACGACCGGCTTTCTGAACTGTTCGCCCAGCCGGACGATCCGGCGGTTCATCTCCCGCAGATCCTCCATGGAGCGGATATTATCCGTCCTTTCATCATTGATCAGGAAGGCATTGTTTCCAAGAGGCTGGATCTCCAGATAATCATAAAAATCCACGATCCTGCTTATCTCCGACGCCGCGGCTCCGCGGAGCAGAGCGTCATAAAGCTCTCCCGCCACGCAGGCTGTTCCCAGGATCAGCCCCTCTCTGTATTTATTGACCAGGCTTTTTGGCAGTCTGGCCTGATTTCTGTAAAAATAATTCAGGTGCGATTCAGATACGAGCCGATACAGATTGACCCTTCCTGTCTCGTTCGCCGCCAGAATGATCGCGTGGTGGGAGGCAAGCTTTTTCTTTGCCTCTCCGGACACCTCGCCCATTGCGTTCAGCTCGTCCAGGTCATGAACTTCCCTTTCATCAAGCATTTTTACAAATCTGACGAATATCTCTGCCGTACATGCGGCGTCGTCAACCGCGCGGTGATGATGATCAAGAGGCACATTAACCGCCTTCGCCACTTTATCCAGCTTAAAGCTTGTCATACCCGGCAGCAGGACTCTCGCCATCGCTATGGTATCCACATAAGTAAACTCACGGTCTATATTCTGCCTTTCGCACTCCCGGATAATAAATCCCATGTCAAAATCCGCATTGTGAGCCACCATGACGGCCCCTTCGCAAAAGCTGATAAATTCAGGAAGCACTTTTTCTATGACGGGAGCGTTGACCACCATACTGTCATTGATGCTTGTCAGCTGCTCGATCTTCATCGGGATCGGCATTTCCGGATTAACGAATGTGGAATATCTTCCGACGATTTTTCCATCTTCCACCCGGACGGCTCCAATCTCTATGATCCTGCAGGTTTCGTTTGAAAGTCCCGTTGTCTCTATATCAAAAACCACATACGCCTGATGAAGGCTCTGACCTTTACTGTTGACGGATATTCCCTTCGTATCATCTACCAGATATGCTTCCATGCCGTAGATGACCTTGAAGGGCGCTGAAACCTTTTTCAGCTCTTCCTTCGTGGCTTCGGGATGCTCTTCCTTATACTTCGCGCGATAGGCTTTATCTATATCCTCCATGGCATGATTTGCCTCGGGAAAAGCCTGCACTGCTCCGTGATCCGTTATGGCAATGGCCGGATGTCCCCATTCGTACGCTCTTTTTACCAGTGCTTTGGCGTCTGTAACTCCGTCCATGTCGCTCATTTTTGTATGGCAGTGAAGCTCTGCCCGCTTATCGGGGCTGTTATCCATGCGCGCGGTACGGAAATCCGTACTTTTTTTTATGCCGAAAACAGACATTACTGCAAGATCATGATCAAAAGAATCCGTGACCACTTTTCCCTTCACTTTGACGAAAGTACCTTTTTTCAGCTTGCCGCTCATTTCTTTGAGCTGATCTCCGGCAATGAATATTTTTGTCTTGATCGTATCCGTATCATCGGTCACCGCAAACTCTATCAGACCGCGCTCATTGCGAAGTTCTCTGCCCTCCTGCGCAATGATCTGGCCGCGAATGACTACATCGCCGCTCGACTCATCCAGTTCATGGATAGAAACGCTGTCGCCGTCAAAGTCCCTTCCGTAAAGAACATCCGGATTATCGGACTGCAGCATCGGGCGGTCAAAATGTCCTTTGCCCCCTCTGCCCCGTTTACCGTTTCTTCCTCCTTTGGATCCTCCTCCTGCAGAGGCTCCGGCTCCCGAATATTCCTGTTTTGTTCCTTTTCCGGCTGCCGCTGCATTTCCTGAGGCCGTGCCGTTTCCTGAGATTGCCGCCTTATCTTCACCCGGCGCGCCGCCCCCATCCGCCGCAGCAGCAGGGGATGTACCGCCGCCTTCGGAAGATCCGGCTTTCCAGAGAGCGCATCTTCTGGCGATCTGCCTTGCCGCGGCGGCCATCATACGCTCGTTATATTCTCTTTTTTTGTTTTCTTCAGGCTCGCGGTATTCCATGCGGATCCGCATATTCATATGACAGCGGCCGTTCAGTATCTTATCGAGGGCTTCGTATAATTCCTCTTCGTTTTCCCTGGCGACCGTATTATCGGCAAGTGAGACCGTAAGCTCATTTCCGCTGCAGGATAACCCGGCCGTTCGAAAAGCATATCCCAGATATCTGCTGTGATTCTGCAGTTCCATCTCAATGCTGGATCTGTACATTTCGATCAGCTTTTCAGGCGTATACAGCGCCGACAGTTCAAACTGTTCAATGACTTTCACCTTCAGATCATAATCACCGAAGAGCTGTTTTTTTATCACTTCCTCCAGCTGATAAATATATTTCTTATGAATACATCTGCTGCAGATGATATAGACCCTGAGATAATCGCGTCTTTTATTCATGGTGACCTTCGCCACCTCTGTATCGTGAAGGATCATTCCCAGCTCGTCGTCCGCACGCAGCCCCGGAAATACTTCTTCAAAAGGTTTTCGCTCACCATTCATGCATAACACCTCCATTCAAGTCCCGCCGCTTAAGAAGCGGTGGTCTTCTCACACTGAGGTAAACTATATCTTCATCCCGGCCGGCTCAGTATTTCATGATCTCCTCCCGGAGAGTGTCCAGCAGTTCTGCCTCGGGAACCTTACGGATGATCTCTCCTTTTTTTATCAGAAGGCCCACGCCTTTGCCTCCGGCAATACCAAGGTCTGCCTCTCTGGCTTCTCCCGGTCCGTTAACTACGCATCCCATAACGGCTACTTTAATATCTTTATCAATGGACTCAGTCATACTTTCAACCTTATCGGCAAGGCCGATCAGATCGATCTGCGTGCGTCCGCAGGTCGGGCAGGATACCACCTCGACTCCTCCCTTTCGAAGGCCCAGTGTTTTCAGAATCAGTTTGGCTGTTCTGATCTCCTCCACCGGCGGTCCGGTCAGGGAGACCCGGATCGTATCTCCGATACCCTGATACAAAATAATGCCGAGGCCCATAGCAGATTTAATGTTGCCGGAAAACAGCGTTCCCGCCTCTGTGATCCCCACATGGAGAGGATGATTGCATTTTTCCGCGATCAGCTCATGCGCCTTAGCGCACATCATCACATTGGATGATTTGATGCTGATAACGAGATTATCGTAACCCAGGTCCTCGATGTAAGCAGCTTCCTGAAGAGCGCTTTCCACCAGACCTTCCGCTGTCACTCCGCCGTATTTTCTCAGGATATCTTTGTCCAGAGAACCGCTGTTGACGCCTACGCGCAGAGGTATATTCCGTGCCCTCGCCTCATCCACGACGGCCTTTACCCTCTCCCTTGAACCTATGTTTCCGGGATTGATCCTGACCTTGTCGGCGCCGTTTTCCATTGCGGCGATCGCAAGCTTGTAATCAAAATGAATATCCGCCACCAGCGGGATAGATATTTGTTTTTTGATCTCGCGAAGCGCCCTTGCGGCCTCAGGCGTCGGGACCGTACTTCGTACTATCTCGCATCCTGCAGCCTCCAGCTGGCGGATCTGTTTTACCGTTTCTGTGATATTCTCTGTTTTTGTATTTGTCATGGACTGGATCAGTATCGGATTTCCTCCTCCTATGACTCGGTTTCCGATCCTGACTGTCCTGGTTTTTTTTCTTTCGATCATTATTAACCTCTTTTTAAATCAGCAGGTATCTTACTAAAACTTCCCACATGCCGTTTCTGAATAATATAATCATAAAAAATACATCGTCAGGACGTTCCCGCTTCTGCCTTGCAGGCAGCGGAAAGCTGCCGTCTCTTATATGTTCTGAACGTAAACTCCAGATTAAAGTACGTGTGCTCTTCACTCTCCTCTGTCATTTCCCACTCGGGATCTTTGTCCAGATCCGGAAAATGAACATCCGCTTCATAAGCGTAATTCAGCTTCGTCACATAGACTGTGTCACAGTAAGGAAGCATCATACGATAGATCTGCTCTCCGCCGATGATATAAATGTCTTCATTATCATATTTTTTCAGTTCCTCCAGAAGCTCCTCCAGATTGTGGACCACCGGACACCCCGGTACCTGAAGTTTTTCATTTCTGGACACGATAATATTTGTCCTGTTCTTCAGAGGTCTTCCTCCGGGCATGCTGTTCAGCGTTTTTCTGCCCATAACGACCACATGGCCTGATGTTTTTTCCCTGAAGAATTTCATATCGGATGGAATACTCACCAGGAGCCCGCCCCTGCTGCCTATTCCCCAGTTAATGTCTGCCGCCAAAATCGCCTTCATTCTCATATACCTCTTTTTCTTAAACTGCAATAGGGATATTTTTTATCTGCGGACCTGTCTTATAGTCTTCCACGATCAGGTCGTCAGTCGTGAAATCATAGAAATTCCTGACCTCGGGATTCAGGCGCACCTTCGGCGCAGGATATGTCTCTCTCGAAATCAGTTCTCTGATCAGCGGCACATGGCGGTCATAAATATGCGCGTCCGCGATCACATGAAGCAGTTCGCCCGCTTCCATATCACTTACCTGCGCAAACATCATGAGCAGTATGGCGTACTGGCATACATTCCAGTTGTTCGCCGCCAGTATATCCTGGGATCTCTGATGCAGGACCATATTCAGAGTAAGTCTGTCATGTCCGGGTTTTTTAGTTACGTTAAAGGTCACGGAATAAGCGCAGGGATATAACGCCATCTCATGAAGATCCTGATGTACATAAAGATTTGTCATGATACGGCGGCTGTATGGATTATTTTTCAGGTCAAAAAGGACTCTGTCGACCTGATCCATCTCGCCTTCCTTATATATATGCTTAACCCCCATCTGATAGCCGTAGGCTTTTCCGATAGATCCGTCTTCATCGGCCCATTCGTCCCAGATATGACTCTTGAGCTCGTGGATATTATTCGATTTTTTCTGCCAGATCCACAGAACCTCATCCATACAGCTTTTCAAAGCTGTCCGGCGGAGCGTAATGGCAGGGAACTCTTCAGAAAGATCATATCTGTTCACCACTCCAAACTGCTTGATCGTATAAGCGGGAGTTCCGTCTTCCCAATGCGGTCTTACCTTTTCTCCCTTTGTATCACACCCATTTTCGATAATATCACGGCACATTTTGATAAATAATTCATCTGCCCGGCTCATTTTTTCCTCCTGTTCCATAAATATATCGCGGATAACTTCAAGGCGCTGCCCGAAGTCCTGTTCGCTTTTCTTTAAAAATCGCAGAAATAATAAGCTGATGTCCGCCCGCGGACTTTGCTAAGTATTCACCATTATAATTCATTCTTTGGATTCTTGCCACTAAAACAAGTGTTCATTTTTTGAAAAGCTCCCCGCCCTGATATGAAATACTACGAATATGTCTGATGAAATAACCCTATATTATTTTTGCAAAACACGGGATCTGACGCTGCGATAATCTTATATTCATTAATATGACAAAAAACTTGTATCCATTTTCCGAAACTGATACAATATCCATGTAGTTCCGAGAAGGGGAACAAATATAATAATCATTTATGGAAAGGGAGTACTTTTTATGGGATTTTTTAAAGAATTCA
>DFHP01000050.1 GCA_002371335.1 Eubacterium sp. UBA3720
AAGGGGTTTCGCAATTGCCAGTTTGAGATAAGAATATAAAAAGGAGGGGAAAATGAACAAACTGAAAATTCTTGTGGTAGACGATGAACGCCGCATGCGTAAACTTGTTCATGATTTTCTGATAAAAAAAGACTACGAAGTGCTGGAAGCAGGAGATGGCGAGGAGGCCCTGAATATTTTTTACAGTCAGAAAGAGCTGGCACTGATCATTCTGGATGTTATGATGCCAAAGATGGATGGCTGGGAGGTATGCAGGGAGATCCGGAAAGAGTCCAGGATCCCGATCATTATGCTGACTGCAAGAGGGGACGAAAGAGACGAACTGCTGGGATTTGAGCTGGGAGTGGATGAGTATATATCAAAACCGTTCAGTCCGAAGATCCTCGTGGCCAGAGTTGAAGCAATCCTTCGGCGTACGAATCAGATAGGAGATAATCAGCTGCTTCAGGCGGGCGGCATCACGATCGACAAAACAGCATATACTGCGTCTGTCGACGACAGAATGATGGAGCTGAGTTTTAAAGAATTTGAGCTTCTTACTTATTTCATGGAGAATAAGGGGATCGCGCTCTCCCGGGAAAAGATACTGAATAATGTATGGAATTATGATTATTACGGCGACGCCAGAACGATAGATACCCATGTGAAGAAACTCAGAAGCAAGCTCGGAGATAAGGGAGAGTATATAAAAACCATCTGGGGCATGGGATATAAATTTGAGGTTCCTCAGGAATGAAAAAATCATTAAAATTAAAAGTTGCCGTTACTTTTATCACAGTAATGGTACTCACATTGGGCGTGATATCCGGCGTTCATCTGTTATTTTCTGCAAAGGTCTATAAAAATGAAAAAATCAATGTCCTTGAAAAAAGCCGGGACATGATGAATTCGGATGACCCTTCTTTTAATGCAGAACAGTTTGAAAGCTTTTGCTCGGTAAACGGACTGACGTATGTGGTGGCGGATGTAAATCTGTCTAATATTTATTCCAATGCGAAAGACGGTGCCGAAATGAGCAGCAGACTGTTTGGAAATGTTTCCAAACAGGAAGAGGACAATACAAAGATCCTGAAGACGACAGATCAGTACAGTATCATAGAGATCCGGGACAGGGTGCAGAATATCGTATATCTGGAGCTCTGGGGAAATCTGGATAATAATGATTATTACCTGGTATACACGCCTCTTGACAGTATTAATACCGCGGCAAGGATCGCTACCAGGTTTTATCTTTACGTAGGTTTAGCCGCAACGGTCTTCAGCGCGGTAATTGTCTGGATGATCACCAGAAAACTGATCCGTCCTATCCAGGAGCTGACTGAACTGTCTCAGGAAATGGCAGCACTTGATTTTGACGCCAGATATACCAGCGGCGGCGAGGACGAGATTGGATTGCTTGGAAAAAATTTCAATATAATGTCCAGCCATCTGAAACAGGCGATCATAGAACTGCAGGAAGCTAATCAGCAGCTGCAGAAAGATATTGATGAAAAAATACAGATCGATGATATGAGAAAAGAGTTCCTTGCCAATGTTTCACATGAGTTAAAGACGCCTATCGCGCTGATACAGGGTTATGCGGAGGGACTTAAAGAAAATGTCAATGAAGATCCTGAAGACAGGGAGTTTTACTGTGATGTTATCATTGATGAAGCAAATAAAATGAACCGCATGGTCAAGCAGCTGATGACCTTAAATCAGCTTGAATTCGGCAGCGATGCATGTTCTATGGGTTATTTTGATCTGAATGGTCTGATAAAAGGCGTTATAATGAATTCCGGTATCCTTTTGGAGGAAAAGGAAGCGAATTTTACCTACGAACAGGCGGATGATGGTCCGCTGGTGGTTTGCGGAGATGAATTTAAGATCGAAGAAGTGGTAACAAATTACCTGAGCAATGCAATGAACCACCTGGACGGAGACCGCAATATCAGGGTAAGACATTATTTCGATGACAGTGTTGTGATAACGGAGGTATTTAATAATGGATCTCCGATCCCGGAGAATGAGCTGGATAATATCTGGGTGAAGTTTTATAAGGTGGATAAGGCCCGCACCAGAGAATATGGAGGCAGCGGCATAGGCCTTTCCATAGTGAAAGCTATAATGGACGCCCATGGGCAGAGATGCTGGGCGGAGAACCGCAGCGACGGGGTTTCATTCTTCTTTACGATGCAAAGAGCAGTGTCTCATCATTATAAATAAAAAAAAATCCGATACAGTAATGTATCGGATTTTTTTGTAGATCATCCGGTAGTGAGATTATTCAAAATCACAGCCTTCTGAATAATAAACGATTACCGGAGTGCCTGCATCAACGATGCTGTATATCTCTGCGACAGAGGAGAGGGAAAGGTTGATACATCCATGTGAACCATATCCGCTCAAATATCTGGTGCCTCCAAACGCGTACTGCCATGTGGCATCATGCATTCCGATACCGATGTCGGTGATGAATGGCATCCAGTAGGAACAAGGCGTTTCATATTCATATGATCCGTCAGACTGGCGTTCTCCGCGAAGAATATGGTTTCTTTCCTTCCACTGAACTTTATAGATTCCTGACGGGGTATGTTTTGAGGCGGTGTTGGCGCCTGAAACGATATCTGTCTCAAAGACCATTTCTCCGTCCTGATATACCCACAGATGCTGACGGCTGATATCGATCTCCACCTGATCATAGCCGTAACCGTTGTTTTCCAAAGTAAACGGAGCCTGTCCCCATACCGGTTCTCTTTCTGTAATAGTGCCGGAGCTGAGTTCTTCTTTGAGCTGCTCGGTTTCCGCATCTTCGTCGATCCACCAGGAGCAGTCGCTGCTGAAGCTGGATGTGCGTATATCGACTTCGCCGAAATCTGTGGCTTTGAATGTGTGACGGCCTACCTCTTCAGCCAAAGAAGATACAAAATCTTCAACGTGTTCATCCCAGATAGCGTCATCTTTCTTGTAGTTGCCGTTTTCATCAGTCACCAGCCAGTTGATAAATGTGTTTCCGTCCAGCACCTTATTTCCGGTCGGAAGCTGATAGGTGATGCTGGCCCTGCAGATGCTGTTCAGATTCTCGGCTGAAGCAATAAGCTCTGCGTTATCTACATAGATATCAGGCTGTACATAGGCGTCGGTTACATCTTCCACATTAATCGTACTCTGTTCAAGGTCGATTGCCTCAATAACGGCGTTGATCACATTATCCGTGTTTAATGTATTACCGTATGTTTCCGGAGCCACGCCGAAAGATCCGTCAGCATACTGAATGTATGCGTTTGTCGGAGCGATCATGTTTTCCGGCTGCATCTCCGGGTAAGACGTCAGGATGTTATAAAGTGTTTCGGCGTCATATGAGACCGGTGCAGGAATCGTTTTTTCCGTTTCTGAGAAAAATTCGCTTGGCCAGAAAATGTAATTCTGTGAATCCAGAGCCTTTTCTATGCTGTCATCCGGAACATATTTATAATCAATATCCGAAGCAGTTATATTTTCCTCTACGTTATCGCGGAAGCTGATCTTCAGCTCGTAGTCCTCCGCGTGATCTTTAAACATGGTCTTTACTTCATCGACAGTTTTTCCGCTCACGTCAAAACCGTTGAGAGTAGTATTGTTCAGGAAATGCGACCTGTAGTCAAAGGCTGTCTTAATATACATGATGATAGCCACAGCAAGCAGAGCTGCAATAGCTCCGAGAATGATCTTTTTTAACTTTAAAAGTCTCGGATCAGCTGCCTTCTTTGATTTTTCCCTTTTCTCCTTTTTTCCGGCGAAAAGCTTCTTTATAGCATCGGTTTTCTTTGGGCCGCCATGGTGAATGTCAGGAGTTCCTGATGGTGAGTCAGAGTCCGGAACGGAAGCTTCATTGACGGACAGGGCAGACTCAGCGGCAGCTTCTTTGATATTTGCCTTATCGTCGGAAAGCTGCTCATCGGAAGCCGTATCAGGTTCATCAGAAGCCTGTTCGCCGGATGCTGCATCAGGTGTGCCGGAAGTTTGTTCACCGGAAACCATATCAGGTTTGTCAGAAGCCTGTTCGCCGGCAGCTTCTTCAGAATCTTTAGAAGCCGGTTCATCAGATACCGGAGCAGACTGAGCGTTTTCGTCTGCTTCAGATAACAGCTCATCTGTTTTCGTGTCCGGATTGCTCAATTCTGAAGAGGTATATCCGGTTTCTAATTCCGATGAACGAAAGGAATCTTCCTCATCATCCGCTTCATCAAAAAAATAATCATCCTTGTCAGTGTTTTTTACTGTAGATGAACCTTCAGAATTCCTCATGGTGTCACGGAGCGCTCTGATCAGCTCTTCATCAGTTGAAATACCATCGGTCGAAGAATTTCTGGAGAATTTTGTGTAATCACTTTCGGGCGGAACCGTTGGGATTCCGCGGAGTTCTTTGTTTTTCATTTTCTGTTTTCCTATCTTTTCTGTATATAAATGGGAGGATGATCTCCCTTATGAGCATTACCAAAAGATTATAACATAGATGAAGGGAAAAGTATAAAAATATAATTAAATAATTAATGAAATTATTTTAAGTAATTGAAGTGTATAGATGATAAAGTATCTGAAAATACTTACAAAAATTTATGAAAAGTGCTAAACTATTACTATATTTGGCAAGGTGTGTGAAATAGAATAAGGAGAACGAAAAATGTACCACAAAGGAGAATACATCGTATATGGCACGAAGGGGCCGTGCAAAGTTGATGAAATTACCTATCTGGACATGTCAGGCTGTGATGAAGAAAGACAGTATTATGTTTTGATACCATTGGATACAAAAACCAGCACAATTTATTCACCGGTCGATAATCAGAAGGTTTTCACGAGGGAAGTCATCAGTCGTGAGCAGGCGGAGAATCTGATGGCAGAAACGTGTGATCTGGATGAAAAAAAGATACCAAATGAGAAACTGCGTGAGGAAGAGTATAAAAATGTACTGCGTTCATGCGATCCCAAAGAGTATATAAGATTAATGAAGACTCTTGTGGCCAGAAAAGAAAAGAGAATGGCAGAGGGAAAAAAATTTACATCTGTCGATGAGAGATACCTTTCAGAGATATCTCAGAAGATATGTCTTGAACTGGGGCTGGTACTTGGGAAGACCGCGGATGAGGTCAATGAAGAGCTGCAGGAGAGAATTATCGGAAGCTTTCGTATTTGAATTTTAGAAAGTCGATTTTAATCAGGATCGGGATTGGGGGCAGCGATAGAGGCTCATCGCAAAATATGGATATCATGACCGGAGGCGTTTAAAAATGGAAAAACAAAGAAAAGTTGGGATCGTGGCGTGTTCTGACGGACTGAAAAATGACATGGGGTCCTGCATGGAAAATCTGACCGGTTACCTGAAAAGATCAGACAGGAAAGTTGAAGTAAGCAGATTTATATATGCATCGGAAGGTCCTTTTTCGGGGACGGGGTTTCAGAGAGCTTCCGAACTTATGAGGATGTTTGAGGATCCTGATATCGAAGAAATATATGATGTATCCGGAGGCGATCTGGCGAATCAGGTGCTTCCGTACCTTGATTTCGAAAAGATTTCCTCCAGCCGGGCGGTATTCTGGGGATACAGTGATCTGAGTACAGTTATTAATGCGATCTATACCATGACAGGCAAAAAAAGTGTGCTGTATCAGGTAAGAAACCTTGTGCAGGGCGGCTTTGAAGAGATTCAGAAAAAAAGATTCGAAAAGAGGGAAGGATTGTTTTCTCCGCGGTTTGAGTTTGTGCAGGGAAAACATATGGAGGGAGTGGTTGTCGGAGGAAACATACGATGTTTTCTGAAACTGGCAGGAACTCCTTACTTTCCGGATCTGAAAGAAAAAATATTGCTTCTGGAATCGCTGGGAGGAGATGTGCCTCAGATGGCGACGGCTTTGGAACAGCTGAAACAGATGGGAGCCTTCCATCAGGTCAGAGGCGTTCTGCTGGGAACCTTTACCGCTATGGAAGCAGGAGGCTGCAGTCCGGATATTATTACACTGGCGAAAGATGCTATTGGAAAAGAATGTCCGATCGCACGCACCGGTGAGATCGGACATGGAAAGGATTCAAAAGGTATTATGATCGGAGAATATCTTAAGTTAGACGTCTGATATGCATACCGTTTACCTCCACGTCGTCGGTAAGAGGAAGCATGATATATTCGATACCGTCTATTACACGTGTTTCCAACAGATCTGTTCTGTCAGACGGTACACGGATCATAATATCAGATGACTTTACTTCAAAGGTCTTTGGAGCGGCGACATTTGCGGCGATAAACGGCTGGTCGACCCGGTTTTCTTCCTCATAGCAGAGGTCAAAGTTTTCAAGCTGTTTTTCGTCAGCGCCGCATTCGGCCAGAAGCTGTTTCATGGCCGGCTTGTCGATGGTCAGAGGTTCAGGATCATCCTTGGATTCGGCAATCATTGAATTCAGGTTTTCGTGCAGGGCCCTTACTGTGTCAAAATCACAATCCTGCCCGAATGTATCCTCAACGATTGCGCTAAATGCGAATTTCTGCGTTTCGGCTGTGACAGGAACGTCGATTCCCAGCAGTTCTTCAGTGATCTCCGGGTGAAGCAGTTTTGCGTTTTTGGAATAATACAAAACACTGTGAATATCGGTATTTCTGTCATTAAAGGCAGGAAAGAGGAAACCGAGGGTCGGCATCTCCACCATATGGTCCTGGATCTTCTGTACGAAATTGTTTTCCCCCGGATCATAACAAAGACCCGGTTTGCTCAGGCTGACGGGACATATGCAGCATATGACAAATGAATATACATAGTCCGAGGCGTCAAACATTTCTTCGTGATCAGAAGCCTTTGCCGGTATATCGTAAGAACCGTGGGCCAGAAGGATCAGATAGTTTTCCGGACAGTTATAGGTCCCGATAACTTTATCATAGAAGGCTTCCAGAATGACTTCGTTTTTTAATTCGCTGTCACGCAGTGCCAGGAGAGAAGTCTGATGTCCGCCTTCCGTTTCCTCCATAAGAGGAAATTCCATATTATGGAGGTTCTTTCCAATGCCGCCTGAAAGGTTCTTTTTCAGGATCTCGCAGTACTTAAACATTTCTTCCTCAGGAATTGTCAGAAATGATGTATTCATTGTAAGGATCTTTTCTTTCTCACCATTTACATAACAGCCGGCAAGACGGTCCAGCCGGCAGTTATCTTTGGTCAGAAGCTTTCGGATCTCAGATATTTCTTTTTTGTTCATAAGCATTCCCCTCTGTGTAAAAATTTGTATTCTTTCAAGAACGCCTCTGGCGTTATTCCGGATCATTCAAATGACAGAGATATATTATATCAAAAAAAAACTCAAATGTTCAAAAAAAATCAAAACACAGTAAAAAACAAAAAAAGTCCTTGCTTTTTTATTTGACCTAAGATATTATAATAAACGGTTGATTGGTCAAGGGGTTAAGACGCCGCCCTCTCACGGCGGAAACAGGGGTTCGATTCCCCTATCAACTGTCGGAAACGCTGCATCATATATGCAGCGTTTTTGTTATGTAACGGGAAAATACGATCATTATCTATGATACAGACCGTCCGGCGGATGTACACGGTTCACAAAGGAGGGTATGCCTGTTTGAGAAGCATCAGACGCCGGTAATCAGACTGAGAGTGACGGTGAATCCATGAAGAAATTGATAGAGAATCAGAAAGGAATAATATTTGATCTGGACGGTACCCTGCTGGACTCCATGGGGATCTGGAAGAAGATCGACATTGATTTTCTGGGAAAAAGAGGCTTTGAAGTCCCCGGGGATTATCAGGCTGCCATTACGCCGCTGGGCGCGCGCGCTGCTGCTGTATATACCATAGAACGCTTCGGACTGACAGATGAGACGCCGGAAAGCCTGATGGAAGAGTGGATGGAGATGGCGTACGAAGCCTACAGTGACCGGCTGGAACTGAAGCCTTTTGCATACGAAACAGTGAAGAGCTATTATGAGCAGGGAATGAAGATAGGAATAGCATCATCCTCTGATTACAGGCTTGTGAAAGCGGCTGTAGACAAAAACGGGCTTTCGGGTTATATTAAAACAATTGTGACATCGGCTGATGTCTCCAGAGGAAAAGGTTTTCCGGATATTTATCTTGAATGTTCCAGAAGGCTTGGTCTGGAACCATCAGAGTGTGTAGTTTTTGAGGACATTATCGAGGGTATACGCGGTGCGAAAAAGGGCAGATTTTTCACGGTAGGTGTAGAAGAACCCGCAAATGCGTCCACGAAACAGGATGTCATGTGGGAAGCGGATCTGTTTATATCATCTTTCCGGGAATTGTGAAGAATTTGCAGTCTTAATCAGGGAAAGATATACATATACAGGTAATTGATAAAGGCCGCAGGACA
>DFHP01000101.1 GCA_002371335.1 Eubacterium sp. UBA3720
GAGGCGGGAAATTTGTGTGAATGATTCAAACAATCTGCACAAGCATTAGAACTTCTGTATGAACGGAATCTGCTGTATGAGCAGAAATCATACTGCCTCGGCGAAGCGAGTTTATGATTTCGCGAATGTTAGCAGCAGATGAAGTCAATACATAGAAGTTCTTTGCGCGGAAGCCGTTTGAATCATCACACAATTTCCTGACTATACAGGGTTTCGCAATCACCTGATGAGAAAAACGGGGGAACGGATCTTCAGGGATCCGTTCCTCCGTTTTTTACGTTAGTTTTGTCTGATAAGATCTTCAAGAGAGGCGAGTTCATTTGAGTAGCGTTCTACGTATTCGGCCAGAACGTAATCCGGATTTATCTGATCCAGGAGATCCGGTGAATACCACAGTCTGTGAACTACATACACATCGGAGAAGCTTTCCCGGAATGCCGGGATCATGGCCGTCCGGAATGAATCGCCGACCAGCAGTAAAGTACGTTTCACTGGAGCCTGTTCATTTGTATAATGATTCACTGCTTTTGCTGTTTCTTCTTCTGAATAAAGAGGCCAGTCCATTTCCGGCGTTCCTTCGATTTCATATTCCATCTCTTTTCTCGTCAGGAAGGAAAGACCTGCCATATCTGCGAGATCATCCGATGCGCCTACATGATGGGAAGGATACTTTTCTTCAAGGAGAAAACTGTTTACAGTGCGGTCGGTAAGAGAAGGAATTTCATAGCCCCAGTATGCCAGAGCGCTTTTTGCGCCGATATAGGCGCCCAGCTGATTCCAGTGAGTATCATAGGAATAATAAAGGGGCAGATCCATATGGAAGTCAAGAAGTTCCTGCTTTGGGGAAATGACATGGACGCCTCCGGCGCGCATATGTTCCAGCAGCAGATCCGAAGCTGAAGTTTCCGCATGTACGTAAGTATCCGGCATTAATTCAGAATAAATGTTTTCCTTATTCGGGGCCAGCAGAATAGAAAAGCCTATCCCGCGTCCTTCAAGCTCCGACTGAACGTTCAGAGCGGCGTTGGTAATGTATTCCATATCCGGCTCATCATAAAGGTTCGTGCCTTCGTAGTCGGCGATAGGATCGCCGTCAGTGGTGGATTTATAAAAAAGCCAGTTGTTTTCTCCCAGAAGGACCTGCGTGGATGAAATATATCCGGTGGATGCATAAGAGTAAAGGCTGTCCACATTGCTCAGAGCCTTTTTTCCGAATACATTATCTTTCCAGGCGGCGTCGGTCTGCTCTACAAATCTATCCACGCTTTCGACGATAGAATCGTCGGCATCCGGTCCGTAGCCGGTATCCGATTCCGCTGTCTCTTCACCGCCTGTGATCGAAGCGCCGAAACTGCCCCAGCAGAATACGGAAAAAACGATCACTGCGATCAGCAGCGGTACACAGTACCAATATTTCAATGCATGTCTGATCTTGTGCAAAATTTTGCCTCCTTTAAAAGTTTCCGTAAATATACGGTGAATAAGTGGCGTTGACTACGGCGCAAACGGCCAGGAAGAACAATGCCGAAAGAAAGATCCCTTTGAGAAGATGAAACCATACTTTGTCCTGCAGGCGTTCAGCAAGTCTGTTCCACGGACCGCAGAGCACTGCGGCCAGAACAAGGAACGGCAGGAAAGAGACCGTTACGGACTCCAGACCGGGAAGCGCGTTTTTCCCGAACATTCCGGCAAGGTACCGGAGGCCTGTTCCAATGTTTGCCGCCCGGAAAGGGACCCAGAGAAGATTGATGAAGAACAGGGCGTAAATATGCCCGTACCAGTGTCCGTCCCAGTGTTTCATGAAGGGGACATACTTTTCCGCAATCAGCAGAATGAAATAACCCATGCCCCAGAGTATGAAAGCCCAGTCGGCGCCGTGCCAGATGCCTGTCAGGATCCATACGACAAACATGTTGAATATGTGTCTCGGTATGGCGCACCTGTTTCCGCCTAACGGAATATAGATATAGTCCCGGAACCACCGGCTCAGGGAAATATGCCATCTCTTCCAGAAATCCTGAATGCTTCCCGCGCGGTAAGGATGATCGAAGTTCTCGGGTATGGAAAAACCCATCAAAGATCCAAGACCGATCGCGATGTCAGAATATCCTGAAAAATCGAAGTAAAGCTGCAGCGTATATGCTGCGGAACCGATCCATAATCCCGCTGTCGTAAAGGTTTTTCCGTCCGCGACGCCGTTGAAGTACATGTCAGCGAGGACTGCGAGTTTATCTGCCACAAGAAGTTTTTTTCCAAGGCCGATGATGATTCGCTCCAGAGCCGGGCCATAGCTGCCGCGGGACGCCGAAGCTGCAAGTCCTTTTTTGAAATCTCCGAACCGGAAAATGGGTCCGGACGTGACTGTGACAAAGAACGTCAGGTAAAGATATATATCGAGGAAAGATATTTTTCCGGTATATTTCTCCTTATAGACATCCACGATGCAGGAAATTGCTTCAAAGGTAAAAAAGGATATGCCGATAGGCATTATAAATGACGGCACTGTCAGTTCATAATGAAAAAAGCTGTTGATGTTTCCCATAACGAAGGATGTATATTTTACCAGCAGCAGCGGCGTTACGGCGGCGAGGATCATTATGCCCAGAATGAAGCGGTTTTTTAAATGTGCCGCGATCACGCAGAAGAGCCATACCGCCAGTGTAAAAACAAACACGAAAGCAAATGCGCCCAGTCCGCCCCAGACATAGAAAAGAGTGTTTATCAGAAGGAGCAGTATCCTTTTTGCAGGCGCGATTTTATTTGTTAAAAAAAACAGAATAATGAGCCATGGGAGCAGTCCGATCAGGAAGATCCCGGATGTGAATGACATGTTCTACCTCCAATGTTGTATCGATTTCTGATATATCTCACCTGGAGATTGCGGAATGTTAACCGGATATTTCTTCCAGCGCGCCTTTGAGCGCACAGGCAAACTGATCCGGACATGAGGTGCCGCGTCCGTTGCAGTTGACGCCCTGAAGAATAGCTGCGATCTCATCAGCATGGCGGCCGATGGACAATCTGCTGATTCCCTGAAGGTTTCCGTTGCAGCCGCCCATAAAGCTGACATCTGTTATTATTCCGTTTTCGTCAAGGTCAAAATCGATATATTTTGAGCAGGTTCCTTTTGTTTTGTATCTGTAATGCATCTTAAAATCCTTTCTTAATCTAAATTGTCCGGGTGATTCATCTGCGCCGCTGTGCGGCAGCGCGCAAAGTCCGGCTGCGGATCTGGTCATAAAAGCTTCAGCAGATCCAGAGGCTTGTCGATGCGAAGATCCCAGTCACTCACATCACCGAAGCCATACGCGGCATGGATGAAATACGCGCCGGCTTTTCTGGATGCTTCGTAATCTCCCTGAATATCTCCCACATAAGCCGGATGCAGCAGAGAGTGCTTTTCTGTCATGTAACGGATGTTTCCGTCCTTTGGCAGCCCGGTGTCGCCGTTGCACACATGATCCCTGAAATATTTGTCCAGACCGGTGACTTCATAGAGGCTTTCAATATATCCTTTTGACGAATTACTGATCACAAACAGGGGATATTTTTCAGAAAGCTTTTCCAGTGCTTCTTCCAGACCTTCATAAAGATCAGGAACATCCGTCAGGATACATTCTGCCTGAACGGTGATCCACTGGTTCAGTATAGCAGTGCGTTTGGCTGAAGGTATTTCCGGAAGGAGGTCGTCTCCGATCACATCCAGAGGCTTCCCGAACTCTTTTTTCAGCCGGTCCGGCGTAAGGATGGTGGAAGGGAATCCGTTTTTTGCAAGGACTTTATTCCACGCGCGGCAGATCGGGCCGGTGGAATCCCATATGGTGCCGTCCACATCAAACATGAGACTGTCGATCTTTTTTATAGCCATTTTTGTACTCCTCATAGATTAGTAGTTAAACTTCCTGCTTCATGTTGAAGGGGCAGTTATGATCATGAAAAAAACATCGGAAAGGTTTTATCCTGTTTTTTCCGGTTGTTTTTTATTTCGTCTGCACCTTTGGCAGAGGACTCATACAATAATATCATAGAAAACTGAAATAGAGGGGTGATTTTTATAAAAATATTAGTTATAATGTTACAGACTAACCGAAGTACAAGGCATCAGTCTGCCCAAAGGCAGAAGATGCGGTAAGATGTAATAGATTATTTGCGGAAGCGGCCTTCGAAAACGGAAGCCGTGTTTTGTAACGCAAAAAAGCAGGATATTAACAGGGGAGTATCAGTCAGGGATCGATGGATGCCGCGGGAAGGCAGAGAAGGGGAGAACTCTGACGGAGAGCAGCAGGGGAAAACAAGTAAATAATGAAGACACTATCAAAGACAGATTCGATATGGTGTTATTTCAGGACGATCATTTTTGCCCTGTTGGCCGCAGGGATGATCGTAGGAAACACGATCGATGTCAGGGCTGAAATTACGGGGGATTCAGCTTTTAATGACCTGGCATGGCAGGTCGCATATTCCGAGGAGATCGTAAACGATACGGGCGTGGTGCAGTCCGTCTGCGCGACCGACAAGTATATTGTTATCATAGAGAATACGGCGGATGATCCGGATCAGAAGGATACGGTCTCTGCCTATTATCGTTATGATAAAGATGAAAACGGAAATCCGGTGGAACAGTATTCTCTGGCAAAAAGAGTGCAGGAGTCTGACTGGGAACACGGAAACGGGATGACGTATAATCCGAAAACGAATGAAATATACGTAGCGCTCTACACAAACTTTGTAGAAGAAAACGAAGGAAGTCTTTACGTGATGGACGCGGATACGCTGGAGTATAAGCGAACGATCCACGTGGAAAAAGGCTATAATATTCTCGGCATTGATTATGTGGAGGATAAGGATGAGTACGTTATACAGACTAACGTAAGTGATAATTACAGTATAAAAATACTGAATTCTAATTTTGAAGTAAAAGAGGATCTCGGGCCGGTGGACACTGCTCCCGGAATCAATTATCAGGATCTTTGTGTGTCCGGTGATTACGTTATACTGTCGCCGCTTTCCGGTACCGGCGACAGTACGGATTATATCAATGTTTATTCTTTGTCCAGACGAGAGGTAATACTGACGGAAGTGCTGGAACCGGACGTGGAGACGGGTGCGGGCACAGAGCTGGAATCAATAACGAATCTGGGCAACGGTGAGTTTCTTATCATTGAAAATGTAAGAGAAAGCAGCGGATATCGGTATTTTCAGTTTTATACAACCAAGGTTCCTTACTACTTTACTATCTCTACGGACAGCAGGCATGGCGATGTCTCCGGAAGCAGCGATAAGGTCCTTAGAGGAGACAGCTATACCGTCAATTTTTCTGCCGAAGAGGGCTATGAAGTAGGATCGCTAGCCGTGGACGGCAAGGACATTGATCCTGAGAATTATCAGGATGGTTATACATTTGAAGATGTGCAGCAGGATCATGAATTTGTCCTGAAGTGTACACCGGTTCTGGTAACAGAGACTAAAATAAAAGAAGCATCTAATTCAAAGACCGGATTTTTGCCGTTTGTGGTGCTTCTTCTGCTTCCGATGATGGGAGTTTCGTTCTCTTTTTATCTGAATAAGGTAAAGCTTCAGAGAAAAGCAGTGCGGATACGCTCGCGGGGTTACAGGAAAGCTATTTCCAGAAAGCTGGCTGATGAATATCCGGATCTGGGCTATGTGAAGAAGGCAGGAAAACGCCCGCAGGAACCGAAAGTCAGAAAGGACGCCGGCGTATGGAAACCGGCTGCCCTCGGAACAGCTCCGGAAGGCGCATCCTTTGCCGAAAAATGGAAACATGCGGCCAGAGCAGCGATCAGAAAACTGCCGAGGATCCGATTTGCAGGTGCTGCCGATCATTTAAAGAAAATACTCTCCATAGCCGTCGAAAAGGTCATGGTGATAGTTGCCGTATTCAGAAAATGGCTTGAAGAGAAAAATGCTGTTCGGCAAAAGAAGAAGGAACGGCGTGAAGCCTGGAAAAGGAAGAGTGCCGAGCTGCAGGCGTCTAGAAGGCGCAGAGAGGCAATGGAAGCGCTGGAACGAGAGCGTTCAGGCGTTGAAATGAATGAGCGCAGAGGCACATCAGCGGCATCGGGAGCTAAACGGAGAACTGCATCAGAAGCGGCGGAACCGAAGCGCAGGACTGCATCAGCGGCAGCGAAAGTGAAACGCAGATCCGCGGCAGCGGAACCGAAGCGCAGAACTGCAGGCGCGGGATCAGCGGAGCCGAAACACAGGAGTACATCCGCTGCGGTATCGGGAAGCAAGCGAAGAAGTACATCACAAAAGGCGGAACCGAAGCGCAGGACCGCATCGACAACAGCGGAAATGAAACATAGATCCGCGGCAGCTGAACCAAAGCGCAGGACTGCATCGGCAGCAGCTGAACCAAAGCGCAGGACTGCATCGGCAGCAGCTGAACCAAAGCGCAGGACCGCATCGACAGCAGCGGAAATGAAACACAGATCCGCGGCAGCGGAAGCGAACCGAAGGACCGCAGGTACGGGATCGGCAGAGCCGAAACACAGGAATACATCCGCTGCAGCATCGGGAGCTAAACGAAGAAGTACATCAAAAGAGGCAAATCCGAAGAGCGGAAACAAAACGGTCCGTCAGGCAGGTCCAATGCACGCAGGGAAAGACCACAATGCCGGATGGCCTGAACTTAACGTAAAACAGAGAAAAAATCATCAGAAATAAAAAAGCGATGCAGCTGTTCAGCAGGATCTGAAAACTGCGGAAACAGACATGATTGGAGTGACAAAATGAAATTATTAACAATAACTGTCCCTTGCTATAATTCCGAGGCGTATATGCGGCATTGTCTGGATACGCTGCTGACAGGCGGTGAAGATGTAGAGATCCTGATCGTTAACGACGGATCTACAAAGGATAATACGGCAGCCATAGCTGATGAATACGCCGAAAAGTATCCGTCGGTCTGCCGCGCGATCCATCAGGAAAATAAAGGTCATGGCGGCGCGGTGAACACGGGTATCGCCAACGCATCAGGAATCTACTTTAAGGTGGTTGACAGTGACGACTGGGTCGATCTGGATGCTTATAAGAAGATCCTCGATACACTCAGGCAGCTGACCGGGGAAGAAAACGGGATCGACTGTCTTTTCAGCAATTATGTATATGAGAAAGAAGGAGCAAAGAAGAAACGGGCCATGCGGTATACCGGATCCTTCCCGCAGGAGAGGGTCTTTGGCTGGAACGATATGAAACCTCTGAAGCTTGGCAAATATGTACTGATGCATTCAATCATTTACAGAACCGAGCTGCTCCGGGAGGTCGGATTACAGCTGCCGGAGCATACATTTTATGTGGATAATCTGTATGCGTATATTCCTTTCATACGCGTGAAAAAAATGTATTATCTGAACGTGAATTTCTACAGATATTATATAGGAAGAGAAGACCAGTCTGTAAACGAAGAGGTCATGAAGAGCAGGATCGATCAGCAGATCAGAGTCAATAATATCATGATAGATTATGTGAAAAACTGGAAGTCGGGACTGGTGCCTAAACAGAAGACATATATGAGACATGATCTTTCTATAATCATGGCGGTTACGTCTATCCTGCTGATCAGAATCGGGACAAAGGAATCGCTGAGAATGAAAAAAGATCTCTGGAAGAGATTGAAAAAAGCTGATCTTCCCACATATATAATGGTCCGTCAGGGATTCCTCGGCCAGGCAATGAATCTGCCGGGCCGCGGCGGCAGAAAAGTATCCAAGATGGGATATGCGGCTGCACAGAAGATGTTTGGATTTAACTGAAAATAAGAGAATAAAAACAGAAAGCGGTTTTTTATATATGAGGGTTGGAACAGGATACGACGTGCATCGTTTTGCCGAAGGGAGAAAGCTGATCCTTTGCGGAGTAGAGATTCCTTATGAAAAAGGACTCCTGGGACATTCGGATGCGGATGTGGCGGCGCACGCGATCATGGACGCGCTTTTAGGGGCGGCGGCCATGAAGGATATCGGTTATCATTTTCCGGATACGGATCCGGCTTACAAAGGTGCTGACAGCATTGAACTGCTGAAAAAGGTAGGGGAAATGCTGCGGGAAAAATTATATATCATTGAAAACATAGATGCGACGATCATCGCGCAGAAGCCGAAGCTGCGTCCCTATATAGACCAAATGACGGAGAATATTGCGGAAGCGCTTCAGATCGGGATCGATCAGGTAAATATCAAGGCTACCACAGAAGAAGGACTTGGGTTTACCGGTGAACTGAAAGGGATTTCCGCCCAGGCGATCTGTTCTATCACTTCCGTTTTTCAGGACGTGGAGGGGCAGGCGGCCGGAGGCTGCGGCGTTTGCCCGGGCTGCGGGAACAGCGGGGGGAAGAAGTTTTAACTGGTTATTAACAAAGCTTCCCGCTTCATGATTAAACTGTTCAAAAATGATATGTGGGAATTTTTTATTAATGAATCAACTGCCGGCGGTATCTGAAGGCAGTGGAATGGAGAAACCAATGAAAATCTATAACACATTAACGAAAAGAAAAGAAGAATTTGTACCGATCGAGCCTGGCAAGGTGAGGATGTACGTATGCGGACCTACGGTTTATAACCTTATACATATAGGAAACGCGAGGCCGATGATCGTTTTTGACACGGCCAGAAGATATCTGGAATACAAGGGCTACGAGGTGAACTACGTATCTAACTTTACGGACGTGGATGATAAGATCATTAATAAAGCCATTGAGGAGGGGGTTTCCGCAGAGGAAATATCCTCCAGGTACATCGCCGAGTGCAAAAAAGACATGGAAGGCATGAACGTAAGACCTGCTACCACGCATCCTCAGGCGACAAAAGAGATTCCCGGCATGATCAGCATGATCGAGGACCTGATGGAAAAAGGATATGCTTATAATGTCAACGGCACAGTATATTTCCGTACCAGAAAGTTTAAGGAGTACGGAAAGCTGTCCCATAAGAATCTGGATGATCTCCGCTCAGGTTTCCGCGCGATCCGCGTGACCGGCGAAGAGCAGAAGGAAGATCCGCTGGATTTCGTTCTCTGGAAACCGAAAAAAGAAGGAGAGCCCTACTGGGATGCTCCGTGGAGCCAGGGAAGACCGGGATGGCATATCGAGTGTTCCGTCATGTCAAAGCATTATCTGGGAAAGGCTATTGATATTCACGCAGGCGGCGAGGATCTGGTATTCCCGCATCATGAGAATGAGATCGCTCAGAGTGAGTGCTGCAACGGATGTGAATTTGCCAGATACTGGATGCATAACGCATTCCTGAATATCGATAACAGAAAGATGAGCAAGTCTCTGGGAAATTTCTTTACCGTACGGGAGATCGGCGAGAAATACGATCTTAATGTTCTCCGCTTTTTCATGCTTTCAGCGCACTACAGAAGCCCGCTTAATTTCAGCGAAGAGATCATGGAAGCCTCTAAAAATTCTCTTGAAAGAATGATAACGGCTATGGACAGACTCAATTCTGCCATCTCAGGAGCAAAGACGCAGGAGCTTACAGAAGACGAGAAGAAAAAGCTTGAAGATATGAAGCAGTACCGCGGAAAATTTGAAGCGGCCATGGATGACGATATAAATACGGCGGATGCGATCGCCGCGGTATTCGAGCTGGTAAGATTTGCCAATACGGAAGTTACCGAAGGCGCATCAAAAGATTTTGCGGAAGCGGTCAGAAAAGAGATGCTTGAGCTTACGGACATTCTGGGCCTTATCGTGGAGAGGAAGGCAGAGATCCTGGATGAAGAAATAGAGCAGAAGATCGCCGAGCGTCAGGCTGCCAGAAAGGCTAAAGATTTCGCGAAGGCAGACGCTATCAGGGACGAGCTGCTGGCAAAAGGGATCGTGCTGATGGATACCAGAGAAGGCGTTAAATGGAAAAAGGCATAAGAGAAAGATCAGCAGTATAGATAGTTATGATTATAAGTATGGAGTATCTGGAGGATCAGTTTGATCTTCCGGATTTCGATTTAAAGCAATATTCGCCATTGACGCTGGCATATCTGGGAGATGCGGTATACGAGATCGTGATCAGGACGGTGCTTGTGCGGCGAAAAAATGCGCCCGCGAATAAACTGCATCATCAGGCCAGCGCTCTGGTAAAAGCAGAAAAACAGGCTGAAATCGCGGAGAAGATAGGACCGCTCCTTACAGAGGAGGAAAGCAGTGTGCTCCGACGCGGCAGGAATGCGAAATCCCACACCAAGGCAAAGAACGCAAGCGTTGCCGATTATCGAATGGCAACAGGCCTTGAGACGCTGACAGGTTATCTCTATCTTCAGGGCAAAACAGAAAGGATAGTGGATCTGATAAAGGCCGGCCTTGGTGAAGAATTATGATTTTGGAAAAAAGAGATCTGTGTATTGAACGGGATCGGGATTCATCCGCAGATCTCAGATCGAGTTTAAGTTTGTGCTTTGATCCGGAGAACAGCGGATACATATCCGGAATGGCCCGGGG
Source organism: Eubacterium sp. UBA3720 (assembly GCA_002371335.1). Classification (GTDB taxonomy): domain Bacteria; phylum Bacillota; class Clostridia; order Lachnospirales; family Lachnospiraceae; genus DFHP01. The sequence goes on from DFHP01000101.1 coordinate 10,460, forward strand.
ATCATGAAAGGATATAAATGGAGAATAAATTTGGCAAAAGACAGTGGAAGAAGGAAGAAAAACGATTCAAGACACTGGACGAATATCTCTCCTATCAGGAAAAGGTGGTAGGAAAAGCTAAGGAGATCACGGAAGAGGAGAGAAGAAGCCTGAAAGGAAAAAGAAAGGTGACCGGCTTTGAAGTGACGGATGATCATAAAAAGAAACAGAGAAAAAACAAAGACGATCGTCAGAATAAGAAAAGAGCAGAAGCCGGAAAAGATAATAAAAAGAAACCGGATAAATCAGTGAAAAAGTCTTTCGGAAAGGAAGAAAAAAAGACCTCCGGCAAGACTGAAAAAAAACCGGCGGAAAAGAAGCTTTTCGGAAAGGCCGAAAAAAAGGGAGGAAATAAGAAGAACAGGGAAAGACAGGAAACAGAAACCGTCGAGATAAAAAGAAACGGAAAAAAACAAACAGACCGGGAGCTGCAGGAAAAAAGGCAGGAACGTGAGACTTATATTCCTGAAGAGCCGGAGAACAGGAATTATGAGTCTTATGCCGGAGAAGAGCAGATAACCGGTGAAGCGGAAGAGAATGCCAACAGGATTGAGGGAAGAAATGCTGTAACGGAAGCCTTCCGCTCGGGCCGTGATGTAGACAAGCTTTTTGTGCAGAAGGAACTTCACGACGGAGCGATCCTGACGATAACAAGACTGGCCAGAAAGTGCGGTACGATTATTAACTATGTTTCCAAAGACCGGCTGAATCAGATGTCACAGACAGGAGCACATCAGGGAGTTATAGCATATGTCGCGTCTTATAATTATTCGTCGCTTGAGGATATCCTGAAAAAGGCGGCGGATAAAGGAGAGGATCCCTTTATTTTTCTTCTGGACGGTATCGAGGATCCGCATAATCTGGGAGCTATCATAAGGACGGCAAATCTTTGCGGAGCGCATGGCGTGGTCATCACCAAGCACAGGGCGGCAGGCCTGACGGCGACAGTAGCGAAGGCGTCTGCGGGAGCCCTGAATTATACGCCGGTTGCAAAGGTTACGAACCTGGGAAATACGATCGATCAGCTGAAAAAGGACGGAATGTGGTTCGTGTGCGCGGATATGGGCGGCACAAATATGTATCAGCTTGAACTGAAGGGATCTATAGGACTGATCATCGGAAATGAAGGCGACGGAGTCAGCCGTCTGATCCGTGAAAGATGCGATTTTATCGCGTCGATCCCCATGAAGGGAGATATTGATTCGCTGAATGCTTCCGTGGCAGCGGGCGTACTTGGATTTGAAATAGCCAGACAGAGAGGATAAATGTGGACTATCGGAAACGGACTGACGAGGAACTGATCGATCTGTACAGAGAGGGCGATGACGGCGCTGTGGAATTTCTCATGGAGAAGTACAAGCAGCTTGTCAGGGCGAGAGCCAGAACGCTGTATCTGACAGGAGCGGACAAAGACGATCTTTTGCAGGAGGGAATGCTGGGACTCTTTAAAGCTATACGAAGCTTTAAAAAAGGCGAAGCGGCGTTTCCGGCCTTTGCCGCCCTGTGTATCAGCAGACAGATGTATTCCGCGATCAGGTCATCGGAGAGTCTGAAAAATCTTCCGCTGGCAGGATTTGTTTCTATTTTTGAAATGGAAGAGGAACAGAAGAGCCGGAACTTAAGTATATCGGATGATCCGGAGCAGATTATTCTGGAAAAAGAGGCGGAAGCGAGGCTGAAGGAGCAAATTTTCAGCATTTTAAGTCATTTTGAGAGAAAAGTCATTGAACTTTACCTTGAAGGATATGATTATAAAAATATTTCCGAAAGACTGGACAAATCCCCCAAATCTGTGGATAATGCAATACAGAGAACAAAGAAAAAGGTATCTGAATTCTGTAAGGAATATGAGACCAAATACTAATGAAAGGAGAAAAGGCAATGCAACAATTTAGAAGGACACTTCTGCGCGTCTTTATGATGTTGTTCTTAGTCGCAGGAGTGTGCATGTTTGTAACTGCAGATGCAGATGCGGTTTTTGCCGATGAGATCTCAGAAACCGAGACCGGTAACGACAGCGTCACTGAAGAAGCCATTGTTGTTGAGCCGGTCGCAGCCGCAGCTGAGACTTCAGGGGTCACAGAAGTGATCAGTCAGGAAGAAGCTGTACCGGAACAGACAGCTGTTGAGACTGCAGAGACAGCCGCTGAGGTTGTTGATGAGACTGCGGATACGGTTGTTGAGGGTACTGCACAGACAGAAGAGACAGTTGTCGAAGATACTGCACAGACAGAGGAGACAGTTGTTGATGATGCTGCGCAGACCGAAGAGGCAGCTGCTGAAGATGCCGCACAGGCAGAGCTTGCTGAAAATGTGGCGTTAGCTGCTGATGAAACAGCAAAGGCACCGGCTAAAAAGCATCTGACAGTTTACAACGGAGTAGATTATGCGCTGGTTTATGATTATGAGTTTTATTCCAGTAATGAGGATGTAAAGGCAGCTTTCGGAGATGACGAAGAAGCTACGCTTTATAACTTCGTCAGATGGGGAATGCAGTCCCAGAGACAGGGCATCTCTACATTTGACGTGAAGGCATACCGCCGCGCATACGCTGATCTTCGCCGTGTATACGGCACGAACTATCCGGGATATTACATGCATTATATCTGGTGGGGCCACGACGCCGGTCTTGATAAGACGATAAACGTTGATGAGGTCGTAGATCCGCTCACTGTTCTCGACGGGCAGGATTATTCACTGGTATATGATTTTAGTTTCTTCCAGGACAAGTATCCGGATGTAAAAGCGGCCTTCGGCGATGACGATGAGGCTACTCTCAGAAACTTTGTAAGATGGGGAATGCAGTCCGAAAGACAGGGTATCGCTACATTTGATGAAGCGTCCTACCGCAGGGCTTACGCTGATCTTCGCCGCGTATACGGCACGAACTACCCGGGCTACTACATGCACTATATCTGGTGGGGCCATGACGCCGGTCTTGATAAGACGACAGGCGTTAAGGAGCTTGTGGATCCGCTGACAGTCATCGACGGCGTTGATTATTCACGCGTCTATGATTTCAATTACTTCCAGAACAAGTATCCGGATGTAAAGAAAGCCTTCGGCGAGGATGAAGAAGCCACGCTGAGAAACTTTATCAGATGGGGCATGGCAGGTCAGAGACAGGGTATCGAATCTTTCGATGAAGTATCCTATCGCCGGGCGTACCAGGATCTTCGTATCGCGTACGGTACGAATTATCCGAAGTACTACATGCACTATATCAACTATGGAGCTAAAGAAGGCCGCGATAAAACGACTGGAATCGACAAGCTTCAGAATCCTGTTACGTCCTATGGTGCGGTAGATATGTCAGATGTATATGACTATTACTACTACACAAGCCACAACAAAAATGTTCTGGACTGCTATGGCGAGGATGATGTATCCGTTGCGGCTCATTTCGCAAAGACGGGCATCCTGTTGGGCAGAAAAGGAGCAGAAGATTACAGCCAGAGCGACTATAACAGAATAAAGGCTGTACTGGAAGGCTTTAAGAACGCACCTACAAAGTATGCGGGCATCGAGCTCTCCATGCTTTATGATTTCTATTATTACTATGAGCACAACAGCAATCTCTGGAGCGTATACGGCGCGGATACCAACGGATACGTAGCGCATTTCGCCCGCTGGGGAATGGCTGCATGGCTCAGGGGTAAGGCTTCCTACAGAGCTGATGTCTATGAGATGCTCAGACAGACCTTCAGCAGCGATGTTCTGCTTTCCATGGACCAGAAGGCCCAGGGCTACACAAGCAGCACAAAATATCTGATCCTTATCAACTATACAGATCATTATCTGAATGTATACGAGAGGATCGTGGACGGAGCCTGGACAAAGATCAAGAGTCACAGATGCTCAATGGGAGCTTCTGTAACACCTACACCGCTTGGTGTATATAGAACGTCTGACAAGGTTCTGTGGTTCGACAGCGGATACTGCCGCTGCTGGTATGCTACACGTTTCAATGGTTCTTATATGATCCATTCTATCCTGTATTATCAGGACAGTTCACCGGCGCATGTTATGGATGCTACGATGGGCGCAAACGTATCACACGGATGCGTTCGTCTGTATCTGGACAACGCTAAGTGGATATACTACAACGTTCCTTCAGGAACGACAACAGTTGTTTACAGACGATAACGAATTACATTATCGGAATGATAAACGATACTCAGAAGGCTGCCGCTTTTAAAGCGGCAGCCTTTTTGGCTTTCATTGGGTTTTACAGGAAAACACCCGGGCGCCTGCGAAAAACGGCCCTCCGGGGGGATGCACACGCCGGGCAAAGGAAAGCAGCTGCATTTCCTTCCTACTTGCATGAACAGAATGAAAATGCTATACTATCCCCAAGTATGCACAAGGGGCAGCTGTGCGCCAAAAGGGGAGTAAGCGTGTAATGTCTGATGTGTTTTGGGATAAGGGGCGCTCGGAAATGGGTAATAAAAAAGTAACAAATACTGCTAAATTTTTATACAGACTTTGCATAGTTGGATTGTTTGCAATCGTCTGGTTTTCACTATATAATAACTACACTTTTGAGACCTATCGCATCCGCGGAGGTCTTGTTTCCGTACTTATTTTTTATGTGATTTATTCCTGGCTCTGTAATGTTTACAGCGCATACAGGGTCGCTTCATCCAGCATAGGCGATATCATTTTTAAACAATTCGTTTCCTTTTCCGTGGCGGATTTCGTCCTGTATATGGAGTGCTGTCTGATCTATAACCAGTACGTAAATATCATTCCGGGCGTGATCACTGTATTTCTGCAGCTTATATCCACGGTACTCATCACTTTTTTCACAAAAAGACATTTCATGAAATCCGTAGAGCCGAAAAAAACGCTTGTGATCTACGGAAAAAACATCCCCAAAGAGAATGCGCTGCAGTTTGAAAAAAGACTGCTTCTTAAATATAGTCATCTGTTCAGAATCGTTTCCACAGAATCAGCTGAGATCGACGCGAATGTCCTGGATCAGTATATGAAAGTGACTGACTCAGTGATCCTGTATCAGGTGGAGGATAACGAGAGGGGCCGCTTTGTGGCCGCATGCATGAGAAGCCATAAGAACTTTTATTATACGCCGGAGATAGACGACATTCTGGCTACGGGAAGTTCGGTACGGCATCTGCTGGATACGCCGCTGATGAAATACGATTATCAGTATGAAGACAGGCTTTTCCTGTTTGAAAAAAGAGTCATGGACATCGTCCTGTCCCTGCTGTTTATCATCATACTGTCGCCGGTTATGCTGATCACTGCGGTCTGTATCAAATTTGAAGACGGCGGTCCTGTCTTTTTCCGGCAGAAACGTCATACAAAGAATATGAAGGAATTTGAGATCCTGAAGTTCCGCAGCATGAAAACTGATGCCGAGAGGTACGGCGCCATTCCGGCCACGCAGGATGATCCCCGCATCACCAAGGTGGGAAGGATCATCAGAAAGGTGCGTATCGATGAGCTGCCGCAGTTCTTCAATATTCTGAAGGGCGATATGAGCTTTGTGGGACCCCGCCCCGAAAGGATAGAGCATACGGAAATGTACTGCAGGGATCTGCCTGAGTTTACATACAGACTGCGCGTAAAGGGAGGTCTGACCGGTTACGCCCAGATATTCGGCAAGTATAATACATCTGCCCATGATAAGCTGCTGCTCGACCTGATGTACATCGAGGATCAGTCTATTCTTAATGATATTAAGCTGATACTTCTTACGATCAGGACGGTCTTTGAGATGGAAAGCACGGAAGGCTTTGACGAGGTCGACAGCGAGCGGATGAATAAGATCATGGCAGAGCAGGGCGATATGCATGATGAGATCATGGAATCCGCAAAGATTGAGGCGATCGGCAAAGAAGATGAGGCAGAAGTGGAGAAGGTCGTTGAG
>DFHP01000130.1 GCA_002371335.1 Eubacterium sp. UBA3720
GAGGCGGGAAATTTGTGTGAATGATTCAAACAATCTGCACAAGCATTAGAACTTCTGTATGAACGGAATCTGCTGTATGAGCAGAAATCATACTGCCTCGGCGAAGCGAGTTTATGATTTCGCGAATGTTAGCAGCAGATGAAGTCAATACATAGAAGTTCTTTGCGCGGAAGCCGTTTGAATTGTCACACAGTTTCCCGACTGCATGGGGTTTCGCAATTGCCAGTATTATGCAAGTCTCGCCCGCGGGACTTGGCGCGGGATTCGGGTCAGCTTCAGCTGACATCCTCCAAACCGGATCCCTGTGCATCCCCGGGGAGCGTTTATCTCAGCGGGAGATTGGACTCCCGCTGATACGGTCTTTTCATAACCACCGCTTAAGAAGCGGGGTCTTCTCACTCTGAGATAAATAAGGGCGGATACAAAACGTATCCGCCGCAATCATCGCACAAAGAACCTGCTTTTTATTTTTCCAGTCTTCCATAGACTTCCGGCGGAACATATGCCTTGACCTTTATTCCCTCAGGCAGATATTCTTCCTTAATGATCTGCCCTTCCTGGCGGATCAGGCTGATCTTTGCAGCCTCCTGATATGAAAACAGCCGCTCTATCAGAATCTGCTGCGACAGCAGGATGTTTTCCAGTGTCACCATCAGCTGCTCAAGACCCTGGCCGTGTTTCGCGGATACCGGAATGATAAAGGAAGCCATGGGATCGTAAAGCTTCTGTTTTTCCCGGACTTTATCCTGTTTATTCAGAAGCGTAACCACTGTTTTTCTGTCCGCTCCAAGTTCATGGAGGGTATCATATACCACTTTCATCTGCTCCTCCGAGTCGTGATTGGAGGCGTCTACCACATGAATGATAATATCGGCAAACACCGCCTCCTCCAGCGTGCTTTTAAAGGCCTCAATCAGATGATGCGGAAGTTTGTTTATAAAACCGACCGTATCCGTCAGCAGGATCTGACATCCCCCGGGAAGCTCCAGCAGACGAGTCGTCGGATCAAGCGTGGCAAAAAGCGCATCTTCAGCCAGAACATCCGCATCCGTCAGCGTATTCAGAAGCGTAGATTTGCCCGCATTTGTATACCCTACGATTGCCGCAGTCTTAATATTGCTCTTTCTTCTTCCGTCCCAGATCAGATCACGATGCTTTCTGACCTCTTTCAGTTCTCTGTTCAGCGTGCCTATCCTCTCTCTGATAAGCCGGCGGTCCATCTCCAGCTTTTTTTCGCCCGGACCTCTGGTACCTATCCCGCCTCCGAGTCTTGACAGAGATCTTCCAAGGCCTGTAAGTCTGGCCTGACGGTATTTCAGCTGCGCCATCTCGACCTGGATCTTTCCTTCGTTCGTCTTTGCTCTTCCCGCAAAAATATCAAGGATCAGAAGAGTTCTGTCCATGACCTTGCATTCAAGCATCTGTTCCAGATTATTCATCTGGGCAGGCGACAGCTCATCATCGCAGATAATGCCGTTGGCGTCAGTCATAAAGATTAATTCTTTGATTTCTTCTATTTTTCCTTTGCCCAGATACATTCCCGGATCGGGATGATCTCTGTTCTGCCAGACCGAAGTCACCACCTCTGCGCCTGCTGTTTTTGCCAGCTCTGACAATTCCTTCAGAGACCGCACTGTTTCTTCTTCACTTTCCGTACATACTGCCGCCAGAATGACTCTGTCCTGCACGTGATCCATCTCAATCATTTTTTTTCACCCCGTTTCAAGGAAGCCGTTTGATTGTTCATTCAATTCGTCGACCGTTTGGCTTTCTCAGAAATCTGCGCCAGGCTTATCTGGTCGAGAGGAATTTGTTCTCGCGTATGGCATTTTCATCATTGGGATAAAGCGCCAGATATTCTGCCATCTTTGCTTTCGCCGTCTCGAAATCCAGCAGCTTTTCATATGCTACGATTTCATTATACAAAAGATTCTTCACGGCATCCGGATCAGAGGTGTCCTGCAGACCGATCTGTATCTTTTCCAGACCGGACTGATACTGTCCGTCCGCAATGTCGCACAGCGCAAGTCCGTTATAAGCCGCCGCCTGGAATTCTCCTTTGTTTATCATGTCCTGATAAGCTTCTCTTGCAGTCTCTGTCTGCCCCATCTCTATACAGACCTTTCCAAGCATCTCCACAGCCGCACTGCTTCCCATTTCTATGGCGTGGGAAAGGTCGTCCTTTGCGTTTTCCAGGTTTCCGATACTGTAGTAAACTACGCCTTCATTATAATAATCTTCCGCGGTTTCGGGCTTTTGTTCGAGCGCTTTTTTCAGATACTCCGCTCCGTCCGCCTTCCGGCTCGCGGATGCCATTGCCTCATAGATATGAATACAATTTTCATATGTGGGGGCTTCTTTGACGACTTTGTCAAAATCTTTTACCGCGCTGTCCACATCTCCCTTCGTTACGTAGGCGATCCCCCGGAGAAGATATGCTTTATCGGAATTATCCCCGTCCGTTATGGTGGTGTAGATCCTGATCGCTTCATCTATGTTGTTGTTTTTGAAATAGGCCTCTGCCTGATACATCAGCACATCATCTCTGAAATCCTGATCTCTTCCGCCGCTGTTTTCCCAGGCCTCCAGGCATCTGGAAAACATGGTGACGGCGCTTGAATATGTGCCTTCCTGCAGGTAAACGATCCCCTCGCCGCGATAGGCTTCTACCACGTGATCTTTCTGATCTACCGCTGTTTTGAACTGTGCAAGGGCTTCGTTCAGGTTTCCCTGCTCCAGCAGCGCCATACCCGAAGCATAGGCTCCGTTTTCGTCAATAGCTTCTTTGCCTCCGCAGCCGCCGAGCAGGAGCATGGCCGCGGCAAGACCGGCAATAAGCTTTTTCCGGAACTTCATTTCTATCATCTCCCGTATTCATGTAATACAGACTTTTTTGCTGTAAAATGTATTTATTCGGCCAGATTTTCCGCAAGGATCACATCAATGACCTGATTCACATACTTCTCGCATATCTCATCCGTGCGTCCCTCTACCATGACCCTTATAAGGGGTTCTGTACCGCTTTCACGCACCAGGATACGTCCTTCCGTGCCCAGCGCCTCCTCCACGGCTTTGACAGCTTCGCGCATTTTCGGATTTGTTTTTGCCTCTTCCTTGTCCTTTACGCGGACATTTTTCAGAAGCTGCGGGAAAATAGTCACTTCACCAGCCAGTTCTGACAGTGAAGCATTTTTTTCTGTCATGACTTCCATCATCATAAGCGAAGTAAGGATACCGTCTCCCGTAGTGGAATAATCGCCAAAAATAATATGTCCTGATTGTTCCCCTCCGATAGAATATCCGTTCGTGAACATATTCTCGGCTACATATTTATCTCCGACAGCCGTCTGCTCGGAACGCATTCCTTCTCTTTCAATGGCCTTATACAATCCGATATTTGACATGACAGTCGTTACGATCGTATTATCCTTCAGTTTGCCGTTCTCGCTCATATATTTTCCGCAGATATACATGATCAGATCGCCGTCCACCAGCTGACCCTTCTCATCTACGGCCAGACATCTGTCGCCGTCTCCGTCATAGGCAAATCCGGCGTCCAGCCCCTTCTCTTTGACCAGCTGACAAAGTGATTCAATGTGAGTAGACCCGCAGCCGTTGTTAATATTCACTCCGTCAGGTTCGTGGTGTATTACCGTAAGCTCCGCTCCCATATTGCGGAAAACCATTTCCGCAAGCTCGGACGTGCTTCCGTTTGCGCAGTCAAGACCTATCTTTTTGCCCGCGAAGGCACATCCGGGTATCCCTGCCAGAAAAGAAACGTACTGATCCCTTCCGTCAGAATAGTCAATGACGCTTCCGATCTGATCCCGCATTGCCGGCGGAATATCCGGTTTCCCCTCATCGATATATGTCTCGATCATATCCTCGATTTCTGCGCTGATCTTCCTTCCCTCTCTGCTGAGCAGTTTTATTCCATTGTCATAGTATGGATTGTGAGAAGCGGAAATCATGACTCCGCAGTCAAACCCGTTCTTCCGCGCCATGTAAGCCACGCTGGGCGTTGTCGTAAGGTGCATCAGATACGCATCCGCACCGGAGGAAGTAATTCCCGCGGAAACCGCATATTCCAGCATATCTCCCGATTTTCTGGAGTCCTTTCCGATGACGATCTTCGCCCTGTGCTCCTTCCCGAAATACCAGCCGATAAAACGTCCGATCAGAAATGCATGCTTTGCAGTAAGTTGTTTATTGGCCTCTCCGCGGAAACCATCTGTTCCAAAATATTTTCCCATTATTTTTATCCTTCCACAAACAAATTTATATAGATCCCGTCACAGATTCAAAAGCTTCTCCGCCTGATCTGCCGCGATCATACTGTCAATGATCTCATCGAGATCGCCGTTCAGGATATCATCGATCCTGTGCAGCGTAAGCTTGATGCGATGGTCCGTGACGCGGCCCTGCGGAAAATTATAAGTTCTGATCTTTTCAGATCTGTCCCCTGTACCGATCTGACTGCGTCTGTCAGCCGCCTCTGCCTCATGCTTCCTGTCCAGTTCCATCTGGTACAGACGCGCTCTTAGCACCTTTAGTGCCTTATCCTTGTTTTTCAGCTGAGATTTTTCATCCTGACAGGAAACAACTATTCCCGTAGGAATATGTGTCAGACGCACTGCGGAATCAGTGGTATTTACACATTGTCCGCCGTTTCCGGACGCGCGGAACACATCAAATCTGCAATCCTTCAGATCCAGATGAAAATCCAGTTCTTCCGCCTCCGGCATGATAGCCACCGTTACGGTCGAAGTATGGATCCTTCCTCCGCTCTCCGTCTCGGGAACACGCTGAACACGATGTACGCCGCTCTCATATTTCAGCCGGGAGTACGCGCCGCTTCCGTTCAGCTGAAAAGTCACCTCTTTAAACCCGCCTATCCCGCTTTCATTTAAAGATATAAGTTCCGTTTTCCATCTGTGGTTTTCCGCATAGCGGCAATACATGCGATATATCTCACTGGCAAAAAGCGCGGCTTCTTCTCCGCCGGCTCCCGCCCGGATCTCCACGATAACATTCTTATCATCATTAGGATCTTTCGGCAGCAGGAGCAGTTTAAGCTGTTTTTCCAGCTCTTCCTGCTGATCCTTCGCCCCCGAAAGCTCTTCCTTCAGCATTTCACGCATGTCCGGATCCTTTTCTTCGCGAAGCATTTCCACACTGTCGTCTATCGTTTCCTGATTCTTTTTATATTGCTGATATACATCTGCGATCGGCTGCAGCTCAGCCTGTTCTTTCATCAGTTTCCGGAACAGCTGCGGATCAGCTGCCGCGGATGGCTCGCTGAGCTCCCTGAGGATCTCTTCCAGACGAGTCAGTATGTCTTCCAGCTTATCAAACATCTGCATTCCTCCTTTTTCTCACACGGCCTGTCCGTGTACGACCCTGTCCAGTCCTGCAAGATCCTTAATTATACTTACATCCTGAAAGCCTGCTTCCAGAAGCATGTCCTTGACCTGACGCCCCTGATCATAGCCCGTCTCAAAGAAGATCCTTCCATTCTTATTCAGATAACTTCCCGCCTGTTCTATGATCCTTCTATAAAAATACAGTCCATCTCCGCCGCCGTCAAGGGCAATGACGGGTTCATGCTCTCTGACTTCCTTATCAAGCGTACCTATCACCGAAGTTCTTATATATGGAGGGTTTGACAGGATCACATCAAATTTTCCCGATATGTTTTCGAAAAGATCTCCGCGGATAAACACAGGCTCAAGTCCCAGAGCTTCCGCGTTTTCTCCCGCTGTCTTCAGCGCTTCGGGAGAAATATCGCATCCCGTTCCCCGGCAGCCCGATTCCTTCATGACCGTTAACAAAATGCATCCGCTTCCCGTGCACATATCAAGCACCTTCATGTCCTGCTTCAGATACCTCAGAGCCTCTTCTACCAGAACCTCCGTATCCATCCTCGGCACCAGTACGTGTTCGTTCACCTTAAAGAAACGCCCGTAAAACCAGGCGCCTCCCATCAGATGCTGAAGCGGCACATGGTCAGCTCTTTTCCGCAGGAGTTTTTCATACCTTTCCGCTTCACCGGCGGGCATGATGCCGCCGCGTTCCATGAACCATCTGTTCCGATCCATCCCCGAAACAAATTCCATCAGCAGACCCGCATCGGTCCCGGCGTCGCGGATCATCTTTTCTTCCAGAAACTCTTCTCCGTATTTTCGCCATTCAAGATACGTTTCCGGTTTTTTCAGGATCTTATTTTCCGAAAAAAAACGTTTTGATCTCATCTATTCCGATTCCCGTCCGAAATTCTCTTTCAGATATGTCTTCCAGTCAAATACGGCTTCTACTGCCGCGATCGCCACCTCCGCCATACTTTCGTCCGGCTCACGGGTAGTCAGCCGCTGCATGGCAAGGCCCGGCTTACTCAGCAGATTAACCAGCGCGCCGTCAGATCTTCCGGCCCACTGAAGTATCTCAAAGGAGATTCCCGCAATAACCGGGATCAGAACCAGCCTGTAAACCACTCTCAGCACTCCGGAGTCAGTTTTTATAAACATCAGCAGAACTGCGCTGATGATCACTACGAACACCAGAAAGCTGGTGCCGCATCGTTTATGAAAACGTGAACTCTTCATGACATTCTCCACATTCAGGTCCATGCCATGCTCCAGACAGTTAATGCACTTATGTTCCGCGCCATGATACATAAAGGTCCTCTGAATATCCTTCATTTTCGATACGAGGATCAGATATATAAGAAAAATACCCACCCGCGTAAACGCCTCAAACAATGCCTGGGCCCACTGGGGTTTTATAACCTTTCCCAGAAGTTCTCTCAAATAATAAGGCAGCAGCATGAAAAGCACCACCGCAGCAGCCATGGCTATGAAAAACACTGCGTACATGATCATGTTATCGATCTTCTCATCCCGCTGTATTTTTTTCTTTCGCTCGTCTTCTGTCATTCCCGCCAGTTTTTCTTTCTCTTTTTCATCCTCCTCTTCCTCTTCAAAAAAGGAAGCTGAATACATAAGTGTCGAGAGACCGATCACCATAGAATCTATAAAACTGACGACGCCTCGCACCAGCGGTATTTTTCTGATTGCCGGAAACGGAACGACGCTTCTGCACTGTTCAACTTTTACTTCGATTTCCCGGTCCGGTTTTCTGACCGCGCAGGAATATTTGTCGCCATGACGCATCATGATCCCCTCGATCAGCGCCTGGCCTCCTATGCCGGACGGCTTCATATACGCATCCTCCTGATTTCCCATGAAAAAATAAAGGGTTGAAGTCTGTTACCAACCTCAACCCTCATCTACATGAGCTACTTAGACAAAAATTACTTAATGCCGTATTTCCTGTTGAATCGTTCAATACGTCCACGTGCTGTTGTTGCTTTCTGCTGTCCTGTATAGAAAGGATGGCATTTAGAACAAATTTCTACGTGAATGTCTTTTTTAGTAGAGCCAACTGTAAATGTATTTCCACAGTTACATGTCACGGTAGCCTGATAAAAATCCGGATGTATTCCCTGTTTCAATGTTTTCACCTCTTCCGATAGTTAATAAATTCATACAGCTAGACGATTATAGCATATTAAATTTTCAAATGCAAGAGACGGCGCCAGCTTTATACACTTTTTTTCAGCACTTTTTTCAGGGTGCTCTGCATTCTGTACCGCCTCTGTCTTTAATATACGTCCCTTCCGGGATACAGCTCAGAACTGTTTTCTTTTTATGACCAGATTTACCAGTTCCCGGTTATTTCTGGTATGCGTGAACATATGAAGAATATTTTCAGCGGCTTCTTCAGCTTTCATACCGTTAAGGGATCTGCGCATGATGTTGACAGCTTCCTGTTCGTTTTTATCCAGCAGCAGATCTTCTCTTCGCGTACCGGATTTCGCGATATCGATCGCCGGAAAAACACGTCTCTCCTGCAGCTTTCTGTCAAGGATCAGCTCCATGTTTCCGGTTCCCTTGAATTCCTCATAAACCACATCATCCATTTTACTTCCCGTATCCACAAGCGCAGTGGCCAGTATGGTCAGGCTGCCGCCTTCACGCATGTTCCTGGCAGCTCCGAAAAACTTTTTCGGCATATGCAGCGCCGCCGGATCGAGACCGCCCGAAAGCGTTCTTCCGCTGGGAGGGATGACCTGATTATAGGCTCTGGCAAGCCTTGTAATACTGTCTATGAATATTGTGACGTCAAGGTTGCTCTCCACCAGACGTTTCGCCCTCTCGATAACCATCTCTGAAACTCTGCGATGATGATCGGGCGTTTCATCAAAGGTGGAATAGATCACCTCTACGTTATCTCCCTGCACTGTTTCCCTGATATCAGTTACCTCCTCGGGACGCTCGTCAACCAGAAGAATGATCAGATGCATCTCAGGATTGTTTCTCAGAATAGATCTGGCAGTATCTTTCAGCAGCGTGGTCTTGCCGGCCTTCGGAGGAGAAACGATCATTCCTCTCTGACCCTTTCCGACAGGCGCCACCAGATCCATGATACGCATGGCCATGCTGCCCCCGTTTCTCTCCAGATGTATCCTTTCATTGGGAAAGATCGGAGTCATGTCCTCAAAATCATATCTGTGCTGGATCACTGAAGGATTCATTCCATTAACGCTCTTTATGAATAACAGCGCCGAAAACTTCTCATTCTGTGTTTTTATTCTGGTATTGCCGTAAAGAATATCTCCCGTTTTCAGACGGAACTTACGGATCTGCGAAGGAGAAACATAAACATCGTCATCACCCGGAAGAAAATTAGCCGAACGAATGAATCCATATCCGTCTCCGAGAACTTCCAGTATTCCCTCCGCAACGTTGCCGCTGTCCAGCGCCGCAACATCCTTTTTGTTATAATTCTTGTTTTCTTCCTGAGATTCCACGCCTTCGTCAAACATATTCCTGTTTCCGTTTGGATCGTCAGATATGTACATATCCCGAACATAGTCATTGCTGCGGATATCTTCTATGCCATGGTCATCACTCCAGCCGTCCGTTCCTGAAGATGAGTGTGATTCAAAGCTCCTGTCCTGGTTTCTGCTTACATCCCGGTCCGCGGCGTTTCCGTTCCGGTCAGGATTCCTGTTTACGTTTCTGTCCTGATTTCTGTTTCCGCTTCTGTCCGCATTTCTGCTTCCTCCCCGGTCTGTGCGCCTGTTTACGCTCCGGTCAGGATTCCTGTTTACACCCCGCTCTGTGTCATGTGACTCGTTTCTGTGGGCAGAGCCGCGGCTTTCTCTTCTGTGATCATCGCCTCGATTTACGCCCCGGTCCGGATTTCTGTTCTCTGATCTGGCAGACGGGACTTCGCGCCGCACGATCCCTTCCCCGGATGCTTCCTGTCCGATTGAACTGTCCGCTGATCTCTCATCTTCCTCCAGCATTCTATCGATCAGATCATTTTTCCGAAGCGCGGATACTCCTTTCAATCCTCTTGCTTTTGCCAGCTCTCGTATCTGACTTAACTGTAATGAATTATACTGCTCCCTTGTCATTGTCTTTTCCTCAACTTTGAATATAAACACACTGAACTGTAATTATTTTCTGCAATATATTCCGAATTTTCTTTAAAAAACAGGTTTCACCTTAAAACAGCTGAAAAATCGATCAGACCAGATTTAATATTAAATAAAAAATGATGAAAAAAAACGAAATGAAATCAGACTCAGATAAAACTGATATTAATTAATTCAATCCGAAAATATGTCAGATTATAACAATGCGGCTAACAGGACTTGAACCTGCATGGTTGCCCAACGGGACCTAAACCCGCCGCGTCTGCCAATTCCGCCATAGCCGCATATATGCATTATAACCATCTTAGGTGGAAAAATGCAAGCATTCATTAAGAACAAAGTCCGCGAGCGGACTTCAGCTCCCCAGCCCCTCAATCTTGAGGGGAGCGAACCGGGCTTTGCGCGCCGCCGCACAGCAGC
>DFHP01000169.1:0-345 GCA_002371335.1 Eubacterium sp. UBA3720
ACTGTTCAGTTGTCAATGTTCTTCAGTGATAATGGCCGCCTGAAATCGCGGCAACTTAATAACAATATCACTTTTTCTCTCCTGTTGTCAACACATTCTTTATGTTTTTTTCAGAAGAAACGGAGAAGGAGGGATTTGAACCCTCGCGCCGCTATTAACGACCTACTCCCTTTCCAGGGGAGCCCCTTCAGCCTCTTGGGTACTTCTCCAAAGCCTGATCATCAGCTATTTTAAACTGTCCATCGAGATCATGGTCTCAACGGTAAACGGAGAGGATGGGATTCGAACCCATGCGCCCTTGCGGACAAACGGTTTTCAAGACCGCCTCGTTATGACCACTTCGAT
>DFHP01000169.1:409-1292 GCA_002371335.1 Eubacterium sp. UBA3720
ACCACTTCGATACCTCTCCATATTGTTCTGCCAACACGCCGTCAGCAAAAGTTATTTTAACAGTATTGAAAATCCTTGTCAATCATAATTTTCTATTATTTTATAAAAACTTCCCTCCGGACCTGAAAACCAGATCTGTTTCAGTTTTTTCAGATTTTATCAAGCAATTCCACCGCTATCATCAGATCTCCGTTCACTGTTATTTTTATATTGTCATAGCTTCCTTCGCACATATATACTCTGGCGTCTCCGAATTTTTCCAGGACCATTGCGTCGTCTGTAAGATACGCGGTATTGTCGTTCCGGATTTCCCTGCAGCATTCCCTTACTCTGTCATGAGCCTTTCTGATCAGGTCGTACCGAAACGTCTGCGGCGTCTGTGCGTTCCACACATTATTTCTGGCCGGCGTATCAATGACTGCGTTATTTTCATCCACGATCTTTACAGTATCCTTTGAAGGCATTCCTGTGACTGCGCTTCCATACTTCATGGCGCACTCCAGATTCCGCCTGAGGATATCCTCTGTGACAAAAGGCCTCACTCCGTCATGTATATAGACATAGTCCGCATTTTCACAATTCTTCAGTCCTTCATAAACAGAATCACATCTGGTAGCTCCGCCCGGCACGACTGCTTTCACTTTGTCAAAACCAAACTTTTCTACGATCTCCTGCCGGCAAAACTCTTCCATACCTTTTTCAGACACAAGCACGATCTCGTCCACAAACGCCGATTCCTGAAAAGCCTTCAGCGTATAATAAATGATAGGCTTTCCTTTTAAATGCAGATATTGTTTGGAAATTTTACCGCCCATCCTTTTTCCCTGTCCTCCGGACAGTACCACTGCGGCACGACATAAACCTTTTTCCATCTCCACCCTCA
>DFHP01000169.1:1417-4049 GCA_002371335.1 Eubacterium sp. UBA3720
CGGTTTCCTTTTATATATTCATAGTATCCTGCCACAGCGATCATTGCCGCATTGTCTGTGCAGTAGACCGGCGAAGGATAATAGAATTCGATGCCGTTTTCCCCGCACGCCTTTTCCATAGCTTTCCGAAGGGCCGAATTTGAGGCTACCCCGCCTGCTATGGCAAATTTTTTCATATTGTGATCCCTGACCGCACGCATTGCATTATCCACCAGCACATCGACTACCGCCTGCTGAAATGAAGCCGCCACATCTTCCCGGTTATACTCCTTCCCCGTCATTTTGCATTGATTCAGGTAATTCAGCACCGCAGATTTTAAGCCGCTGAAACTGAAGTCATAAAGGTTATCGCTGATTTTCGCCCGGGGGAATGAGATTGCTTCGGGATCTCCATATACCGAAACCTTGTCTATCTTCGGTCCGCCCGGATATCCCAGCCCGATCGCTCTTGCGACCTTGTCAAAAGCTTCTCCTGCCGCATCATCTCTGGTCTTTCCCAGTATCCTGAATTCGCCGTAATCCGTCACGATCACCAGATGCGTATGTCCTCCGGAGATGATCTCACACATAAACGGCGGTTCCAGATCGGGATGCTCAATATAGTTGGCAGACACATGTCCCTCTATATGATGCACTCCCACAAGCGGAAGCCCT
The DNA here is from genome assembly GCA_002371335.1 of Eubacterium sp. UBA3720. Taxonomy (GTDB): domain Bacteria; phylum Bacillota; class Clostridia; order Lachnospirales; family Lachnospiraceae; genus DFHP01. The sequence goes on from DFHP01000169.1 coordinate 2,072, forward strand.
TTCGCAAAAGCGATGGCCTTTGCCTCCGCAACGCCGACCAGAAGCGCACCCACAAGTCCCGGACCATACGTGACCGCGATAGCGCTAATATCGTCAAGAGTTACGTTTGCTTCCTCCAGCGCCATGGTTATTACCTGATTTATCTTTTCAATATGCTTTCTTGAAGCGATCTCCGGTACTACGCCTCCGTACAAAGTATGCAGATCTATCTGCGACGATATTACATTTGAAAGGACTGTTCTCCCGTTCTTAACTACGGAAGCCGCCGTTTCATCACAGGAGCTTTCGATTCCCAGAATATAAATATCTTCCATTATATCTTGATTCCTTTTACTTATTCCTCTTTCGGAATTTCCTGATTTTTAAGCTGCGTTTATTTCAGCGGGAGACCAGGTCCGGCCGTCATCACGAAAATAACGTGCGATGTATTTTTTGATTAAAAAGTTCGCAAATGACATGTGACAAGTTCCAGCACACTACTCTTCCGTAAATTTCAGTTCAATAAATTTTCCGTCCCTTCCCGGCTCGGCGTTCGGGAATATCTTTCTGATCTCCGGCATATATTCCTCCGGATGTATCAACGACGGAGAATAGTGCGTCAGCCACATTTTCCCCGGCCGTATCTCCGCCGCCAGCGCCGCGGCCTCCTGCATCATCATATGCTTGTTTTCCACCGCATTCTTCTTTTTTTCCGGCTCTCCGTACATTCCCTCACATATAAACAGATCCGAACCGGCTGCATTTTTTATTATAGAATCTGTCGGACGGGTATCTGTAGTATACGTGACCTTGATGCCTTTTCTCTCCGGTCCCAGCACCATATCAGGCGTATATACCCTTCCGTCTTCCTCCACAGTCTGTCCTTTCTGCAGGAAGCTCCAGTATTTGATCGGGATCCCGTTTGCTTTCGCGCGTTCCACATCAAATTTTCCGCCTCGCAGGATATCGATCGAGTAACCGTAGCATATCATACTGTGGCGCACCCTGAATGCTGTGATCTTATATCCAAAGAGTTCAAGTGTCTTCTCCGGCTCAGTGATCTCAATGTATTTCAGTTCAAACGGCAGTTCAGGCACGATCACGCGCAGACCCTGGACCACCCGCGCAAGGCCTTTCGGCCCGATAAGCGTAAGCGGTTCTGTCCTTTCCGCGTTTGCCATTGCCAGAAGTATACCCGGCAGACCGCTGATGTGATCTGCGTGATAATGGGTAAAACATATTATATCAATAGGTTTAAACGTCCAGCCTTTTTCCTTTATGGCGATCTGAGTACCTTCTCCGCAGTCGATCAGAAGACTGCTTCCATTATATCTGGTCATAAGGGATGTCAGCCATCTTCTCGGAAGAGGCATCATCCCTCCTGTCCCAAGCAAGCAAACGTCAAGCATTTTTTTCTCCTTTTTTTCAAAATATCGGCTGCTCCGAAAATAGGCTAAAACAAGGACTGGCTCATTTGCCAGTCCTGATTTTTTCATGCATTCTCAAAAAATTTCTTTAATTTCTGAAACGATTCCTCCGTGATGGCATGTTCCATTCTGCAGGCATCCTCGCTGGCTGTCTTCTCATCCACGCCTACCTTGACCAGCATTCTGGTAAAAAACTCATGTTTCTCAAGCACGCGTGTCGCCGATTGCAATCCTTTCTCGGTCAGGCGAAGCTCACCACGATCTTCCTTTAAGACATAACCTTCGTCGACCAGCTTGGCTACGGCAATACTGACGCTCGGCTTCGAAAATCCCAGATGTCTTGCCACATCAATGGACCGACAGCTTCCGCGCAGCTTACCCTCCATGAGAATCGCTTCCAGATAGTCCTCTCTAGACTTATTTCTTTCCATGTTACCTCCCCGGCACCTTCGCCATAAGCTTATGCTGATTGTTGCCCGAAATAAGCTGCGTATACAAAAATACAATCATATTCATTATAGCAAAATTCATTTTATTGTCAACTTTCATCCATAAATGTGTTACAAACATAG